>SVGW01000010.1 GCA_015056125.1 Clostridiales bacterium | reverse complement strand
TCTTCAAACTTGGGCAGCTGGCCGGTGCCGGTCATGGTGGCGCGGGTCACCATATAGGGGGGCAGCACTTCTTCATAGCCGTCGCCCGCATGGGTATCCATGAAGAAATTAATCACGGCGCGCTCCAGGCGGGCGCCAAGGGCCTTATATACCGTGAAGCGGGCGCCAGAAATTTTGGCGGCAGCTTCAAAATCCAAAATGCCAAGATCGGTGCCGATATCCCAGTGGGCCTTGGGTTCCCACTCAAATTTCCGGGGCTCGCCCCAGCGGCGCTGCTCCACATTTTCCGTGTCATCCTTGCCGATGGGCACGCTTTCGTGGGGCAGATTGGGCAGGCGCATCAGAATATAGTTGATCTTTTCATCGATCTCATTCACCTGCTTATCCAGCACGGCGATTTCATCGCCCACCTTGCGCATGGCTTCCATAATTTCGGAAGCATCCCCGCCCTGACGCTTCACCTGGGCGATCTTCTTGCTTTCTTCATTGCGCTTATTTTTCAGCGCTTCTACCTGGCCCAGGGCTTCCCGGCGCTCTTCATCCAATTGGAGCAATTCGGAAATATCAATGGAAGAATTGCGCTTATTCAGCGCATCGATCAGTTCCTGGGGATTCTGGCGGATCCGTTTGATATCCAGCATGGTATTGTGTCCTCCCTCTCCTATTCTGAAAATAAAAAAACCGCCCTGCACAGGGACGGAAGTACCGCGTTGCCACCCCGATTGGCGTTTCAAACCAAAACGCCCTCTCGTTTACGCTGTAAGGGGCGCGCCCCGGCGGCTCATCGCCGCCCGCTCCAGGGTGGATCACGGGCCTGTGCCGCTGCCTTGCACCAACCGGCAGTTCTCTTTTCACACCCGGCGCCGCCATTCCCTTTCCTCGCGGTATGGAAGCATTATATCCCCTTTTTCATGGAATTGCAAGGGGTACATGGAAAAAGAAATGCTTTTTCATCATTTTTCCGCCCTTGCCCTTCCTGGCTTTTTGCGCTATACTATACAGGCATGATCTACAAACGAAAGGACGGTATTCCTCCTATGAAAATTGCTGTTGCCTGCGATCCCGCCGGTGTGGTGCTCAAGGACGCCGTGATGGAAACCCTGAAAGAGCTGGGCGCAGAAGCCACCTATTTGGGCATTCATGATAACGATACCACCCGGGATTATCCCGTATTCGCCCTGCGGGCTGCCAAGGCCGTTGCCGCCAAGGAATACGACCGGGGCATTGTGATCTGCGGTACCGGCGTTGGCATTTCCATAGCCGCCAATAAAGTGAAGGGGATTCGCTGCTGCTGCTGCTCCGATTGCTACAGCGCTAAGATGACCCGCGCCCATAACGACGCCAATATGCTGGCCATCGGCGGCCGGGTCATCGCCCCTGAAACCGCCAAGATGATCGTGGAAATCTTCATGACCACTGAATTTGAAGGCGGCCGCCATCAGCGCCGGGTGGATCAGATCACGGCCATCGAAAACGGCCAGGAGCTGGAATAAGCGTTATGGCAAAGCCTGAAAAAACCAATGTTATGCGCACCCTGGAGCGCTTGAAGGTGCCCTATCAGGATTATTGCTATGTGGATTCCGGGGTGGTCAGCGGGGTGGACGTAGCCAAGGTGCTGAACAAAGACCCCAAACGCACCTTCAAAACCCTGGTGACCGTGGGCAAAAGCAAGGGGCATTACGTATTCATGATCCCGGTAGAGGAAGAATTGGATTTGAAAAAGGCGGCTGCCGCCGTTGGCGAAAAGGCCCTGGAAATGCTTAAATCCAAGGAACTTTTGCCCCTTACCGGCTATGTGCACGGAGGCTGCTCCCCTATTGGCATGAAAAAGCCCTTCCCCACTCTGATCCACAAAACGGCGGAAGAATTTGAAACCATCATGTTCAGCGCCGGCAAAATCGGCTATCAGGTGGAATGCACTTTGGAGGGGCTGCGCAAAGCCGTGCCCATCAAAAGCACCGATCTTACCGTATAAACTCAAAATTGCTGCACCGGTTCAACCGATGCAGCAATTTTTAGCCTGTCACAAAACCCCTGGGATGCGTCGAAGGGCCGCTGCCCTTCGACTGTAATCCGCAGCCGGCGACATGCGCGGCGGCGAGGAGCGGAAGTATTCCGCTTCCTATATCAATTTACGACCGCAAAAATAGGCTTTCCATCCCTTTTCACAGGGCTGGAAAGCCATTTTTGCAGTAAATGTGATGGATCGAATGGAAGACTGCTTTAGCTGACTTCCATTCGCAGTTTGTCGAAAATACTTTTTCGACAAACTAAAAATTGCTGCACCGGTTCAACCGATGCAGCAATTTTTCATTTGAGATAATTGGATACCATATAGCCTTCCTGACCGTTTACCCGGATCTTGCTCCAATATTCGCCCCTCTCAAGGACCTCCACTTGCGTACCGTGTGAAATCTGCTCCACCACCCGGTAATCGGTATGGGGGCCGGAGCGCAGATTCACAAAGCTTCCCTTGGGATGGGTTACAGTGGCTGCATTGGCAGGCTTCACAGGCTGAACAGCTTCAGGCGTCTCCTCCTTGGGCTCTTCCTTGGGTTCTTCTTCAGGCGCTTCGGCCGGGGGCTGCGTTTCCTCCGTTTTTTCCTCTTCTTTTTCCTCCTCCGGCTGCCGGACGGGAGCAACGGCCAGGAATTTGAGCATCATATAGCCCTGTTTGCCCTCGATCAGCACCCGTCCCCATTCGCCGCTTGTTTCATACAGAACCAGCAAGGTGCCGTTGGGGTACTTATCCAGAATGCTGGCGCCTGCCTTGGGCTCCGCCCGGAGATAGAGCTTGCCGCTGTTCCCCGTCTGCACCACCATAGCCTTGGGCGCCACATATTCCGGTATCTTTTCCTCTTCCTTGGTTTCCTCTTCCTTCTTTTCTTCCTCGGGCTGCTGGCTGGGGGCGTCGGCCAGGAACTTGACCATCATATAGCCCTGCTTCCCTTCCACCGTCACACGGCCCCATTCGCCCATTTTTTCATGGACGGTGATCAAAGTGCCGTTGGGATATTTGCCCAGAATCGCCGTGCCCGCTTTGGGCTCCGCCCGCAAATAGAGCTTACCGGTGTTCCCCGTTTGCACCACCATCATTTGAGCGATGCCGGTATCCGGGGTAGTTTCCGCTTCTTCCTTCTTTTCTTCATCCGGCTCCTGATGGGGGACGGATGCCAAGAATTTAAGCATCATATAGCCCTGCTTGCCCTGCACCGTCACACGGCCCCATTCGCCCATTTTTTCATGGACGGTGATCAAAGTGCCGTTGGGATATTTGCCCAGAATCGCCGTGCCCGCTTTGGGCTCCGCCCGCAAATAGAGCTTACCGGTGTTCCCCGTTTGCACCACCATCATTTGAGCGATGCCGGTATCCGGGGTGGTTTCCGCTTCTTCCTTCTTTTCTTCCTCCGGCTGCTGATGGGGGACGGATGCCAAGAATTTAAGCATCATATAGCCCTGCTTGCCCTGCACCGTCACATGGCCCCATTCCCCCATTTTTGCATGCAGCGTGACATAGGTGCCGTTGGGATACTTGTCAAGGATGGCGGCCCCCGCCTTTGGCTTGGCCCGAAGAAACAATTTGCCCGTATTCCCCGTCTGCACGATCATATTGCCAGAGGGTGCAGAACTCTGGGCATCCCCTGAGCCGGATAGCAGGAATTGGCTTTGGATATAGCCCGTGTATCCGCCGATATTCACCAGGGACCAGCCATTCAAGTTGGTATATACCACCACTTCCGTACCGCTGGCCACCTTCTGCTTGATGGCAGAAGCAGCCTTAGCTTCGCTGTAAACAGCCACCTCTCCCTGGGCATTCACATGCATGATCACGCCCTTGCTGACGGAGGATTCGCTTTCATTCTCAGGGTTCACCAGATATTTTTTCTGCGCATAAGCAATTTTCCCGTTATAAACGATCTCGGCATGATCCCCCAATTTGCCCACCATCAGCACCACTTCCCCATTTTTCAGGGAGCCCACTTGATTGCCCGTGATCGACGCGCCCTTATCGCCCCATACTTTCAGCGCTTCCCCACCGGGCACATACACCTGCATCACCTTGCCCTGCAGGGCCTGGGTCTGATCCTCGATCACGTTTTCGGGCTTAATGCTGCTAAGAAAGGTCAGGTTCATATAGCCGCTTTTGCCATCCACGGTCACCTTAGCAAAGCCGTCCGTAATTTCCGTCACATACACCGGGGTATCGGTAGCATATTCTCCCAGCCAGCTTCCCCGGTTGGGCTGGCTCACCAGATCCAATTTCCCCAGGGACTGGGCATTTACATACATGGTGCAGGGCACCTGAATATCCCGGTTTTCATTTTCAGCTTCCTGGTCTTTGAAATGCAGCTCCGCCGTTTTCACATAGCCGATTTTCCCGTTCAGGGAAACCCGGCTCCATTCCTCGCCCCTGGAAAATACATAGAAATTATCCGATTCCCAGCGGCCCATGGTGGCGATCACCTGGCTTTTTTCATCCGCTTTTTTATACACATTCAGCCGGGCGCTGGGATCGGCAGGCTCATAATAGCCATAGGTGTGCTCCCAGGCATCGCCGTCATGCACAATCAGAAAGCAGTCAAAGCCCGGATTGCCCTCGGCCTGGTAGGTGATATTGGCCGTGCCGGGGGCGTTCATGGTGACCATGCCGTTTTCATCCACCGAGGCCACCTCCGGGCGATTGCTGGAATAGGTCACCTTCAGGGATTTGCCATCCTTGGTGCAGGCGGTTTTCACGCTGTAGCGCTGGCCCACGGCAAATACGTGGCCGTTATCCTTCACCCAGGCTTTCATCTCGGCGCTGTTGGCCGATTGATCCCGTTCCCATTCGATGGCCTTATCCAGAGGCTCCACTGTCACGTGGATCCTGCTATGGTAATATATATCTTTTTCAGAATCGTATTCCTCCAGAAACAGGGTGGTTTTCCCCACCTTATCGCCGTTCATGGCACCGCTGCTGGTGGTGTACACCATATCATTCTGATCACGCTCAAAGGAGGTGATCTCCGTACCCGGCATGCGCTCCACCGCCGCGCTGCGATACATCATAATGGTAAAATACTGATCGGGCCGCTGAATCACAGTAGCCGCCTGAGCCATGGGCATCACCGACAAAAGCAACACCAGCATCAGCACAGCCATCCACTTCTTCATCTTCTCACAACCTCCTTGCGCAAAGAAATACTTTTGTAATATTTCATTAATATTTTAACCACGTTTTTCCACCCAGTCAATACCTTTGAACCCGCACAAGAAGATTTTACAAGTGAAAAAGCGGCCGGTATCCGGCCGCCTTGCGTTAATGATTCACCAGGTTTTTCAATTGCTCCCCGGCCCGGTATCTTTTCAAGTTTTCCAGAAACACGGTGATCACCCGGTTCTTGGTTTCGGGAAGATAGAAGCTGCCCGCCACATGAGGCGTAATGATCACCCGTTCCTGCTGCCACAGGGGATGATCAGGGGGCAAGGGCTCGGGATCCGTCACATCCAGGGCTGCGCCCCCAAGATGCCCTGCACCCACCACCTGGAGCAGCGCATCCGTATCCACAATGGGCCCGCGCCCAACATTGATGAGCAGGGCATCCTTTTTCATGTTCATCAGCCGCGCTTCATTCATCATGCCCTTGGTTTCCTCTGTTAAGGGCAGCGCGATGGCCACTACATCCGCACGGGCCAAAAGATCATCCAGGCTGGAGAGAGGATGCATTTCATCCACATAATCCGGGCAATCCCCCGTATTTCTGCGCACGCCAATGGTGTAGGCCCCCAGAGCCTTCACCTTCCTCGCAAAATCCCCGCCGATATTGCCAAGGCCCAGGGTCAAAATCACGCTGCCCTCCACGGATTTCACCTGGCCCATGGGCTGCCACAAGTTCTTTTGCTGATTTTGATCATATTCCATCAAGCGCCTGTTCATAGCGAAAAGCAAAGAAAGCATGTGCTCCGATACCGTGAGCCCATAGGCGCCCACGGCATTGGTGAGCAGCACACGGGAATCAAGGGCGCCAGGCTTCGTATATGCATCCGCCCCGGCGGAATTGAGCTGGAGCCATTTGAGATTCGGCGCTTTCTTCAGCATTTCCCCAGGCAGATTGCCAAATACGATTTGAGCATTTTGAAGCATTTCATCCGTCACTTCCGCCTGAGGGGCAAACGTAACATTTGCTCCCTGAGCGGAGGAAAGAATCCGTTGCTTTTGATCTTCATTCATGGGCAGGGAAACCAATATCTGCATTTCTTCGCTCATACACATGCTCCTTTTTCGCAATTATTCCGCCAAAGGCAAGGTAATCGCCATCACAGAAGCGGCGGGAAGGGTGATTTCCATTCCTTCTGCCACCGTCATGGTGCAGTCCCTGGGCATGATAGCAAAGGGATCTTCAAAGGTATTGCAGGTGGATACATTTTCATGATGCAAAAGCCGCACCTTGGCTTCTCCCTGCAAAATGCCTTCCACGCTGGAAAGCTTCACCCGCTGGCTCTTTGAAATATCCAGATTGGCCAAAGTGAGGGTGAGCACATTTTCCTTTACGGACGCGGAGGCGGACACCATTTCTAGGGGCGCAAAGCCTTCCTTTTCCTTCACTTCACTGGTGAGCAGTGCATTCACCTGGCGGCCGCCCTGATGTCCCTTATAGAGATCAAACACGTGATAATTGGGGGTTTCCACGAAATGCTCGCCCCCCGCCAGGTAAAGAGAATGAAGGTTATTGCAAAGCTGGGCCACATTGGCCATATCCACAATATCGCAGCGATTATTGAAAAGATTCAGGGTCTGGGCCGCCATCACGGCATCCATCATGGTGCTTTGCTGCTCAAAGAGATTATATCCCTTGGAAGGCCCGGTGCCGTCCCGATGCCAGATGCCCCACTCATCCACGATCAATTTGATCTTGCGGTCTGGATCAAATTCATCCATGGCCGCCCGGTGATCCTCCAAGATCCTCTTCATTTTTGCAGCCTTGAACTGAACCAAATCCCACTCTGCTTCATCAATATGGGCGGGATCATAGTCCTTGGAGCTGCGTGTATAATAATGCACGCTCATGCCGTAGGTATCCGTTAAATGGTAGGGACTGCTGCGCCATTCCTGCATGAGTCTTCTGGTCCAGGAAACATTATGCCCGTCAGGGCCGCACATGATGAATTTCAAATTGGCCGTGCCCAGGCTGCGCATAATGGTGATATAGCGAAGATATTCCCGGGCGCAGCCCTCCGGGGTCATCTGGCCCCCGCCGCCCCAGTTTTCATTGCCGATGCCCCAGTACCGCACATTAAAGGGTTCCGTATCTCCATTGGCCCCGCGTTCCTTGGCCAGAGTGGTTGAATTCGCAGGGAAGTTGCAGTATTCAATCCAGTCCCGGATATGCAGAGGGGTCGTGGTAGTCATATTGGCGGCGAAATAGGGCTCCGCACCAACCAAGCGGCATAAATCCATAAATTCATGAGTGCCCACCTGATTGCTTTCCAGGCGGTGATCCCTGTAATACCACCAGTTTACTCGGGTAGGCCGCTGAGACCTGGGGCCAATGCCGTCCCGCCAGTCATAGATTTCAGCAAAGCAGCCGCCCGGCCAGCGAAGCACGGGGGGCGCGATTTTTTTGAAGCTGTCCACCAGGCTCTTACGGAAGCCGTGGACATTTTCAATCCCGCTATCCTCTCCCACCCATAAGCCATCATAAAAAACGCCGCCGATATGCTCGGAAAAATGGCCGTAAATATTGGGATTGATCGTACCGACAGAATGGGAAAAATCCAATACCAGTTTGTTCATACACTTTGCTCCTTTACGCCTTCGTTTGCTTTTATTATAAAAACCGCTCCAAAGAAAAGAAAGAAAAAAAGCAGCAAGGAATGGACAAAATCTGTCCTCCTCACTGCCGATATTCCGAAGGCGTTTTCTGCATAATTTCCCGAAATGCCCGGTTGAAACTGCGGATATTCTGGAAGCCGCTGAGCAGCGCCGCCTCGGCGATACTGATGCCCGGTTTTTCCAGCAGGGAGCAGGCGTATTCGATACGATGCTGATGAATGAAGCGGCGAAAATTCATCCCCACCATCTGATGAAAATATCGGGAAAGATAATTGGCGTCATAGCCAATGGCCCGGGCCGCCGTTTTCATGGTGATATTTTCCCGATAATTTTCCTTCACATACTGGAGCAGCTTATGCAAAAGCTCATCATGCCCTTCCCGCGCCGGATGAAGGGGCACCGCTTGCAAATATCGGGCGCAGATGGCATAGAAGGCGGCCTTTAAGGTCATGGCATCCGGGGGCGTATCCTGAAGGAAGCAGCTTTTCAAGTATGCCCCAAGGGCTTCAGGACAGGGAAACACGCTGATTTCTCCTGCCTTTCCTTCTATTTCCCGCTGGAAGGCATGCACAAAATCCCCCGAAAAAGGGCATACCAGCACCTGGGAATGGCGTTCCGTGCGATAGGCATGCACCTCATTGGAAAGCACCAGGGCAAGATCGCCTGGACGCATCAGCTCCGTGCGCCCCTGCACCGTAATCTCCATTTCCCCTTCCAGCAGCAGGGCAAATTCCAGATCCCTGTGCAAATGGGGAACATAATGGAAATCCGTATACAAATCAATTTGCACATGTGCCTGGCTGCTGGAATTTTCCTGCTGGTAGATAATCAAGGCGTTTCACCTCCCATGGGCAGCGTTAATGTTGAAAATACTTCCGCAATGGCAGGCGATCCCGAAATTGGAAGCGGGATTGAAGCACCTTAGATGTCTTTCCGATGATCCAGCCATTCACCAAAGCGCAGATCACCGTGCCCAGCTTCACACCCTCAAAATGCCAAAGGCCAAAGAATGCAAAGGATAAAAGAATGCTCAAAGCGCAGCTGACGCAATCGTAAATCGTTTTTACCCTGCTGATGGGCTGGCCATGCTTTTCTGCGATTTCTTTTACAAATAATTCATAGGCCTCCGGGGCGATATAGGTGTGGAAGAAAAATGCCACGCCAAGAGAGCACATGAGCATGCCCACGATATAATATACCACCCGGAAGAGCATTCCTGAAAAAGGGATCAAGGACACTGTCCAAATAGCGCCGTCCAAAGCAAAGCCATAGAGCACTGCCGTAACAAAGGAAAAAAGATATGTCCTTTTCGCCTTCCGCAAAATAAGGGAGAGCAAAATCAGCAGCACCGCCTGGAGCATATATTCTGCCATACCAAAGCTGAAGAAAGGCAAAAATTCAGACAGCTTCAAGTGGAAAAGATAGGCCGGCGCTACCACCATGGACATGCCGAAATCCGCCCGTTCCATAAAGGCCGTGCCAATGGCCAGAATCACAATGCCCAGAATATACGCCACCTCTGTATACAGCGTCTTTTTCATCCGATCACCTCATGTTTTTTTGCTGACGTTTGATACAGAAACGGCAAAAGATATTTTCTCAATCAAATTATACCGCAAGGGCGCATTTTTTGCAATCTTCCCAGGAAAGAGTAAAAAAACTGTTTTTTCTCTTTACAACGCCCCCGTTTATCTCCATAATATAGATGAACAAATGCTTTCAGGAGGCACAGCGATGCTATACGAATACAAATTGCTGAAAGATGAATGCTTTTGGGGTGCATCCGCCGCATACGGCGTACATAACCCCTACACCGAAGAATCCGATTTTTCCTGCGATTTTAGAATCCATCCCGGCAATCAGACCATGCCCCTGTTGGTATCCAATAAGGGGCGATATATCTGGAGCGAATCCCTGTTTAATTTCACTGTCAAAAACGGGGTAATGACCCTGCCCGGGAAGATCACGCCCCCTACGCCATGAACATTGCCTGGAACGAATTTGGCCAGCGCTTTGAATACCACGAATACAAGGATACCTACAAGGGCGGCATGACCCATTCCATAGACTGCCCCATTGAAAAGCTTCCCTGGTTCAGGAGGATGAAGTAAAAAAATAGAAAAAGGCTTTTCGTCCATATTGGATGAAAATCCTTTTTTTATACCAGCGGACGCTTTTCTTCACATAATCCCAGAATATAATCTGCACTTACATGATAGTAACGGCAAAGCGTTTGCAAATGCCGCACAGGCATTTCATTGACGCCGTTTTCATACCGGGAATACACCTGCTGGGTGGTATGCAGTACTGCTGCAATTTCACTTTGCTTTTTATCGCAGTCCTCCCGCAGTTCCCGAATAATCTCCCAATACTCTTTCATAGCCACCTCCGAACTTATTAAAATGAGTATACATACATCGGATGTAGCGTATTGACTTTTACATCTAATGTGGTGTATAATCAAGAAAAACAAAGGAGGCCTATCTATGAAACATCGTTTTACCCGTCTATGCTGTCTTTCTCTTTTTGTGATTCTGCTCCTGTTCCTTCCATCTTCTGCCATGGCAATAGTTGAAAGAGAATATTTAGTCGTAGATGAACAACTCTCTGGTGTAAAATGGGATAATAAGGCAAATGCAATGCTTGTTGTTACTGGAAAATCTTATAGTAAAAAAGAAGTTGTATCTAGTAAGCATTACTTTAAATTCTGCCCTGAAAAAACAGGGGAATATTTTCTCACCAGCAACATGAACATCGCCATTTTTGATATAAACGGAAATCAGCTAAGTGACTGGACTGCAAAGAAAACATTTGAAATCGATCTGGTCGCCAATCAAATATATTATATCGGCATAGCTGGTCCCGCTAATTATGCATTTTATTCGTACGATAATTTCGCCATCTGCGCGGAAGGCAGCCATCCCCAAAGCGGCATTTTTGAAGATGTCTCCATGGCCACCTGCGATGCTCCGGGTATACAGCGGTCGCTATGTCAATTTTGCGGCGCCGTGGCCGCCACCCGGGAAAGCGCTCCGGCCAAAGGCCATACCCCCGGAGAATGGAAGTTGGAGCAAGATCCTTCTTGCGCTCAGGAAGGGCTTCATGCCCAGCGCTGTACCACTTGCGGTGATATTATTGCCTCTCAAACCATTGAAAAATTGCCCCATACTCCCGGAGAAGCGCAAACTACACAACCGGCAACCTGCTTGAAAGAGGGGACATCCAGCATTGGCTGTGCGCAATGCGGTGAAGTGCTTTCTACCGAGGCCCTCCCCCTCTCACCGCACACCCCCGGACAGATGAATGTGCTTTCTCCCGCCACCTGCACAGAAAAAGGCTTGGCAGAGCAACGCTGCACGTTCTGTAATATCCTGATGAACAGTGAAGAATTGCCCATGCTGACCCACACCAGTGGACAATGGGAGCTTCAAGAATTCGCTACCTGTCAGCACGAAGGCAAACAGATTTTGCGCTGCAAATACTGCAGACTGGAAATGGACAGCGAAGTATTACCCAAAAAAGATCATCTCGGCAGTTCCATGCAAATCATCAGCGACCCCACCTGCACAGAGGAAGGGTATGCCATTCAGCGCTGTATTGAATGCAATATGCAGTTGCATCAGGAAAGCTTGCCTGCTTTGGGGCACGATGGCATCTGGCAAATCAGTTATAATGCTACCTGTACCAACGAAGGACAAAATGAAAAGATTTGCTCACGTTGTCTGATCATCCTGGAAACAGACCCTATTCCCGCCCTGGGACACAAACCGGGGGTAAAAGATATCAAAATTTTTTCAACCTGTGATCAAAGCGGTGTGATAGAACAGCTTTGCGAAACTTGCCACCATCTTGTGTCAAGGGAAATAATCGATGCGCTGGGGCACAAATATACTGAATGGAAGGTGATCCGGGAAGCTACAAAAGATCAGGAAGGGGAACGCCAGCGGCATTGTATCCAATGCGGCGATACCATCATGGAGACTATTGAAAAAATATCCAATTTTCAAGTCATTCCATAATTCACAAAAGTAAAAAAGATTTGATCCTCGCCAAGAAAAGAGGCCAGTCTCTTGTTGCACCCAATCATTATTGGGTGCATTTCACATTATTAAAGCTCCTGATCGAAACGCCGCTTCTTGCCTCCCCCAGTACCGGAGCGAGAAGCCCCCTGCTTCCGTCTGCATGAAGTAAACAAAAAACACCAGGCGAAAATCCTGGTGTTTTCGTGGTGCGCCATCAGGGACTCGAACCCGGGACACCCTGATTAAGAGTCAGGTGCTCTACCAACTGAGCTAATGGCGCATCAAACTTCAAGAGATATGATACTGCATTTTTCGTCATTTGTCAAGGGCTTTTTTCAAAAAAATGAAAAATTCGCCGGAGCGGAAAGCATCCGCCCCGGCGCAGGAGATATTATTTCAGATATTCCCCGGGAATACTGTGGGCCATGCGCTTGGCGCCCTCCACGCTGGGATGAAGGTGATCGCCGCTATCGCAGGCGGGAAGCAGGGCCAAATGATTTTCGGGGTTCCATACCGCCGCGGCAAAATCCGCCACGCCATCCGCTTCCTTATTTTCCCGGATCCACTGATTCACCTGCTGGCAAATTTCCGTGCGCATAGAGGTTTCGGTGCGCCAGCCCTGAATGGGCGTAATGGTGGCCAGGTAAATTTTCAGCCCATGGGCATGGGCCAGGCGGATATAGGCGCGCAAGCCTTCAATCAATTCCTCTGCCGTGGGCAGATCGCTCCAGGGGCGGCAGGGATGCACGCCATCGGGATGGATCACGTCATTAACGCCGTGAAGCACGATCACCCGGTCCACCCCAGGCACGCACACTTCCCTTTCAAACCGGGAAGCGCCGGAGGGGCCATAGTGCTTATGCTGCAGATGGCTGTATTGACGGAGAACCCGGCTGCCGCTGATGCCCCGGCGCACCACGCTGAGCTTTTCATTCTTTTCATCTATCAGGCGCAGGGCCAGCCAATCGGGCCAGGATTGAGCCGTAATGCTGTCCCCAAAGGCCACCAGGGCATGGGCATCCGCATCCGCCAGCACATCCGCCCGATCCAGGAAGCAAAACCAGCCGTTATCCTTGGCCCAGGTAAGGGCAAATTCCTTTTCATCGCAGCGATCGCCCTTGGCAAAGGAACCGATGCACAAAGGGCCGGAGGAGGACACGCCGGAAGCCAAATGGGTCATCTCCCCAAAATACAGGCTCACCGCCACATCCATGCCGGGCAAGATATTCATTTCAATGGGATCGCTTTCCCCTTCTCCCTGAGCCGGGAGCACGCCCTGGCTTTTGCCCCCAAAGAGAACGGGATACACAGGGCCCTCCTGGCCCTGCAATTGTACCGTGGCCCGGGTGATCACCGTTTCTTCTTCATTAAACAAATTGGAAAAATGAAGCCGCAGTCCTTTCCCCCCAATGCCCATTTTCAAGATATATCGAAGGGTGATATCCTTGGCATATTCTGCCGGCAGCGCTTCTTTAAGGGACGGGGCCACGCCCCAGGCTGCCACCCAATGCTGATCCATTTCATTTCCTCCCATACTTTTTTATTGATTTCATTATACACCTTTTTTTCTTCAGCGCCATCCCCTTTCTTTTTCTCGTTTTATATATTCGGTCGTTTTCTTGCCTGATTTTTCATCATTTGAAAATGTATTCAAAAAAAACAAATGAAAATTCAAATTTTCTCTTTTCCTCCGCACGATTCTGTATTATAATACTGAAGTAAAAGGACCTGGCGGAATAAGCCCGCATTTTTGATACAATTGGGAGTGTTGAACAATGAGCCGGATGATTGGTACTGTTTCCATGGGCCTTCGTGCGCCCATTATTCGTGAAGGCGATAATTTGGTCGAAATCGTAACGGGTTCCGTATTGGAAGCCATGAAGGAAGACGGCCTGACCCCCCGGGATCGGGATATCGTGGCCATGACCGAAGCCATCGTTGCCCGTGCTCAGGGCAATTATGTGACCGTTGAAAATATTGCGCAGGATGTGAAGGAAAAGCTGGGCGGCGAAACCGTGGGCGTGATCTTCCCCATCCTCAGCCGCAACCGCTTCGCCATCTGCCTGCGGGGCATTGCCATGGGCTGCAAAAAAATCGTGCTGATGCTCAGCTATCCCGCCGATGAAGTGGGCAATCATCTCATCGATTGGGATCTGATGGAGCAGCACGGCGTGGATCCCTACAAGGATGTGCTCAGCGAAGAAAAATACCGGGCGCTCTTTGGCTATATTAAGCACACATTCACCGGCGTTGACTATGTGGAATATTACAGCCAGCTGATCAAAGAATGCGGCGCCGAAGTGGAAGTGATCTTTGCCAATGATCCCCGCACCATTCTGCAGTATACCAAGAATGTGCTCCACTGCGATATCCATACCCGGGCGCGCACCAACCGGCTGCTGAAAAAAGCCGGCGGTGAAAGGGTATTTGGCCTGGACGAAATTATGAACGCCCCCATCAACGGCAGCGGCTATAATGAAAAATACGGCCTGCTGGGCTCCAATAAATCCACCGAGGATGCAGTAAAGCTCTTCCCCCGCTCCTGCCAGGATCTGGTGGAAAGTATTCAGGATCGGCTGCTCAAGGAAACGGGCAAGCACATGGAAGTGATGGTGTACGGCGACGGCGCCTTCAAGGATCCTGTGGGCAAGATTTGGGAGCTGGCCGACCCGGTGGTTTCCCCCGCCTACACCCCCGGCCTGGAAGGCACCCCCAATGAGCTAAAGCTCAAATATCTGGCGGACAACGATTTTGCCGCCCTTTCCGGCGAAGCGCTCCGGGACGCCATCAAGCATAAGATTCGGGAAAAGGATGGCAGCAGCCTGGTGGGCAATATGGCCGCTCAGGGCACCACTCCCCGCCGCCTCACCGATCTGATCGGCTCCCTGTGCGATCTCACTTCCGGCTCCGGAGATAAGGGCACGCCCATTGTGTATATCCAGGGCTACTTCGATAACTATACCACGGACTAATAGATATATAAACGGATGGAAGACCTATTCGATCTTCCATCCATTTTTTATTTCTTCAATTTCTTCGCTGCCTCTTCCCGCTCCTTGCAAATGCTCACCCAGGTGGGAATCTGGGCAAATTTTTCTGCAAAATCCTTCATAGCAGCTGGGATATCAATATTTTGCGGGCACATCCGGGCGCACTTTCCACAGGCAATGCAGGCGGCGGGCTGCTTTTCCTCGGGCAGCGCTTCCACCCGCATGGTAGCGTATACATTGGCCAGATAGCGCACGTCATTGTAGGTTTCCAGCAGCATGGGAATATCCAGCCCCTTGGGGCAATGAGCCGTGCAATAGCGGCAGCCCGTGCAGGGAACGGAATCCTTCATGCCCTCGGCCAAGGCCAGCAGCGCTTCCTGCTCCTCATGGGAAAGGGGCTTTTCTTCTGCAAATGTGCGGATATTTTCCTGCATCTGATAGCGGTTGGACATGCCGCTGAGCACCACCGATACTCCTTCAATCCCCTGGAGGAACCTAAGGCCCCAGGCGGGCGCGCCTTCATCCGGGCGCAGGGCGCGAAGCGCTTTTTCCTCCTCTTCTTTCAGCTGGCACAGCTTGCCGCCCCGAAGAGGCTCCATCACCCATATAGGAATCTTCCATTCATTGAGCAAATTCACCTTGGCTTTGGCATCCTGGAGCGTCCAATCCAAATAATTCAATTGGATCTGGCAAAATTCCATATCCTCCCCGCAGGCTTCCAGAAACTCCTTGATCAATTCCACCCGGCCATGGGTGGAAAAGCCCAGATGCTTGATGCGGCCCAGGCGCTTTTGCTCCTTGAAATAATCCAGAATGCCCCAGCGGGGATCCAGATAGGTTTCGATAGATTTTTCATATACGTTGTGCAGAAGATAAAAATCAAAATACTCCACGCCGCATTTTTGAAGCTGCTCTTCAAAAATGGCCTTGGGATCATAGGAGGAAGCAATCTGGTGGCCGGGATATTTATTGGCCAGATACCATTTTTCTCTTGGATACCGGACCAGGGCCTTGCCAATCACCACTTCGGAAAGCCCCCCATGATAGGGCCAGGCCGTATCAAAATAATTGACGCCATGGCTCATCGCCAGATCCACCATGCGGAATACCTGCTTTTCATCAATGGCGCCATCGGGAAGGGTGGGCAGGCGCATGGTGCCAAACCCCAGCATGGATAATTCTTTTCCCTGAAAATTCCTGTAAATCATCTTTTTTCACCTCGCTTTTCATTATACAAAAATTCCCGGAGGAACACAAGCGCTCCGCCGGGAAAAGAATCATTCGCTGATCAAGCAATCATCCTGGTGAGGCCCACGATGATCGGCATAGTGATGAGCGAGAGAATGGTAGAAAGGGATACCAACCGCACGGACAGATCGGTATCCCGGGAAAACTTCGCCGAAAAGATGGTGGCCGTGGCGCCCACCGGCGCGCTGGCCCCAATCACCGATACCAACAGCACATTGCCCTTCACCCCGCACAGCCACAAAAGCAGCAGCACCAGCAAAGGAAAAATCAGCAGCCTGAGCGCCATGCAAAAAAAGGAACTGGTATCCCGGAAAGCGGCCCTCAAATCGGCCTTTCCCAGATAATAGCCCACCATCAACATGGGCAGGGGCAGATTCAGTGCGGCGATGGTAGCAAGCGCATCAGCAATGATCCCTGGCAAGCGGATGCCTGCGCCCTCCCCAAAGGGAAGATAGAGGGGAGACGTGAAAATGATCATACCGATCACCACGCTCACCACTCCGGGATTCAAAAGGATTTTGCGCAGCCGCATATCCTTTTTATTGCCGCTCATATCCACCAGGCCCCAAGTCCACAAAGTGACGTTGAACATGGCCAAGTAGGCCGAAGCATACAGCGCCCCTTCGTGGAAGGTGGGGGTATCGATCAGCGCCTGGGCCAGGGGCAGAGCGATAAAGCCCGCATTGGAAAACACCGCCGAAAAGCGCATCAGCCTGCGCCTGTTTTCATCAGGCGTGCGGAAAATGAAGGTGACCGCCACAATCATCAGCACATGGGCCAAGACCGAAATCCCCGCCACCAGCGCGATATTTTTTAGCACCACCGTGAGTTCTTCTTTTGAATACATATTGGCGCTAAAAGCGTTGATAATCACGCAAGGGGACACGATATACATCACAATATCCGCCAGGCTTTTATTGGATTCTTCCGTGAGCATCTTTTTGCGCTGACAGAAAAAGCCGATGGCGATGAGGATGAACAAAAGCCCCACCTTTTCCGCCACGGTCAGAAAGCTACCAAGAAATTCCAAGGAGACGCCCCCTTACAGCCGAATGCCGAATTCTTTCTCCAGCAGCGCCAGAATTTCATGGCGATAGGGCATGGAGGGAGAAGAGCCCAGGCGGGTAACAGAAATGGCGGAGGTGCAGGTGGCAAATTTCAGGGCCGTTTCAATGGGTAATCCAGCGGAAAGCGCCGCCGTAAGGCCGCCGTTAAAGGCATCCCCCGCACCGGTGGTTTCAACGGCCTTTACTTTAAGCGCCGGCACCTGCAATTCCTTTTCCCCATCGGTAAAGAATACGCCGCGAACGCCCAGGGTGATGATTACGTTTTTCACGCCCATTTCCAGGAATCTTTTCGCCGCCTTCCTGCAATCCTCCACCGTATCCACCTTGATTCCCGTAAACTGCTCCGCTTCCGTTTCATTGGGGGTCACATAATCCACCCCGTCAAAAATGGAGGCAGGCACATCGATGTAGGGAGCAGGATTAAGGATAAAGGGCTTATGATACTTTTTCGCCAGCTCCTTGGCCGCTTCCACGGCTTCCACCGTGGTTTCAAACTGGGTGAGCACGGCATCGCAATCCGCAAAATCTTTTTCCGCCGCCATCACCTGTTCACGGCTCACGGCGGCGCAGGCACCCAGAATCACGATGATGCGATTCTGGGCCGTTTCTTCGTCCACTTCGATGAGGGCGCTGGCCGTTTCTCCGTCTTCCAAAATGGAGATATATTTGGTGCTCATCTGCTCTTTTTCATAGTGCCCATCCAGAATTTTTCCCAGGAAATCATTGCCCTTGCAGCCGATGATCATGGTATCCGCCCCGGCGCGATGGGCGGCGGTCATTTGATTGCTGCCCTTACCCCCGGGGCCAAAGCGCAAAGTTGTTCCTTTGGTGGTTTCCCCAGCCACGGGAAGATGAGGAGCAAAGCCCGTAATATCCACAATCAGTGAACCGGGGCCGATTACTTTACCCATTAGTAGCCTCCTTCTCCGGCAGGCGCACCGGTGATAATGGCAATGCCGGCAGAGGTGCCCAGGCGCTGGGCGCCTGCGTCAATCAGGGCCTTGGCATCCTCATAGCTGCGGATGCCGGAGGACGCCTTGAGCTTGGCGCCGTTGCTAAGATTTTCTTTCATCAGCTTGATATCCTCCACCGTGGCCACGCCCTGGGATACGCCGGTGCAGGTTTTCACAAAATCAGCCCCCGCTTCGCAGGAAAGCCGTGTGGCAATGGCCTTTTCTTCATCGGTGAGCAGCCCGGTTTCAATAATCACCTTGACCAATCGGCCCTGGGCCGCTTCCACAACGGCCTTGATCTCATCCCGCACATAATCCTGGCATCCATCCTTTAAACGGCCCACATTAATCACCATATCAAATTCTTCGCAGCCCATTTCATAGGCGTCCTTGGTTTCCTGAACCTTCACGGCGGTGGTGTTCTGGCCCAGAGGAAAGCCAATCACAGTGCATACCTTCACATCGCTGCCCTTTAGCAATTCCTTTGCCAGGGGGATATTGCAGGGATTTACGCACACGGAGGCAAAATCCCACTTTCTCGCCTCAGCGCAGAGCTTTTCAATATCCGCCTTGGTGGCGAAGGGCTTTAAATTGGTGTGATCCACATACTTATTGAGCTTTTCCATGAAAGATTTCTCCTTTCTTATTCTTCGTCAATCGTCTTAAAGGAAGTGCCCCACTGGCGGATGCGCTCTTCGTAGGCGTCATTGAAGCGCCAATCCCGCCAGAAGGTGAGGATGCAAAGATCTTCATTGGATTCCCGATTATCCAGGGCATGGAAGCATCCGGCCGGAATGAAGATCACCTGGCCCCCCATTACATCTACAATTTTTTCATCCAGTTGCAATTTTCCGTGGCCGGAGAGGATATAATAGATTTCATCTTCATCGTGGGTGGCGCCGCCCAAGGCAAAGCCGGCCTTCACTGTGCCATGATTGATCTGAATCACATTATCCCGCCCGGTGATCTGATGATCCAGAATCATCCGAGATTCATATTCCTGTCCGAATACCAGAGGCTTCACTCTGGCCACGTCCACCTGCAGGGGGGGCAGCTTTTTCTTATCCATCTCTATTTTCTCCTTTTTTTTACTCAAAGTCAATCATTGCTTTGATTTTTTCGGCATGATATTTTTCTTCATGCTCAAATATATCCAGGCAATTTTCAAAAGGAATGTGATGGGTGATAATGGGCGCGAGCTTCACGGGGTTTATCCGCATGATTTCGCACACCCCTGGGGCATTTCCCGCCCGGCCTGCAGCCCCCACCATGGATACGCATCCCAGCACCAGTGGATCAATGGGGATGCCATCAAGATCCCTTTCATAGAAGCTGACCACGGAGATTCGTCCATAGCGGGCAGCAGAGAGGATGCTCTCCTTTAAAGCTGAGGCCGCGCCGGAGGTTTCCACGATCAGATTGGCTCCCTTCCCCCCGGTCAGCTTCTTAATCGCTTCTACCGCATCTTCCTGCCGGCTGTTAACGGCCTTATCCGCGCCCACTTTCAGCGCCACTTCCAGCTTATCCGGGCTGCGGCCCACCATGATCACCTGGCCCGCTCCGTAGAACTTGGCCAGCCAGGCTGCAATCATGCCGATGGCGCCTGTGCCAAACACTGCCACCGTATCTTCTTTTTGCAGTTCCACGCCCCGAAAGGCGTCGTAAGCAATGGAGGCCGGCTCAATCAGCGCGCCTTCATCCATGCTCAGTTCATCAGGCAAAAGAAACACATGGCGCTCAGGCATCTGCATATATTCCGCATAGCATCCATCCCAGCAATTCACCGTGCCCACAGAGCGGATATGACCGCAGGCCATATAATCCCCCCGCTTGCAGGCGTCGCACTGGCCGCAGGAAACGAAATTATCCGCATATACCCGGTCTCCCACTTTAAACTTGGTCACGTCCGGCCCGATTTCCTCCACCACACCGGCCCATTCATGGCCAAAGCGGCAGGGAAACTTAATTTCGCCGCTTCGGATAAAGCTGCTTTCCCCGGTATAGATAGATTGATCGGTGGCGCACACCCCTGTGCGCTTTACCTTCATCACCAGCATATCCCCGGTAGCCCGGGGCTTTTCCACTTCCTCCATCCGGGCGTTTCGGGGGCCATATACAGTTACTGCTTTCATATCATCATTCCCTCCCCCTGGCGCATAAGCACATAGGGAATTTCCGGCGCAATTTCGCGCATTTTCTCCTGGAAAAGCCCGGGATTGCCGCCGTGCTCGGCAAAATTCCAGTAATGGCAGGGCACGGCCATTCGGGGCTGCAATCGGTGGATCACCCGGGCCGCCTGCTCTTCATTCAGGTTGCCAAAGGCGCCGTTGATGGGCAGAATCAGAAGATTCACCCCCTGAATTTCTTCATTTTCCAATAGATCGGGGCGATAGGCGGTATCCCCCATGAGATAGATTTTCTTTTCGCCCACGGTAATCAAAAGGCCCAAAGCATCCGGGGCCAATTCCCCATGATCGCAAGGCATACCCTTTACCGAAATTTCTCCCCGGATTACGGTTTCGCCGATGGACAGGTACGTTACATTCTTTTC
This sequence comes from Clostridiales bacterium, assembly GCA_015056125.1. Taxonomy (GTDB): domain Bacteria; phylum Bacillota; class Clostridia; order Christensenellales; family Aristaeellaceae; genus RUG563. The sequence goes on along the minus strand of SVGW01000010.1, from coordinate 32,904 downwards.
AAGATTCAGCCTCTGGCATTCCGCCCGGGTATCCTGAGCGCCGATGAGCTCCGTATGCCCATTTGCCATGAGCAGGGGCACGCTATCCGGATCGAAATGATCGTAATGGGCGTGGGAAATGATCAATTGATCCAAGGTGAGTTCCCCAGCCTCCAGGATATGGGGCATCAAGCGCTTAAAGCCAAAATAGCGCTCGCAGCAATCGGAAAGATAGGGATCCACCGCTGCCATTTGACCCATGGGCGTTTTGAAAATGAATCCTGCCTGGCCCAGAAAAAAGACCCCCACTGCGCCCGCAGGCACCTGATATGTGCACACCTTCTGCGCAAAATTCACCATTTCATTCACCCTTTCTTAAAAGTTCCGGGCAAAACCGCCGCAGGTCCATCCACCGTCCACGGGCAGCACAGCCCCGGTGATATAGGAAGCGGCGGAGGAGGCCAGGAATGCCGTAGCATTGGCGATTTCCTCCGGGCTGCCCTGACGATTCATGGGAATATGGGAAAGCAAGCCTTCCATGGCGCTGTTATTCTGCCAGAGCCGGTTGGTGATGGCGAGGCCGATGGTGCCGGGGCAAATCACATTGGCCCGGATACCCTGGGGAGCCAATTCCATGGCGATAGCTTTGGTGAAATTAATCACCGCCGCCTTGGCCGCCGTGAAAGCGCACTGATTGCGAAGGGGCACCAGGCCCACAATGGAGCTGATATTTACGATGGCCCCTCCCTCCTTCATGTAGGGCGCCGCCTGCTTTACGCAATTGTAGGTGCCATCCAAATCCACTTTCACAATGGCGTCCCACCATTTATCACTAAACTGATCCACATGCTTTCTCTCTTCCGGCCCCACATTGATCCCGGCATTATTGACCAGCACCTGGATGGGCCCCAGTTCCTGATGAATCTTAGCCATGGCGCTTTGCACCGCAGCCCGATCGGTAATATCAAAATCAAAGCCATGCGCCCGGTCGCTTTCCATTTTTTCCGCTGCTTCCCTGGCACCCTTTAAATCGCACAGAGCCACAATGGCCCCATCCTCCAGAAACCTTTTTACCATGCCCATCCCCAGGCCCCCGGCAGCGCCGGTAATCACGACCACCTGATTTTCAAAGCCGATATTCATATGCGCACCTCTTTCCTATTTTTCGGGCTCCAGCAGCATTTTCATGGCCCGGCCGCTTTCAAGATCATCAAAGGCCTCCTGCCAGGCGCTCATGGGCTTCACCCCGATCATAGGCTCCACCTGCAGCCGCCCGCTGGCCATCAGATTGAGCGCCATATTCCATCCATTATAGCTGGAGCTCATATTGAATTGCACGGTAAGCACCTTCATCATCGCCTCATTCCAAGGCACCTGAATTTTTTCCGGTCCCGTCATGCCGATAGCGCAGAGCGTGCCCCATTTTTTCAGCACCCGGATGGAGGTGGCAATGGCGCTTTGAGCGCCGGACGCCTCCACCACCAAATCGGCGCCGATTTTTGTTTCCTCCATGATAATGGCGGCGGCATCCTGGGTGAGCACATCGATAAAAAGATCATAGCATTTTAGTTGCTCGGCAATCTTAAGCCGATAAGGAATATCCCCGGTGCAGCCGCACAGGATAATCTTTCCCGCCCCAGCGATCCTGGCCATCTGAGCAGCCAGCAGGGCAATGGGCCCGACGCCCATAATCACCACGTTGTCCCCTGGGGTAACACGGGCCCTCTCCAGCAATTGATGGGCCACTATGGCGGCTGGCTCCGCCATGGCGGCGGCTTTCAGGGACACCCCCTCCGGCACCTTGTGCAAAAGCTTTTCCGGCATGGCCAGATACGCCGCAAAGGAGCCGTCAATGCCCCAGCCGATGGAGCGCTTGTCCATGCAATTCTGGATATGGCCGTTTCGGCAAAGATAGCATCTTCCGCAGTGACGGTTGTGAGGTTCGCCCACCACCAAATCCCCTGCCCGATAGCCCTCCACCTGATCCCCGATTTTCACCACCCGGCCCGAAAACTCATGGCCGATAATCACCGGAGGATAATAGGTAAACTGATCATGCAAAATATGAATATCCGTGCCGCAAATGCCGCTATATGCCACCTGGATCAATACCTCATCCGGAGCAATTTCAGGGATCGGGCGCTCTTCCAGGGCCACAAAGCCCTCTCCTTTTTGCGTTTTTACCAATGCCTTCATTCTATCGCCTCTATTCCATTTGATGCAATCCATTAAAAACGCCGTGATACAAATTTATTGTATCACGGCGTAAAAAGCAGCGCTATGCAATTTCCATCAAAAAATATGATTTTTGCATCAGTTATCTTCCTGGGCCACCGGATATTCATTGCAAAGGAGACGATAGGGCGCTTCATCCTCCTCAATTTCCGGGAAGCGCCCGGCAGGGGGATTGAAGCGATTATCGGTATTATCATCATTGCACTGGCTCACTTCTCCAAGAAGCACGGGCCCCGTTCCCTCCTCCACCGCAAAATCGTGATACATCCGCTGCTGCACATAAAGGCTCTCCCCGGGCCGGAGGCGAATCTGGGTGCCGGCGGGCACCGTGCAGGCGCGGCCATCCAAATGCACCGTCACGTCCGATTCATAATCGATGGATTCATCCGGATGGCTGTTATACACCCGGATCAGGCAGTTGCCGCCGCCCCGATTGATAATATCTTCCGTTTTATACCAATGAAAATGATTGCAGGCCATCTGCCCTTCTTTGAGATACAAAAGCTTTTCCGCATATACTTTCGGATATTTTTCCAGCATGGCCCGGTTTCCGTTGCGGATGGTGATCAGGGAAAAGCCAATCTTATCAAAATCCCCGGAGCCAAAATCCGTAATATCCCAGCCCAGCATGCAATCCCTGATTTCATCGTATTCGTGGCCCAGCGCCTTCCATGCTTCGGGCTCAAAATGGCAAAAGGGAGGAAGATAGCAGCAGTGCTTCTGGCACATGGCCTCCATTTCCTTCAGAGCTTTATTGATTTCAGATCGTTTCATTTCTTTACCTCATTCAAAATCACGTCGGGGATAATGCTGCATCACCTGCAGAATTTCCTGACGGGATCGCAGGCCATCCACCGCATTTTCTGCAAAGAGATTGCAGGCCGCCGCCGCGGAAGCAAATTCCAGCATTTCAGAATCCGTATAGTGATGATACAGCGCATACAGGCACCCGGCGCAGAAGGCATCCCCTGCTCCCACGCTCCCTTTGATTTCCTCGGCAGGAATTTGAAGGGAGGGCACCACCGTCCACGCCCCGGAAGCATCCAGGCAGCAGCCTGCCTCTTTGCAATGCACAATCACTTTTTCTTTCACGCCGCATTGGATGGTGCGCTCCATGGCATCCTTTAGCGCGTCCAGATTCAGCGTGCCGTCTTTTTTTCTGGGATCAAGGCCCCAAATAGCACAGCATTCAATTTCGTTGATGATCACATAATCGCAATACTGCAAAGCAGGCTTGATAAGTTCCGGATAATCCGGGCGATTTTCGCTGACCACGTCGATAGAGGTTTTGATCCCGGCCTCCTGCACATCCCGAAGGAAGCGGGCCATCACCGTGCCGTATTCATCATCCTTCTGATCGAATTGATCCAGCAAAAGAATATAGCCGATATGGAGCATGCTGCAGGGAAGGGCCGCGATATCCACATCCGAAGGAGCAAAAAGCGCATTGGCCCCCCGGGCATGGAAAAAGGTGCGTTCGCCCCCGGGCAGGCTCATCACATCGGTAAAGCTGGTAGGGGCGGCATCGGTGATCTTTACCCCGCTGGTATCAATATTGCTTCTTTGCAATTGGGAAATCACATGGCGGCCGTATTCATCATCCCCCACGCATCCAAGGACGCTAATGGGCACGGAAGCGTCAATCCTGGCCAGATCAATGGCCGTATTGGCGGCGCACCCGCCCACCGCACGGGACACAGAATGAATGTTCACCAGCATGCCGGGGGTAGGGTAGCTGTGGATGGTTTTCACCAGATCGGTGATGATATTGCCCGCAATAGCAATGCCCTTTCTTTCCCCGGTGAGCAGATAATCCACCGTGACCCCAAATACCGCGGCAATCCGGGGGAGCAGGGTGATTTCCGGATAACCCAGCCCCGTTTCCCATTTGCTCACCGCTTTATCGCTTACGTTCAGGGATTTGGCCAATTCCGCCTGGGTCATGCCGGCCCGCTTGCGAAGCCGGGTCACAGTCATACCAAATAGCTTTTGATTCATCCCGTTCCTCCTTTTCTCTTTTTGATATTTTCATTATACCGAAAGAATTTGAAAAGGTAAACCTACGGGAAGAATATCCGGAAAGAAGATTTCTTTCGCGTTTTTTAATAAATTCTACGTTTCGGAGAATTTATTCGTAATAGAAGCTTTCAAAATCATCGGTATAGGCCAGGGCCAAGGTGGCGTTTCCATGGGTTTCGGGAAATATATCCCGGGAACCATGGAAAAAAAGAAGATAGCGGCGTGGTGCCTCCTTTGGCGCTTCCATGGCAAATCCCGCGGTGATGCGTCCCTGGGCCCAGGGCCAATTGAGCTGATCCAATGTAGTTACGCCCGCCTCTTCCCAATGGGTAAGATCTTTGGAACGGGAAAAGGCGATGCCATTTTGCGGAGAATGCACCAGAAGATATTCTCCGTTCCTCTGGATTACACAGGCATTTTCTCCTGCTTGTGCATGGCCCAGGTATTCCCATTTTTTCAGATCACGGGATTTGGATACGCTCACGCCGTTTTGCTTATAGAAAAGAAAATATTCATCCCCTTTGGGGAGAATGAAGGGATCAATCATCCGGCCCAACTCCTCAACCAGGGCATCGCCCTTGGGATTTAACAGCTCGGGATCGGTAAAATGCTCAAAATCTCGGGTGCGCATGAGAAAGAGGCGGGCAGTATCATCCGCATAATGCCGCCTGGCATAAGGGAAGGGCATGGGATAGGAGGTGAAGCAGATCACGTATTCCTCCCCGGCCTTTATGATATTGCCCGGGCTGCAGAAATTGAGATTCACATCCTTGGGGGTAAGCAGCCGAGGCTCGGTCCAATTTATCAAATCCCGGGATATGCTCATGCCCACCCGGTTATACATATATCCATTTTCTTTTTCCGATACGGTAAAAAACAAATAATAGGCGCCCTGCCAAAAAATACAGGCCGGATCACGATAAGCCAGACGGTCGTTTCCTTCAAAGAGAATCACATTTTTTCCCTTCCTTTCACGTATATCATAGCACGTTCCCACTCCGGAGGCAATCAGATTCGCCAATGTGCTTGACTTTTTCTTGCCAATTATAGATAATACATATATCCACAGCGTTTTTATGAAAGGAGCTTTTTCATGAGCAAACATTTCTGCGCCCATCGGGGCGTATCTGCTTTGATGCCGGAAAATACGCTGCCCGCCTTTGCATCTGCCATTGCCCTGGGGGCTGATGAAATTGAATTGGATGTGCGCCTGACCCGGGATCAGCAATTGATCGTCTCCCACGACGGCACCCTGGATCGCATCTCCGATGGCCAAGGCCCTTTAAGCGATTATACCCTGAAGGAACTGATGGAATTGAATATCGGCCTTAAGCATGGCTGGACGGTTCCCTTCTGCACCCCGGAAGAAGTGTTCTCCCATTTTGCCAATCAGACAGTGTTTAACCTGCATCTGAAAGAGCATGGCGAAGAAGGGTTCCTGATCCGGGAATTGGTGCGCCTTGCTCAAAAATATCATGCCGAAAGCAGCATCTATTTCGCCGGCAGCCCCAGTGTACTGGAATGGATGGAGCGCACTGCCCCGCATATTGATCGTGCGGCCATCCAAGGGCCCAAAGACGCTATTGGGATTGAAGAAATGGCGCAGGAATATCATTGCGGCCGGGTGCAATTCTGGCTGGGAATGTTTGATGAAAGCACGATTCAGCGCCTCCACGAAAAGGGCGTAAGCTGCAATTTGTTCTATGCCGATACCCTGGAAGACTATCAGAAATACTTCGGCATGGGTGTTGATACCTTGCTCACCAACCGCATGGATTTGGCAGCCCATTATCGGAAAAATCATTTGTAAGGAAAGAGGGAGAACATCTATGCAGTATCATCATGTAGATTATCATAAATTGCACAATTTCTGCCTGGAAGTCTTCAAGGGCTACGGCTTTTCTGCCGATCAGAGTGAGCAGATCACCAAAGTATTGCTGGCAGCCGATTTAAGCGGCATTGAATCCCACGGCATCCAGCGTTTGATCCGCTATCACAAGGAAATCACCGGTGGCCTGGTGAAAACCGATGCTAAGCCCGAAACCGTATTTGAAACGCCCCTTTCCGCCGTGATCGAGGGCAATGATGCTATGGGCCAATTGCTTGGAGTGCAGGCCATGGAAATGGCCATTGAAAAAGCGAAAAAATCCGGCTTTGGCATGATCACCGTGCGCAATTCCAACCACTACGGCATTGCGGGCTATTATGCCAAAATGGCTGCCCGGGAAGGGCTGATTGGCATGTGCATGACCAATACAGAGGCCATCATGGTGCCCACCTTCGGCCGCCAGGCCATGCTGGGCACCAACCCCATTGCCTTTGCCATGCCCGCCGAACCCACCATCTATTCCTTTGATGCCGCCACCACCGTGGTGCCCCGGGGCAAATTGGAAGTGTACGCCAAGCGGGGAAGCGGCCTGCCCATCGGCTGGGCCCTGGATGAAAACGGCCAGGATAGCGGCGACGCCGACCGGGTGCTGGGCAACATCATTGCCAAATCCGGGGGCGGAATCCTGCCCTTGGGCGGCTCCGGGGAAGCCACCTCCGGCTACAAGGGCTATGGCTTTGCCATGCTTTGCGAAATTGCCACCGCCATCCTTTCCGGGGGCACCACCTCCAACTATATCTATAAAACCCCCGGCCGGGCCAATATCGCCCATTGCTTTATCGCCCTGGATCACGGCATGTTTGGGGATAAAAAAGAAATTGAAGCCCATTTTTCCAAATATCTTCAGGAAATCCGGGAATCCGCCAAGGCGGAGGGGCAGGATCGCATCTTCATCCACGGCGAAAAGGAAGCGGAAGCCCATGACCGGGTGATGGTGGAAGGCGTGTACCTCAACGAAAAAACCTACGCCGAAATGGAAATGATCGGTGAATACACCGGCGCTTCCTCTCTGCTGCCTGAATATCTGGACTGAGGCTACACGCCCGGAGCAGGGGGCGCCTTGCCCCCTGTACCCCTCGCCAGAGGACATCGTCCTCTGGACTCCGGTATGCGACAAGGCAAACTCAAATAGCTCCGCTTTTTTCCGCAAGAAACTTGGGGATACGAAAAGCAATTTCACGGGCATAATAAAAACGAGAAAATGCCGGGAGAGAAAACAAGCTTTCTCCTCCGGCATTTTTTCTCGTTTTCCCGGATGCTTTGCATCCGGCTGGCGGCAGATACTGCCGCCGTGCCCGCGGGCGTCAAACGTACCCCTGCGCGTCACCGGCACGCTGCCCGAAAATGCGGATCGCATGACCGGAGGATGGGTCCAGGGACGAGCGTCCCTGGCGGGGTAAAGGGGCAGCGCCCCTCACCGTTCCCTTTTTCGCAAAAATCTCCCGCAGCGAAGATCGGTCTGTACACCATTTTCCAGGGCAACGCTTCCGTTGACCAATACGTGCTGAACCCCCTTGGCCAATTGTACCGGCTCCAGATATGTGCTTTGAGGCGCGATGGTTTCAGGATCAAATACAGTAATATCCGCCGCCAATCCCACCTGCAGCCTTCCCCGATCCCGGATGCCGATCATATCCGCCGCTTTGGAAGTAACCCTGCGCACCGCTTCCTCCAAAGAGCAAAGCCGCCGTTCCCTGGCTAAACGGAAAAATTCCGCCACCGCGCCATAGGATCGGGGATGGGGTTTATTGGAAATTTTCTTTGGATCCCCGCTCAGGGCCCAGCCGTCCGAGCCAATGCCCACATCCTGTGAAAGGAAATACAACATATCCCCTTCATCCATCACAAAGAAAATGCAGTTGGCCTCTCCCCGGGTGCGAATGATCACCTGGGCGGCGGCCTCCGCGTAATCGGTGGTATGCAGATATTCCTCCGCCACATACCGCAAGGTTTTCCCCACGATTTCGGGCCAATAGCCCCCGTCATCGTTAAACAAGCAAGTTTCCGCTCTTTGCGCGTTAAAATAGTGGCCGCGAATATGCTCCACGATCTCCTGCCGCCTTTCGCCCTGCAAAAAGCGCGCCACGGCCACATCTCCGCCCTCCTGGCTCCAGCGGGGGCAGCGGATGGTGAGCCCGGTACAGGAGGCAGTGAAGGGGTATAGATCAGCAGAGATGCAAACGCCCTTTCTTCGAGCCCCTTCGATCTTTTCCCACACGGCTTTAGCCTGCCCGTGCGCCTTGTAATGATCAATTTTCAAATGGGACACGTGCACCCGTGCGCCGCTGGCTTTGCCGATATTCATCAGTTCATCCAGCGCTTCCTCGATTTTCAATCCCTCGCTGCGCATATGGCAGGGAATGAGCCCATCATATTCCCGAACGATTTGGGCCAATTCCTGTAATTCTTCTTGGGGTGCAAAGAAGCCGGGAGCATATTCCAACCCCAGGGACAGGCCCCAGGCCCCATCCTCCAGATCTCTTCTTAAAAGGGCCTTCATTTTTTCCATTTCATCCAAAGTGGCCGGCCTGTCCTCCAGCCCCATCACCCCGGCGCGGAGCCGCCCGTGGCCTACCAGCAACGCCTGATTGACCGCCATGGCATAATCGCTTTCCTCAAATTTCCTTATGAAATCCGCAAAGGAAGCACAGTGCCATGGTTCCTCTGCATCCAGGCGCTCCGGAAGCGAGGGAAAGGGACTGGCGCCGCACTGGCCGCTCACCTCAGTAGTAATTCCCTGATAGATTTTGGAGGCGCTGGATGAATCCTGCAAAAAAGAGGTATCCGAATGGGCGTGGGCGTCAAAAAAGCCAGGAGCCACTACCAGGCCTTGAGCATCCAGAATTTTTTCGGCATTTCTTCCTTTCAGATCACCGATGGCGGTGATTTTTCCCTGATGAATCGCCACATCCGCCAGGTATCCCGGCAGGCCGGTGCCATCCACCACCAGCCCGCCGCGAATGATCACTTCATCCATGCTTCTTTCTTCTCCCTTTGCTTCCTCAGAAAGCAAAATACTTTTTCTGCAGCCGCCCAATCCTGCCGTGCATGGCGGTAAGCAGCGCCTTGGCCTCGGCCTTTTCATCCTCCGTGCCGGTGGCATACAGCTTCATCAATCGCCCTTCCTCTATGCATGCAGCATCATGGATGGGGAAATAATTCTTTAGCAGGAAGCAGCCGTAGCGCACCAGCCGGTTTTCCCCTACCAGGCGGAATTCGGGGCTGATGGTATCCACCGCCACGGAATAGAAATCCTTTACGGAAGCGATCAGCGCCTTGCGCTCATTTTCGGGGGCAAAAATGATGGTGGAGCAGATCAGGGAGCCGGGGCTGCTTTCATAGGAATTGTGGCTGTCGGTGGAGCCCACAATGGGATAGCGGCGGCCCTTGGCCCGATCCTCGTAATAGCGCACAGTCTGGTAGCCATTTTGCTCAAAATAGCGTTCTCCGCCCAGCACCTCAAAAGCGTCAAAAGGCTGGGTTTCCATGAGATAATCGGTAAATTTTTCCGGAACATGTAACACATTGGCGATCCAGGTGGGATGGGCAAAAATGCCCAGGCCATTGGCCTTGCGGATGTGATCAAAAATCCATTTGCAGCATACGGCGGGATAGGCATCGATGCCCTCGGGCAAATCGGCTTTGGCCATCAGATCCCGCATCATTTGGTCGTATTCTTCCTTGGGCATGAAATCGGGGCATTCCCCATAGAGGGAGCGATACTTGGGATCGGTGCCCTTTTCCGCAATTGCATCCCCTTCCGTGAGAGCATTCACGGAATATTCCCCGCCAAAGTTTACGATATGCACAGCATTGAGCATATTTCCCACAGGGGGCATATGCACTTCTTCACCGGGCACGATATTAAATTCCAGAGGCACATCCTTATAGGCAACGATGGCCTCCAGAGAGGGCCAGTAGCGGCGGTGATCGCTGATCACCATGAAATCATAGCCATGGCGCCGGTAATTGGCCGCCACCACGCTGGGAATCTGCCGGCCATCGGAGCGATTGGTGTGCATATGCAGATCGCCGATAAAAGGATAGCGAGCTGCCAGATCATCCTCCACCGCATAAACGGGGAATTGATTGATCCTTTTTCCTTCTTGATCCAGAAAACGCAGGAAATACTGCTGCTCGGATTCAAAGGTATGCTCAAAATCAAAGCCCCCCATTTCATTGGCCGTGATTTCAAATTTCTTGAAATCCGCCGTGCAAGGGAACTGCTCGGGGCTGCCCTGCTCCAGAGCGCAGATCACCAGATTATACTTTTCCCCCGGCACAAATTCCACCCGACCGCCCAGAGGGCGGATGTGGAATTCCGTTTTTTTCCCGCACCGGAACACCTTGGGATACACATCATAGTTCACCAAATTATCGTCAGGCTTGAAGGGCATGATTATTCCTCCTCTTTCTTAATCATTGTTTTTCTGATCGCCGCCGCCACATGCTCGCCCAAAGTGGGCCAATGGTAGGCATCCATATAGTGAGCGCAAATTTGCGCATCCGTCCACTCGGGATGCTGATCAATCAGCTTTTCCAGGATTTTCAGGGGTTCTTCGCAGGCATCCAGGGCCTTTTTCACGGTTTCCCGGTCATCGCAGCGATAGCCCAGGGGATGATAATCGTGGGCGGTGATAAGTTGGTCTATTTCCATTTTCCGCAGCTTTTCAAGGGCCGCCAGGTGCTCCTTCGGGAAAGAAATATTGGCGCCCCATTTTCCGGAGCCATAAATGCCATGCATCTGCAGGCAGTCCCCTGAAATCAGCGTGCGGGTACGCAAATCCAAAAGAGCCATGCTGTCCTTGGTATGGCCGGGGATGGACACCGCCTGCAATACTCCCAGCAGCAATTCCTCTTCATTCGCCACATGATAAGCAATGCCTGGCTGAATTCTTTCGATATTCGCACTTCCGCAAACCACCTGAGCCTTGGGAAAATGCTTTTTCAGCCCTCCCAAGCCCCCGGCATGATCGGTATGGGAATGGGAGATAAAAATATATTTCAGCTGATCTTCCGTGATCCCCTGCTCCTTCAAGAAGGGGAGCAGGTAGGCATCCGCATCCGTATCATAGCTGGCCGCGTCAAACAACAGCGCGCCTTCCGGGGTTTTCACCGTATAAACCGTGGTAAAAATATCCTTATAGGGCGTGGTGAGCCTGGAAATATCTTGGTTGATTGCAATCCAATTTGCCATATCATACCTCCTTAATTTGTATATTATTGTATCACTGGCAGGAGGCGCGGTCAAGAAGCAGCCGGTACTCTTTCTGCACCTAAATGAAGAGAGCCTTTCCTTTTCAGGAAAAGCTCCATTGGCAGGGACAATAGGACTCGTCTCATCTATTCAACTTCAGGCAGCTTCAGATTATGTTCTTCCAGAAGATAGGCTTCAAATCGTCTATAGAATGAATCGAAAGCCAAGTCATCCATGCCGCCGCTGATATAAAGAAGATGATTCCACCAGCAGACATAGCCGTTCTGATCGCTGAGAAACAGTTTGTTGTTGTAGCATTCGATAAAACTCTTGAACAGGATCAGGGCATCAGGATGACCGCAGGCTGAAAAAGCATAGCTCATGCCAAAGAGATGATCTCTCAGACTGATTAGTGATTTTCTTCCGAAAAACATTCCCGGACGTTTTTTCACTTGCGCAAAGAAGATCAATTCATTGAATTCTGCATAGTTACTCATTCCTCATCACCCGATACAGTATAGTAAACAGCATTTGCCTTGGCGTGTTCCAGAAAAACAAAGTCACATAGGGATGTCAGCTAGGGGGCTTCATAGTCATTTACGCCTCCTGCGATGGTTACGGACTTTTCAGAAAAATCAGATGCTTCTTAGATACAACTGAACGATCTGACCATCCACAACCTGACCAAAGTGTGCTTGGAAATCCCGGTTGCCACACTTCACAAAAAGATAAGGGCTCAATTCAGCCGTTGGCAAGTCCTCGCCAAAATGGGGGAAGCTGGCTTTTATGGCGTGCACATCCAACCGGAAAAAGAAGTGGCCTTGAATGCGCAGGGGGACGATACCGCTGGACAGGGACCGAAATTGTTCCAAAATTTGCTGCTGATATTCATACGCATCTTCAGTCAGCACATAGGGCTCTTCCTGGGCCTGAGCCCAGTCAATCTCCGGCATTTCACTTTCCCAATAGCACAGTAAGGGATCGGGATCGGCAAAGCAGTTCCGATCAATAGCGAATGTCATCCCGCCTTGATCCCAGTCCGGCCCCATATAGCCCAGAAACCTGAAAGGGGCAGGCAGGAAATCATCCGCCTGACCATGTCGAGCCAGTTCATACGCAGCTTGATACTTCAGATTAGACGAACCATATTGCTTCCAATACGTATCGACCTCTTTTTGAGTGATCTCCCAACGAAAATTATCAGGAATACGCCGATGAAAGTGTTCGTGCGCTGCAACTGCCTTTTTTACGATCAGCGCAGCATCTGGCTGGTAACGCTCCACCAGCGCCCAATCTTCGTGGGACATTTCTGCTTTACTTTTGTTCAGATAAGCGATCACATCCGGGGTTGGCTGTTTCATTAGATTGCGAAAATAATCCAGCGCGACAAAATAACTTAATGACATCTTGCGCATCTCTTCTCCAGAAACGCAAAACTCATCCGTTTTAATAACGGCGCGATCAAAGCTTTGCAGAGGCACATAATACCTCAAAAAAGGATGTAATGTGCGCAAGTAGGCCTGCTGCCTTTGATCCAGCTGATCCTGGGTGCGATCCCATTCCTCATTAATTTTGGCCTGAATGAAATCATGCTGCTGCCGCCAGGTTTCCAGTGCGGAAGACAACTGATCGGCAGACAAAGGAGCCATCAGGGCCGTGGTCGGATGCAGCTGCGTCGCGGGAGACGCGGGGGATAATTCAGACTTTTCCGCTTCCAAAGGCTGGGCATTTGTGGAAGCTTTGCGGATTTTGTTCAGCAATTGATGCCATAGGTACATTCCGGATCCTCCTTTCTTTCCGGGGGCACTCGTTTTCTGTCAAAAGACCACGCACATAAGCAGCATCGGGTTTTATATCGCATTTCTGGAACACGTTGGATGCCCGCATGTTTCGCGAACAGATCATTGCTTTTCTTCCTTTGGGCGGAACACGCGGCCATTTATGCAGCCGTCGGCATGACATTTGCCATCACCGTTGCAGACGGAACAGCTCTTCGATATGTAGCCGTCCCAATCCGATTCTCTCCAGCGGCCGCGGCCCTCACAACTCTGGCAGCGGTTCTCGCCGCCACATTTTGTGCACGCCACCCAATCGCCATCTGTGATTGTTCGTATGTCCGGCGTGTTTTCCAGCGTTTCCAGTGCTGCAGTAGCGCAGTTTTTGCCGAAGGATACCATCAGCCTGTTGCCGAATGAAGTTTCCAGCCATTGAATCTCCACACATTCCTGACCGTTGTCATTGATGAGCGTGGTGCCTGTGAATTCTATCCGATCGTTTTCCTTCGGCTTGACCGCGAGACCATACTTCTCTGTCAGAAGCGAAATGTATTGCTTGATGCTGGCAGCGGGATAATCAACAAGATCCAAAGAATATATTGGACTGACCTTATCTGACGCATATTGGGGCTCATTCGCTAATCCAAAATATACATCCGGGGCAGGAAGCACCAGATCAATACTCACAGGCACAGCAGCAGAAGTAGGCTCTGCCGTATTGCCAGATACAGGTTTAGGCACAACAATTGCTATCTTGCTAATGCAAAACAGCAGCAAGCACGACAGGAGCGCCACCAACAGCAATAAGAAGCCGTTTTTCTTCAGCATCAGCAGCCATTCCTCCTTGCAGCGGTCTTTGGGTGATACTTTTTCCCTTCGTGTTCATCTATCATCAAGGATATCTGCATTTGCATATACCCTTGCCAGCTCATCCCGAACTTCCATCAGCGCAAAGCCCAGCAGGTTTTCGCCCCGCCATGCTTGCGGTCCGGCAACAGCTTGATCGGCGGACAAACCGATCCCCCATATGGTATCATACGGACTTGCCTCCACCAGAATTTGCTCTCCCGTACTCAGCAGGAAATCACGCAGCTGGGGATTCTGCGAAAATTTCTTCCAGTTGCCGTTCAGTACAATGGAATATTTCGCCTGATCCCACACAGACGCATCAAACCTTCGTACGCGCCGACCCAGCTTTTTGATCTCAGCGGGATCGTCGCAATCAAGGATTTGCTTGTGGATTTCTTTATCGCCGAAAAGCGCTGCTTTCTGCGCCATCATATACTGCTCCATGCAGCAATATGGAACGCCATAGGAAAGAAAATCAGATTTATACCACTGGCTGAAGCAGTTTTTGGTGATGCTGCCGTCCGCGGCGGGATGATGTCCCCAGAAGAAGCAGTATTCTGCAGGCTTTTCCTGCTCAGAAAGCTGCAATTTACGCAGCGAATACTTCGGAAGCCCCTTATTCCTCCACAGCGGCATGGTAAAGGCTCCGTGATGATATTCCTTACATGCCTTCTTTTCCGGAAAATAGCCATGCCACAGAACAGGAACGGGGAAAAGCGCGTCATATTCCCGTTTTTCATCAGCGGAAAGCTGCTTTTTCCATGCAATCCACCGGGCGATATACTCTTCTCCCAATCCCATGCGCCATTCGATGGAATCGGGCTCAACCTGTGGGTAACGCAGCCAAATGGGCGTCATGTACTTCATTTTATCGCCTTCCGTTTGATGATCCAGCTTAACGCAGCAGTTTTCTGATATGTCACCTCATGGCTTATGAGGATGCAAGATAGGCTTCCACACATTCCCGAAGCGCTTTGTCAAACGCAGGCGCATCCAGCGAATCAACCTGCTGCTCAAGAACAGCCGTCAAGCCATCCCCAAAAGTAAATTCCTTCTTGAACACGCGCTTGTTATCCTCTATATCACGTTTTGACATATGAAAAAACACAAACTGCGCCTTTTTCGTTTCAAAATGATACTCTGCACACAGTTTTTGTGCGGTAAATTTCCCCTGAAAATACGCATCCAGAAGATCGACCACATAGGCGATAGGACTGCATTCAAGAGTTTTGGAGCTTCTGAGCCTGGTGATCAATTCAGCAGAGCTGAGTTTCTTCATCTTGTTCATTTGCTTACTCATCTATCTCTCTCCTTGTACAGTGGTTGATTCTTCCAAATCTCACGATTCCTGATTGGGCTTGCCAAAATTGATATATTTACGCTCCCAATCTTTATCCCGATAATCGCCGAATTCGCTCATGCGGCAATGGTCGCACAGATCGGTCGCCACTTCTTCGATCACGTTCCTGAGTTCCAGATCCTTTAGCCACACAGGATCGATTTTTTCATATCCCAACCACGCGCCCATGATGTTTCCGGTAACCGCGCCGGTGGAATCGCTGTCGCCGGAATGGTTGACTGCGGCAATGACAGCCTTGGAAAAATCGTCCGAGTACCTCAGGCAGCAGTAGATGGCGATGGCCAGAGTTTCCTCCGCGACCCACCCGCCTCCAAGGCTTTCGATGTTTTCCGCATCTGATTTATCGTTGGCAGCAAGCTCCTCGGCCCGCTCCATCAGGGAAAGCATCTTGGGCAAATATGGCTCGCCCTCAAACATGTCCCGCATCAATTCCCTGCACTCCTTCAGGATGCCGTGCAGCTCGTTTTCATAGGGGCAACCGCCAAAGATTGCGCGGGAGATGATATGCGCAAGCGCTGCCGCCGGCATATAGCCCAGCGGGTGACCGTGGGTCAGCGCCGCCGCCTTCGCAGCAGTGGAGCAGATATCCACCAGCCATTCGCGTTTTTTTTCTGCCCTGTGATTGTAAAACAGCGCAACCGGCGCAATGCGCATGATGCCGCCGCAGCCCTTGCTGTGGTTGATGGGCTCCTCCAGCGTGCCGCTATCGCCAGAACCCAGCGCACTCAGGCAGGTATTTCCCGGCGCACGCCGCTGCTGCATTTCCGGTAAATAAGACAGCCAGGATGTGTTCAGGCTGTGGCCTTGGCTTTTCCATATGCCATCCTCCCCGGGTGCCTCTGCGCTGCACTGGCAGAAGTACCAGTCGCGATAGGCATAATAAATGTAGCTTTCCATAGAACCTGCAACGCCGCGCATGGCTCCACGGGTTTCACCTACCAGCATGCCCGCTGCGGTAAAAAGCGTCATCTGCGTGTCATCGGAAATCAGGGCAAGGCCGGTTTCAAGGTTCTTTTCATAATGCTGAATACCGCCTTCTCCATGATGCCTGATGATGCTGTTATAGGGCATGAACTCTACCGGATAGCCCAGCGCATCGCCAATTGCACCGCCGACCAGGCTGCCCTTGATAGCAGAGAGATATTTTTCACGGTCAGATGCGATTTCTGCCCTGATTCTGTTGTGCCTTTCCTCGCGCTCTGCACGGTAAAAATCGGAAAAATGATTTTTAAATGCTGCGCTGGCGGAACCAGGCGGCACTGGGAAGGTGATGGAATCAAAGAAATCCTGCCAGCTGTGCAGCGTCTCCTCACCACGAGCATCCGTAATATGCACATGTTCCCGGATCACTTTTTCAAAGAGCGAGGCCACGAGTTCCGGATCGTTGCCCGCGCTGCCGCAGCCCCATGCACCGAGGATCAGCCGCCTGTAGCCCTCTTTCGCAGCGACGAGCAGCATGGCACGGATACGCCGTTCAAGTGCTTTTTTCACTGCCTCAGAATCGCCGTTAAAGCGAGGCGGTACAGCTGAGAGCACGGCGGCGAGCTGGCTCTTCTCCTGCTGCACGCCATCCACGCTGAAAAACTCCACGTAGGGAGAGAGCAGCATGGCGTCCGAACGCATACCATCGGTTGCAGCCTGCTGGAAAAGGTAAAAGGCATGTGCTTCAGGATTCTCCAGCGTGGCCAGCAGGGTGCTGTTTTCCAACAGGCTCCTTTCCTGGCCGTAGGCGATGGGAAACTGATTGGCATCGGGGCGGTGCGCACCGGCGAAATTTAAGATCAGGGTAGGAATGGACTGCCTGTCGCGATTGTATTCCCACTTCAGCCAGTAGTCGTTCCAGCCCATGTATTCGCTGATGGCGTCCTTTTCGCTGAAATTGACGATCAGCTTGGACGCACGATAGGGAACGTCGCAGCAGAAGCACTCGATCAGCGCAGCGATCTCATCGGGTGTGTACAGCTTCGCTGTCTGAATGTCCCTGGAATTCAGCAGCAAAGGAATGCTGCGGCGATCCACTGTTCGTGTATGCTCTTTCAGAATGCGCAGCATTTCATGCGGCGGCAGTAGGCTTGCCGTTCATACGATTCCCTCCATCATCTGTTATTTTAGGGCCGGGCAATTCCCTGATTCAGCTTGCTATCCAATGATTCAGACAGATGGGCGATGCATGGGATTAACTCCTCTGCATGTGCATCATCGCCCAGCCATTCCTTCATCTCCTGCCGCGTACCCTTGAACAGGTAGTTCATCACACACAGGTCACTGCCTTTTCGCACAGCACTGGCAGTGAGACGGCAAATCTCCTTATCCGATTCATCTGGAATCACCCGAAGAAACGCCTTGTTCTTCGTGCCGGGGAAATCACAGGAAACCGAGCAGGGAACAAAAACGCTCTCATTCATGTGCGCATCCATCTGATCTTTCAGTACCTCCAGGCACTTTGAAATCAGTATGCGGCGCTGTTTCTCAGCATTCATGCCTGTTTTAGGGATGTCTTGCCCCGCAGGGGTGCTTGGCTTTTCTTCCTGAACAGCCCTTCTTCCAAACAGGCGATCCAACAGCTTCATTTTTCAATCCGCCTCCCGGCATCCTGATAATCTTTTCTTCGCCTGCCAGCCTCTGTAGAAAACACGGGTACGCCGCATCAACTGTCCATTTGATATGGCGCTCCCTTTGCGGTGTGATCAGTATGCCTCAACCGATACTTTTCTGCACTGTCCCTGTTCTAACAACTTTCCATTTTGATACCATGCAGGGGTGATGATCTCAATTTCATCTTCCGAATACAGATCATTGCCATCCCATTCCACATAATCAGCAGTATTGCGATCGGTAAGCACCAGCTTTTCCGCAGACTCTCTCATGATCCCGGCAGTAGAAGCTGCATCCAGCAGAAGGCTTGCCCACTTGGTCAAGGCGTTTTCATCCACAGCTTCAATCAGGGGGACAAGATGCTCCTGACAAAGCATATCAACCGCTTCGTTTTCCCATCTGTAATGGGTGCGCTGACACCACTCTCGCAGAATCTTTTCCGGCCTTTTTACAGTGCCGCTGGTAACGCGGTACAAGCCGCTGTACAAGCCATTGAACAAACGGGCGTCATCGCTCAGCGCCTCTGTCCATGCTGTCAGAAAACGAGCTTCAACAGTATCTGCGTTCGCCCTCCGATGCGCTTTCTTTTTCCGATACCAGCCATATACGACCACTGCACCGCCGACACACAACCCGACTGCCGCAGCAGCAATATAGATTCCTGCCTTCAAACCATTTACCTCCTTGATTCAGGAAGATAACTCAACAGGTGAAATAGTCCTTAATGAGCTTCTTTGTATCGCTGATCAATTGGGCATCAACTCCTGCGCTGATTATGAACGCAATAGCTCCGATGGGGGCCAGTGGGCCAAGGACGAGCGTAGAAACAATCGCGCCTCCAGACTTTGCAGCGATGGATGCCCATTTTCCACCTCCGACCTTAATCGCTACCTGATCATCGCCGATAGGTGCCAAGCGAATCTCCAAAGCCGATGCATTTTTGTTGAACAAGCCCTTCTTTCGTGCCTGAACGACATATCCTTCTTCCGTTTTCAGTTCCTGCACTTCCATTTTCTTGGATACAAGAAATTTTCTGACTGTCTGCACAGCTCCAGCAACAGATTTACCTTGGGGAATCGTATAGATATCAGAACCAATGCCAAGAGCACCGCCATTAATAATCGTTCCACCGTTGCTGTTGTTTCCGCCGTCAGAATCTCCTCCAGCTTTAGGACCAGTTACCACCGGTTGACGCGCCTTCCAGCGTTCAACACGTTCCTGCACCCATTGAAGCGGCGCATGCTGGAATTCTTCCGTATCCTTGAAAAGAATCATCCCCTGAGACAGCTCTGTTGCCATGATCCTATCAAGACGCACTGCTACTACATCGTTTTCAGCCGCAGCATCCTTGATGATGGTTCCATTGTTTTTGCTGCACAGACCAATTCGTTTGATGGTCGCAGAGCGGCATTTTTTCCCAGTAGTATCCCAAATATAAACCGTATCTCCCGCAACAACTTCGCCCAAAGAAATGGTTCCCTCAACTACAAATCCTTCAGGCTTGGAAATGATTTGACGAATTTCCATCGTAAATGTGGGCGTGGAAATCTTATCTTCAATTGGGTCCGGCCACAGAGGAGTAGGAGGCTCCGGAACTACAAGCTCGTCCTCACCGGTGTCGTGAATCCCGTTGTAGGCAAGTCCCAATGCAACCGTTTCCTGCGGACGGGAGATGGGGATAATCCTGCCGGGGTTCTCTCTGATCTTAGGCAGATCCACATTTCCAAGCTGCGGCATTTTCCCTTCCAGCATTTCCCTGACAAAATACCACTGGCTGTGGCCGCCCGTGACGATCACCAGATCCACATCATTGCCAGTCATGCCCGCATTCTGCAGGCATCCATTAATCAACTGAGGGAACTGCCTCAGGTAATCGGCAAGGCAGTTTTCAAAGGCTGTGCGATCAAGGCAGTAATCCAGATCAAGGCCCAGGAACCCAGCCAAATTGTCAAACTCCGCAAATTCCGTTACGGAATCATCTTGACGCAAGGCAGGAGACACGTTTCCCTCTTTCCAGCTTTTGAATTTATCCGTGCCAATGCGGGCAAAAATCCTTTCGGCATCATCCTCATCCAGCATTTGACGGAAAAACTTTTGCAGCAAATGGTCGATCTCTCTGCCGCCAAACTGGATATCGCCGCTCTTGGGCCAGGTATTCAGCACTTCTGTTTCCGTTTCATCGCCAGGAGTATAACGGGCAAGCACTAAATCTGTGGTACCGGCTCCCATATCGATCAACAGGACATTGGTTCCCACGCCGTTTTTCAGCAAGCCATGCTTTTGCAGGTGCTCCGCATTCATGACGATCACTGCCTGAATTGCAGCCTGCGCCTCATCCATGCCCGTTACATTTGGAAAGCCTGCTTTTGCCGCAGTTTTGAGCATGAAGTTCTTCGTTCCTTCATTCCACTTTACCGGATAGCTGACAATGGTACGCTCTTTGTCATCCGGATTCCCAAGATGCCCACCCTCGCTTTGGCTCCTGTATTGCTTGGCAAGGAACAAAAAGAAGCTTTCTGTGAGCTGTCTGGCCTGTGCGCGTTTCTCAGGATCGCTACTTTCCAGATCCATCTTGAAGCTATGAAAGTATGTATAATTCTTTTTGCCCTGCTGCGCTTCATAGCCAAAATAGCATGCTGACTCAGCATCATCCTTCTTCATGATAACTGTAGGAACCAAGGCTCTGTCGCCAAAGACCACTTCTTTCGCTTCCAGTTTTTCACCCAGGGGATTCCCGTTTTCATAGCGCTTTACCCGAATAACCGATGTGCTGGTGCCGAAGTCAACGCCGATGATTCTCTCTGCTGCCATTGTCTTTCCTCCATTTGTCTCTGTATGAATCAATTATACATCAAACACTCCAGAGCCACAACCATATTCGATTTCAGCGCACAGAGCATTCAATCAAGTATACAACGGATATGTTCTTTCTTCTGCAGTTATCCATCCTTCTGATGTCTCAGATTCCACTTTGTCTCGCGGGCTCCAAGCCAGAAGACGGAGGCGTTATTTCAGCACCCGCAGTCTTTCGCACACTTGCTCATACTGGGCATCAGAAACGGGCAGTTGTTCACCATTTGTCAGCAAAATCAAATGTTTTTTCTTGTCTATCCAAAGTATGTGCTTCACATTGACCAGGTAGCTTTTATGAATTCTCACAAATACGCTTCCTGCTAAAAGCTCGATTTCAGAAAGCTTTGCAAGAATTCGGGGATGATCGCCCTGGATCGTACAGATATCAACATATCGAAGATCGCTCTGGAAATACAAAATATTCCGCTTCGGAAGAAGATACATTTTGCTCTTCGTCTCATATCGGAAGGTGGTCTGGATCATCAGCACATCATTGTAAGCATGATCCAATTTCTCCAGAAAGGTCTCTCCGCACCTTTCCCAAAGACAAAACCCGATAGGACGGGTAGAAAGCAGCGGTTCCAGATCGCACTTAGAATCTTGATAATACAGGATGCGGCAGTCCGGATTCTGTTTATAGAGAAGCTGCCCGGATTCAATTCCTTTTCCATAATCAAGGGATACGAGCGCGATCTGTATCCTCTCCGCATGCTTTTCGATCTTTGGAATGGGATCATTATCCACGAACCAAAGCAATTCCATTTCACAGTTCTGTTGTACGGTATATCGTACTAACAAGTCTTTGATTATGGCCTTTCGTCCTGCATCCGGTTCAAAAACAGCAAGGCAGATCATAGGCGATTTTCTCCATAGATGTCAGTCAGCCCCAATTCCCGGACTGCTTCGTAATATTCTCTTCGATATCTGCGAAGTGCGACATCGGATACCGTACCCTCCCGTTCATAGGCGGCAAGCAATCCGGAGCACTGCGCATACAACTCGTTCAAAACAGACCTGCCGCGCAGAATATATTCTTCTGACTTCACAGAACATACTGGTTCTGCGCAATTCAGCGGACGAAAATATGCTGCGTTTTCAAAAGCGATGATCTTTTGAAATGGATAAACCCATGTGATCCTATACTGCGGCTGATAGAATACCACACATCCATCCCGGTATTCCTCCCGATGAGGCAGACAGCTGACGCACAACTTATCCATTCGTTTGTCAAGATACGGTAGCCCCAGCTGTACCTGCATGGCCATATCCGATCTGACCACCGAATGGGTGGACAATTGATGCATCATTTCTTTTGCATCCATTTATGCAACATCCCCTTTTTCCGCCATCACCGCAAAATTACCACTGGTTTTCCATGCGTTTATAAATAGATCCAGATCATAACGGATTCCTCTGCCATTGGGATCAAACGTATCATTAAGGATCACTTGCGCTTTCTGCGGATCTGAAAAATCAATTCCCACTAACTGCACCGCATGGTTTGCGCTGCGTCCGGGGATCTCCGCCAGTCGTGCATCCCGCAGCATCATGCCGTCAACTGCGCACAGGATCTTTTGTCCCTGTGCCAGCGATTCCACCAAATCGGAAACAGAGTAGTTTTCTCCCCGTTCCACTTCCAGTCCCAACGCTTCCAAAATCTTACCTGTATCTTCCAAAGAGGTTCCGCTCATCGGTTCATACCAGCCGCGCATTTGGGAATAATCAATCATCTTCCCGTCAGGCATGTCCTGCTGAAGAAGCTGTTCTGCAATCATTTCTTCGATGGCGACCACGCAGGATGTCTGCTCCGCTTGAAAGTGCCAGTTCTCTGTATCTTCCAGATCGCCAATCACAGTTTCGCTACGTTCTGCCTCAATGGCCAACGGTTCTGCTTTTCCGATGTATTCACGAAAAAGTCCTTCCTCCAGCTGCTCGACCGAAGTCTGCTCAGCCCTATTTTCGGGCAGATTTATCAATTCATGGTTCATCAACGTTCACTCATTTCTGATTCGAGAGCACTATCAACTGCTTGCCTTCATTGCATTATCGCAATACTGACGATATTTCATGGAGTTTCCGTTTTTCACATACTCCTCCTTTGCCATATCCCGCCACTCTCCGGCAGTGTATCCAGCATACCAGCCCCCAAGCCGTATATCGCTGGAGGCCGCCTCTTCAGCGGTCAATTCTCTGGCCTTCTTTTCATAGTACTGCGCCATATCGTGATTGCCGGCCGCTTCCATCTCCCGGCTCATCTCCATAAAACTCTCTATTGCATTCTGAAGCATTTCACGCGGCATGCTGTTTTCCGCAGCTTCAAATCTTTCAATATTCTCCGGCATTGAAATATCCTCCAAGCTTCACTTTTGCGCTTTTTCCTGCAGTTCTTTCTGCCAAGCGATATCTGCTTGCTTTAGTGAGTATCTCCACCGGTCGGTGGGACCGTTGCGTTCCAATTCGCCTTTGGCTTGCAGCTCCCATTCCAATGCAGTTTGGGGCACTCCGTAGGTCGGGGTATTTTCTATTTTCCACTGATTTATCCGGTCCTGATGTGCGTCCATTTCAGCTTGTATTTTAAGCTTCTTCTGCCGATAAAACTCCTGCTGCTCTTCGATTAGCGCCTGCTTCTTTTTCGCATAGTATTCCGCCATGTCGCTGCATTCAGAATTAGCAGCATCCTGCTCCAATGCAGTATATTCCAAGACCAATGGATTTTCCACTTCGATATCTATGACCTGCTCAGTAGGTTCCACGCTTTCAATGATCTGTGCCATAATGATCTCTCCTTGTCTCAAATCGTCACACAGGCTTGCTCGGGGCGGGAATTTTGACCCACGCTGCTGCATCATCCTCATCGCCGCAGATGATTGCATTTCCCTTTTCCAGCGCTGGAATGATGTACTTCTGGTCATCTCGGAAAGCCATGCAGGAGGCCATGACCTCCTGATCATCCGGAGCTGTCAGACGGTGGACGATCTTGTAGTTGGTATTCTTGATCGCATCGTCAATGAGACGGGTGGGAACCTGATCCACCACGATAAAGCCTTGACCGTATCCGCGAACTTCAGAAAGCATATTGCCAAACAGATCCGCAGCTGCACGTTGAGGATTGCCACTGGCGGCATTATTATCAGGCTTCATCAACACGTTGTGCGCTTCTTCGATCAAGGTCAGATGCATGAGCTTGTTCTGCTGCGCCTTGGCACGATATTCGGCATCGTGGACATAGCAGGATACCCGATACTCATACAGCGCCTGCATCAGCATGGACATAATCAGCGCCTTATCCTTGCTGCCAGACAAGCGGCTGAGGTTGATGACTACATTTTTGGAAAACATTTCATTATAATCAATGGATTTGAACACATTGAGGATCTTGCCTCGGGTGCCGCGGCGCAGATACTTGAATCGGGTAATGAGGATTTCCGTCAGGTTATCCTTGTTCTGCTGGAAATACTGCTTCTTTGCCATGATCTGAGAAGCCATGAGCTCCATATCCCTGATCCGGGGATAGCTGTCCATGGGCTCTACCGCACCTTCCTCCAAATCGCGGTTCAGCATCTCTGCCACATCCCGGATGGTCTCATAGGCAGTTTCTTCGATCAGGATCGGAACGACATCCTCTCCGGGCAGGCAAGCGTTAAGCAATGTGATAAAAGTCTCGCAGTGCTGGAGAAGATCCACCTTAACACCTTTGATCGCCGCAGGCTCAAAGGGATTCAGATGCAAGGGCTCCATCTTTACGCCATCCAGCTCATCCACGCCGGGCATATAAATTTTAAACTGTTTTTCAGCCGGCAAAGACTTGTTCATTTCGATCGCCCAGCGAACATAATCATCCTTGGCGGGCTCGATCACCATCACAGGAACATCACGATCCAGAATTTCACTCAGGATGCGCTTACAGGTGGTGGACTTACCGCTGCCCGTACTGCCGGCCACCAGGGCATGACGCACCAGAGAATTGGGATCAATATCATAGGTATTCGACTGAACGATGCCGGTATCAACAATGCGTCCAAGGGTGATCTTGTCATCACGCAATTCCGCAGGATTATTCGCAAAGCGTACAGCCGTTTTTACAAATCGCAGCCCTGGCACGTCTCGGCGGGGCAGAGAGGTAACAAGAGAAAGCTCCTTCGTGTTGATGGGTGTGGACAGATACTGATAATACTCGCCAAAGATATGCCACTGATCCTTGCCATATGCAAATCCATCCTTTTTCACGACCTCAGGATCGATCATGGGCAACAGTTCAAAACGATCACGGACGATATTCAGCGCCTTGGAATTCGAACTGAACTGATGCAGGCGGATGGGCTCGTAATATGTTTCTTCGCCGGAATAGATGGATCGCAGCATGCCGGTAACCGTTACCACGTCTCTGGGCGTGCTTCCAAGAACATAAATGCCCGTATTCCAGAAACCATAATTTCGGCCTTGATTCAATCGTTCCGTATGATGGTTGGTCGCTTCCTCGGCAAATTCGGCAAATTTGTCCAGGTATTCCCGGCTGGTAGAGGCGGAACCGTTCACATTGATCTGTTTGCTGATCGCTCCGCTGATAGCCCCCGCAATAGAAGAACCAATATACGCCCCGGTGGATGCGCCAAGAATACCGCCGACAACAGTACCGAGTATGCCGATACCTGCTTTCGCAGCTGCCTCTGCTTCTTTAGATTCGCCGCGTCCCAAAGACTGACCGCCCGTCATTTTTACGGCTGTATGAATCTGGCTGCTCAACCGCCTGTGACTGGAAATAATCTCAGCGATACTTTCGTCGCTGAGGGGATCTGCGATCACGAGCATAGCATAATCTTTATCCTCGCCATTGATGTCCCGAATTCCAAAAGCAAGCTGATCGAGAGTCTGCAATACGCCTTTCTGTTCTGCATCGCGGAAAGAAGGAATTCCTGTTACCGCACCAATCGAATCCATGGCAGACAATGGTGCATGAATTTCATCCCATACCTCGACATTGGATGCCAAGATTCTGGTTCCCATACCCGGCATAGATCCAAAGCAGGCTTCTCTCAACTGTTCAACCGCTTCTTCCGCAGAAATTTCCTGCTTTGTGGACGTTGTACCCAAATACAGCTTCGTCTTTCCTTCATATCGAAGCAGCAAAAACAGCAAACGATATCCCCAAGCATGAAGCCCGGACAGGACACCCTGCCACCGGGAAAGCAGATCATAGCTTTCATTATCATTAGGATGTACGGGAAGTCGAGTGATCTGCATCCAATGAATAGGCTTCTGCTTGCCCTTGGGTGTCATGTAAAACTCACGATGAGAAGTATCATTCAGGTATTCCCGTTCCAGAAGCTGCTCCAGCAGGGTCTGGTAAAAATTATCCGGAACATTGATATCCAATTCAACGGTCTGATCCCTAAGGCTCAGCTGTTTCAGCAAGTCCTTAGGCTTTACATCCAGAAAAACATCGTCCTTAATACCGTTCTTAGCCATGTAACAGACCTCCTTTTGATGTCTTGTCGATATTATATCATCGCATCACGATCCGTAAAAAAACCATGTCATATTCACAGCGCGAATTGTCATTTTTACTTATTCGGGTGCTCCACTTCGTAGCCATAGTCCTCGAACTTATCATCCGGGCGCTTCAGCCACTCACGTTCAGTGGGCGACAGCCATTTGCCGTCCGGGAACATATGGGCAAAGGCGCGCAACTCGTGGATCACATCCATGTCGTGCTGCCCGCGGGGGCGGTTCTTCTGCTCGGCAAGCAGGCGGCGCACCTCCTGGGGATTCATCTTGCAGGCGAACGCCAGCGCGCTAACATGCGGATAATCCTTAAACTGCTCTGTGCGGCACTCGTCCGGCACGCGGCCCCAGTCGGGCGCTTTGAGCGGCTCGGCGTACACTCGGGTCTTTTTCATGTGTTCCAAACAGGATACCCAGCCGAAGATTCTGTCCTGTCCATCGCACAGCGCCGCACTTTTTCCATCCTTTAGGCGCGGATAAATATCGCGCTGTAGGTACAGGCGAACGCCGTTTGCCACAGCCGCCTCCACTTCCTCGTTATTGATCTTTTCCATTGGGAAGATGACCAGTGTACGCACCCGCTGCCCCTCCATGGCACAGGCCGCCGCCTTATGATGGCCGTCCAGCAGCAGCGCCACGCCGCCGTTTAAGTACAGCGCAATGGCACGTGGAAACGCGTCTCCTTCGGCAAAACGAGCGCGATAGTATTCCACCCGTGCGGGGCTCATGCCCGCTGCACGGCGGCTGGGAGCCAGAAACAGCGGGATGTCCGTCTTCTGCGTTTCCCCGCCCACAAAATAATGTATAAAGTGCAGTTCCTCATTGAATACAGGCACGTCCCAGAAGTAATCATAGTCCTTTTCGCTATCTTTTCGGACCGGGAACATGTCAAAGTCAGCCACCACATACAGCCCGGATTCCATCAGCGCCATGTACGGAGCCAGGTATTTTCCCGTCTGCCGCACGCCCTCAAAGCCCCGGTTTATCTGATCGCTCACCGCCTGACAGGGCAGCTCGTTCATCAATCCGTCGCCATAGCCGCTCCTGAAATGGCAGGAGTATTCACAACTGCTATTGATGAATATCTCCGCAAGCGGCTTGTCATCCAGATACAGGTCAAATCGTTGCGACTCCTCTCTACCCAAGTCCCGGCAGACCAGCCTTTCCTGCCCGCCGGTCAGTTTGAAAAGCGCTGCATCCCGGCAAAAGGGCAGGCGCGGATGTACATTTGCCAGCCAAGTCAGCGCCTGTTTACCCTGCGGCTTCTTCTTTTTCGCGCTCTCGGGCGCGTTTTCCGGAAAATCCGTGTAACCCTGAAATGCGGTTGAAAATGGTTTTTCCAGCAAAATGCGCCGGTTTTTCAAATGATCCACATGCATCGTGAGGTGCTTCAACCGCTTCATCCCGCGAATGGGCGACAGATCTTCAATCGGATTGTGATACAGGGACAAATCTTCCATGCGCGTCATGTTCTTCAGCGGCGACAGATCTTTGATGCCCATGCCCCACAAAGTCAGTTCCTTCAATCCGATCAGCACGGCCAGCGGCGCAATGTCCCATATGCCGCAGTCCTCTATCCAAAGATCAACAAGCCCGGTCAGCGGCGCAATGTCTTGTGCCGTTGCACCGTTCACCTTGCATAATTGCAAGCTGCGCAGCCCACTCATCTGACGCAAAGCCAGCGCGCTTTTCAACTCGCATCTCGTCAATTTCAACCATGTCAAAGCAGGAAAGCGCGGCAGGTCGTTCAGAGTATACGCGCCCTCCACCTCAAGCGCGTCTATTTGGGCCAATTGTCCATCATTTTCAATCACTTCCGCGCCCAGCGCTGCCAGCGCAGCTTTCTTGAATGCATCATCTGCAAATAACATATGGATCCCTTTCTATTGTGAATACTCTTATTTTACAGAATAGGTCGAGTGCCTCTCTGCCCCTTTGCGATTGAATCTGCAAGGTCATATTTTTGAAAACAAACGATAATTTATGCATGCATATAATTAATCTATTTTATTATATCACCTATACCAAGGCTTGTCCATCACGAAAAAAGCCGGCTACCCCACGGCAAAATGAGTTAGACGGCAATCAGTATATCAACTATGATATTGTGTATTTCATTCCGTTTCGGAAACTGAACTCCAGCTTATCCGGATGCATTTCGATACAGTGTCTGCAAACATGCTATCAATAACATTTGAAAATTTCGCAAGACAGCCATTAAGATAATCTTCATTACGATATATTTCCAGATATACCGGCATCCCATAATGTTGAATGATCCATTGTGCAAATGCTCCCGCCAATGGATAACTGATTTCTTCCGGAAGCTGCCAGAAGATTCTATTATCAATAAGCGAGGTGATGGAAAACGATTTATTTGATTTGAACCAGTCTTTTGCAATTTCGGTGTTATCCCTGCCATGATAGCTTTTATCAAAATACATTGCAAATCCTTCTCTAAGAAAAAAAGAGTTTGGAATTGCAATTTGATATGAAAAGATATGTGCATCCTCATGTGGGCCAAGGCACCGCGTCGTTTCGTTGTAGACAGCATATATCAAATCATAGTCAAATGTCATTCCATTGCATGGAGGGCAGCCTGTAATTTGAGCAATTTCATCAGGAGAATTGCATAGATACATGCGAATTGGACGATTCAGAATCAAGCCGAGCTCATTGGATAATCTTTGGTAACACTTCTCTTGCCACGCTATAATCTGGGAGAGATTCATTTCAGCGATACTATTCGGATGGTAAAAAAGTGAATAATGCTCAGATCGTTCGTTTATCCAATCCATTTCATTCTCGTCCTTTGAATGAACATACCGAAATCTATCAGCACTTCTGCTGCGGCTTCCCCAATTTGCCAGTGCTTCTCCTGGATTGTCTGGCGGAAGGAACCCACGTGGAGCATCACATCAATGTCCGATCCATCGTCAGCATAAGACCCATAGCAGCTCCAGCTTCGGCGGAAAGCCATCGGACGATCATATGATCATATGCCGGTATTAGGACTGTTCATAAATTGAAATAAGATGTTTTCCAACCACAACAGCAAATTTTAACGCATCGGGAATCAATTCATTTGGAAATCTCTGAAGGTACTTGACGATTTCAAGTGTGAGGTCTCCTTGATAGCCGTTCTTTTTTAGAGCGGTCATAATCGCATTCCAATTCAAATTTGCCAAATAGGGGAGTGTGTGGCGATCTCCAAGATAATCATTATCCTGAATGTGAAGACATTTAAGAATGTGCGAATCCATCCGACTGATAAACTCCTCAGGCTCATATCCCGTCAGTGCGGCATGCCCCACGTCCACACACGCCACAATCCAAGGAGAATTTATCTTTTTAACAATGCTGTTCAATTCCTGAGGACTTCCGATCCTGCCAACCATTCTGTTTCTTTTGGTATCTCTCGTAAAAAGATTTTCAACAGCAACGTGAATATTGAAAGCCTCACAGTAAGGAATAAAGCTTCTGTAATATTCGATATTATACGCCTCGAAATCAACGTCGTCCGGCACACCTATGGCGTGAACAACAATATTTTCTGCGCCAAGAATAGAAGCAGATTCCAACGCACGGATGATATGAAGATATTCCGGCACGGAAATATCTTTGTTCATTCCGTATTTGAATGTAAACGAAGCGTGCGCCTGATTGCAGACGATCCCGGCCAGATCAAGCTGTGCCTTCATCTCTTCGGCATACTTCCGGTAGTCTTCGCCCAAAATTTCTTCGTTTTCTCTTTCATAATAATAAGAAAAATCTATAGCATCAAAACCTGCTTGTTTGATTAATTCAATCGCTTTATGATCTCCAAATTTCGCGGCAACAGAATAGAGTTCAACAGATAATTTCATAATTCTCCTCCTCATGCCTTTGGCCTTTTAATGAACGAAAAATATTAAATCAGCCGGTTTCTTTCGAAACCGGCTACATGGCAGGGGAAGAAGGACTCGAACCCTCAACAAAGGTTTTGGAGACCCACGTGTTACCATTACACCATTCCCCTACGAACAAATGATATTATACATCCATCCGCAGGAAATGTCAACCCATATTTTTTCTTTTTTCAAATTATGCCTGCAGCTTCACGGCATAATCCTTCTTCATGCCATGGGCACCGAAAATCTGCCATTCGCCCACGCCCAGCCGCTCCATCACGGCTTCCCTTTCCTGCTTGCATAGGGCAGGGTCGGTATCCACGGAAGTCATCAGAATGGGAGCGTACTGGTTATAGGCGGCCTGCTCCGCCGTCATGCCCTTTAAATTCACATACACATCCCCGGTAAACACCAGCTTATGCCCATAATCAATGAGCACAATTTCTCCGGGCAGGTGCCCGCCCTTTCCTTCGTACACTTCAAAATGCAAATCCCCAAAGGAGAAGCGGCCCACACTTTCAAGGGGTGCCTTAAGCGCATCCTCGTCCCCGCAGATCACATGGATCTTTTCCGGATCCATGGGAACCAGGCCGGTGAGCAGCTTACAGATGCGGATATAGGGCTTGTGCAGGGGATTTTGTTCCCGGAAGCCATCCTCACCCCGGGCCTCTGCTTGGATGCAAAGGCTGCTCTTTTTGCTCATCATCACTTCGTCAAATAAGGGCAGCAAGCCGCAGTGATCCACATCCGCATGAGTGATCAGGGCGCGCTTTTTCATGCTGTCAAAGCCCGGGATCAGATTTCTGAAAATTTTCAGCATTTCCTCCCGGTAGCAGGCGTAGCCTGTATCCACAAACAGGTATTCATCCCCGCTTCTGATGATGGCCGTATTGCTGCCGCAAGGGGGCTCAATCAGAATAATTTCCGTCCGTTCCGTTATAGCATGGCGGGAAATACGGGGCGAAAAGGCCTCATCCCGGTGCCGGGCCAGCAATTCCGCAAAACGGCTGATGCTGTCAAAGGTGCGATAGGGAGATAGCCCCCGCTCATCCAGCACCTGCATGGCCAGATTCACGTGGATCAATAATTCCTCCCGGCCGCTTTCCCGGATATCCATGCAGGAAGCCAGGGCCGTGGCATAGGATTGATAAAAAATGCTGTTGTCAAAATTCTTTTCTGTGTGCTGATAATCCATCACCCGCACACTGCAGATGCTTTCCGCCTGCTGCAAAAAGGCTTGGATATCTGCCTTATTTTCCACGAACAGACCCATTTTAAATAATTGATATTCCGAGCCGTTTTCCTGGGAACTCATATAGGAAATATTGAAACGGAACGCATTGATCAGCTCCAGAATTTTCTGCACGCTGCCCGGCTCATCCCGAAGCCGGAACTCCACCAGCACCACGCCTTTTCCGCCATCATCATTCTGAAGATAGCCGATCTGGGCCAGGCGGCGGTCCGCCTGGGCAATCTGCTCCACACCGCCGCTTACCTCAATAAACAGCGTGTGCATATCCACCGCTTTATTATAGCTCACCCGGGTAATATTGATATCCAATTCGCTCATCACCCGGCTGGCCTGCAAAAAGGCACCCACATGATCGGGCATGGTGGTCACATAAGTTTTCTTCATGGGGCTCCTTTCCTTTTTTCAATTACAGTTCCCGGTGGGCAGTATCCACCAGGTTTGCAATGAATTCATCCGTGATTTCTTCTCCGGGGCCGGGGCGCACGTCCGCCAGAAATTCAATATTCCCGGCCGGGCCCTTAATGGGAGAAAAGGTAAGATCATGCACATGCCAGCCAAAGGAGGGGGCAAAGGCGCAAATTTCCCTGAGCACCCGGGCATGGGTTTCTTTTTCCCGCACCACGCCGTTTTTGCCCACCTGGCCGCGCCCGGCCTCAAACTGGGGCTTGATCAGAGTAAGGAACCTTCCCTCATCCCCCATAATGGCTGCCGCCACGGGGAGGATCAGCTTGATGGAGATAAAGGATACGTCCATCACGGTAAGGGTGGGATGGCGGTCAAAATTGTCAATAGTCAGGCTCCGGGCATTGGTGCGCTCCATTACGGTGACTCTTTCGTCATTGCGAAGCTTCCAATCCAGCTGACCATAGCCCACGTCAATGGCATACACATGGCTGGCTCCATGGCGAAGAAGCACATCGGTAAAGCCGCCGGTGGCCGCACCGATATCCATGGCCACCAGGCCTGTCACATCCGCATGGAATGCTGTGATGGCCTTTTCCAGTTTATGCCCGCCCCGGCTGGCAAAGGCATCCTGCACGCCCCGAAGATTGATGGGGGCGTCCTCGGCATATTGCTCCGACGCCTTCAGCACCTTCTTTTCTCCTACATACACCTGCCCCGCCATAATCAGCGCCTGGGCCTTTTCACGGCTGTCCGCCATGCCCCGGGTGGTGAGCCATACATCGATCCGCTGCTTCATGTGTAAACCGCCTTCACATTATTTCGGCCTATATTATATCACGCCCTCTGTCATTAAACAAGAGAAACCAACCGCCGCCTCTTCCACAAATAGATCATGCTTTCTTGAAAAATTTCAAACTTGCATTATAATATAGTTATCGAAATATTCAGGAGGAGCAAAACATGAAAATCGGCGTATTGATGAAACTGACCGACGTGAAGGAACGCATTCCCCTGGCGGCCCAAATGGGCATTCATTCCTGTCAGCTCACCTGCTGGGATCCCAGCCTCTATACCGACGAAAATGCCAAAGAAATCCTGAGCCTGC
>SVGW01000009.1 GCA_015056125.1 Clostridiales bacterium | reverse complement strand
TGCCAAGGTGGAGGTCGCGAGTCCGAGCCTCGTCTACCGCTCCATTTTTTAAGGCGCCATAGCCAAGTGGTAAGGCGAAGGTCTGCAAAATCTTTATTCCCCAGTTCGAGTCTGGGTGGCGCCTCCATAAAAAGCACGGAACTCCTGATTTTTCAAGGGTTCCGTGTTTTTTTGTGTGAAGCATGCTGAATGCCCTGATTTCGAGCTGCCTAAATAATGGCAAAGGATCCAGGGACTCCACCCCCTCTTGGACAATGGGTGGCCATCAAATTGTGCATAGACTTTTTATTTTTTTTGTGCTATCATAAAGTGTAAAATTTTGCGATCGATTCTATTGGGGAAGGTGATTGCTTGTGGCAGATATAAAGATTTATGACTATGCAACAGGTAAGGAAGTAAAAAACAATCCTGAGGAAGCCTACCGGCAATTATTTGAGCATATTTTGATTGATGATCTTGGCTATCCCAAGGCTCACATTGATATAGAGGTTGTTCTCCAAAGAGGGGCAAATCGAAATGCCGAAGAAGTAGATATCGTTGTATATAATTCTCCCGTTCACAAGCAAGAAAATGCCTATATTATTATTGAAATAGAAACGCCCAAAAAGCATTATGATCTTCAAGCGTTTTCGTATGCAACGGCCACAACGGCGCCTTATTGCGTGTGGTTTGCCGGTTTTGAGAAAAACAGCGAGGGTCCATACTACCATTATCGTGATTTGGCCACTGATCCTACGAAGTTTATTTCCATTCCCACGCTCCCCCGTTTTGGAGAAACGCAGGAAACCATCGGTCAATATCGCAAGCAGGATTTAAAGCCTGCCAAAGCGCTTAAACTGTTGTTTTCCAGAATGTATTATAAGCTATATGGAAATGGCCCGATCAAGAGAGAAGAAAATATTGCCGTTGAAGTAATCAAAATGCTTTTTTGCAAAATCATCGATGAATTGAATCCCGATGATTTGTGCGAGTTCAGGGCAACTCCTTCCGAACTTCGATCGGCAGATGGAAAGAAGGCCATTCGCCAAAGAATTGAAAAGCTCTACCAAAATCTTTTGAGCGATCCTGATTTCGGCGTTATGTTTAAGGGAGAAACGCTGGAGTATGATGACGAGTGGATTGCTTACATCGTTAGCGAACTGCAAGGCATTGCCCTGATGCATGAGGATACAAACACCGATGCGCTCGGGGATGCATATGAGATGCTTCTGCCTTCTACTTTAAAAGGAGAAAGCGGACAGTTTTTTACGCCTCGTGAAATCGTTCGTTTTGCCATGGATGTAATCGAACCATCCTACAAAAAGAATGAGATGATCCTCGATACCGCTTGTGGTTCTGGCGGTTTCCTTTCGATTGCCATTGAAAAACTGAGAAACCAGATTGCCGAGCTGTATAAAAATCGTGGCTACTCAAGAGATCGGCTCAATGCACTGTTGAAGGACTATGCAGACAAGTATATCTTTGGCTGTGATATAGATCCCCTTTTATACAGAATTTCAAAATCCTACATGGCGATTGTGGGGGATGGCAAGAGCAATATTTTTCGCTTTGACTCGCTGGAACCTTATGATAAACTTGATCCTCAATTTACCAAGAGAATCAAGCCGGGCAGCGTTGACGTCATTACAACAAATCCTCCATTCGGCACCAAAATTGATGATACGCGGGATTTTGTGCTGGAAAAATATGAGTTGGGCCACAAATTGGTGGACGGCAAGCCTACGGATGAATTATTG
Organism: Clostridiales bacterium; assembly: GCA_015056125.1. GTDB lineage: Bacteria > Bacillota > Clostridia > Christensenellales > Aristaeellaceae > RUG563. The sequence continues at coordinate 53,276 of SVGW01000009.1, read as the reverse complement.
GCCGGCCAAGATCCCGATAAGCTGTTTGTTGAGCGCGATATTTTCTATCTAAAGGAAGCGACAGATAGTTCCGATGGTGGACGCATGGTTATCGTTCTTCCCAAACAAAATCTGTCTGGGGCGCAAGAGGAAAGCGTTGAGTTTCGCAAGTGGCTTTTCAGCAAGGTTCAGATTACTGCGATTGTGGATTTGCCGCGAGAAGCGTTTCAGCCCCATACCGGCACAAAAACTTCTCTCGTGTTCTTGAAGAAGGTAAAAAAGATACCCGACAGCTATCCTATTTTTATGGCGGTATCCGAAGCGGTCGGCCACGATCGTCGGGGGAATCCTCTGTACAAAAAAGATGCCAGCGGCATGAACCAGTTGGATGAAAATGGTGCGGCCGTCATTTGGAATGATCTTCCCGTAATTTTTAAGGCTTGGAAAGAATATTCCACTACCGGCAGCATCCCATTTTGCGAATCTTCTGAAAATGCACCCAGCTGCTTTGTGATCGATTCCCAAAAAATACTGGAAGACCCCACCAGAAGAATTGATGCCTGGTATTGGGATCCGAACAAAAACAACATTGCCAAGGAAATTGAAGAATCCGTTGGCGCAGAGGTCAAAGAAATCGTTCGGCTGGGCGATTTGGTTGTCTCCCATGGTATTTTTTATCCGGGCAGGCACAAGAGAAACTATGTTTCCGCTGGGGCTGAAAGCGTTCCGTTCTATTCGGGTACGCAAATTTTGCAGATTCGCCCCTTCGATTTGCAGTATCAGCCAAAGGATTATAAGCCTGCAAGTAAGCATTTCGTGGAAAAGGACTGGATCTTAATCACCAGATCAGGCTCTACGGGGCGTGTTGTCATGGTGACGGAGAGCATGGCCGGATCCATGATATCGGAACACGTGATTCGTGTTGTGTGCGATGAGAATGTGATTGATCCTTATTATGTTTATGCTTATTTGTCAACCGAACGGATTGGCAAGGTGCTGTTGGAAAAAGGCATTTATGCCTCTGTTGTTGATCACATTACGCCTGACTTTGTGGCAACAATTCCTATTCCTCGGTTAGCGCCTGAAAAGGAAAAGGCCATTGCAGATGCCGTGCGAATGGCTGAACAAAAACGTGATGAAGCCAATAAGGCCTTTGCTGAGAATAGAAATGCAATTGAGCAAGTGATGTTTGAAAGCATGAAAGAAAAGACGGAATAATTGATTCAAAAAAAGTGTGATATAAAGAAGAGAAAAGTGGGATAGAAGGCGAGGGCGAAGCCGTGCGGAAGTTTATTTTGGGAACCGATTGGTGGACGGATTGCGATGATGCCGTGGCGGTGCGATTGATCGCCCGCTTTGTAAAGGAAAAGAAAGCGCAGCTGCTGGGCGTGGGGCTCAATGCCGCCATGGAATATTCCGGGGCCTCTCTCATGGGCTTTATGCGGGAAGAGGGCCTGGGGGATGTGCCGGTGGGTATTGATTTGGAAGCAACCGATTTCGGTAGAAATCCCGCCTATCAAAAACACCTGGCGGAGACCACGGGCATGCCCATTACCAACCGGGATTTGCCGGACGCCGTCCGGTTGTATCGCCGGATTCTGGCGGATGCCACGGAAAAGATTGAGATTATGGAGATTGGCTATTTCCAGGTGATTACGGCGGTGCTGGAAAGCGGGCCGGATGATATTTCGGAAAAAACCGGGCTGGAGCTTTTTAAGGAAAAAGTAAAAAAAGTATGGGCCATGGCGGGAAAATGGGATGGCGATGGCGAAAAGGAAAATAATTTTTGCCGCAATCCGCGCTCCCGGGTGGCCGGGGAAGCTTTTTGCCGTCTGTGCCCGGTGCCGGTCACGTTCCTTGGCTGGGAGGTGGGCGTCAATGTGCTCACCGGGGGCCACTTAAAGGATGGCGATCTGCTGCACCAGATTATGAAAGATCATGGCTCGGAAAATGGTCGTCATTCCTGGGATCCCATGCTGGTGCTCATGGCGCTGAATGGGAATGAGGAAGCGGCTGGCTACAAAACCGTCCGGGGCTTTGCCTCCGTGGACGCTGATACGGGTGCCAATCATTTCCGGGAAGATTCCCACGGGCCCCATCGATATGTGGTGAAAATTTGGGAAAATGAAGCATATCAAAAACAAATCAATGCATTGCTGTAAAAGCAGATGTTATTCTGAGGGGAAAAATTTGTAGAAAGGAGATAGAGTAGAAAGGAGATAGATATGGAAAAGTTTACGCTGGTTCGAGAAATCCCGATAGAAGACGGCTATGACGTGGTGGTCATTGGCGGCGGCCCTGCGGGTACGGTGGCGGCGATTAGCGCGGCGCGGCTGGGGGCCAAAGTATTGCTGGCAGAAGCCATGGGCTGCCTGGGAGGCATGGGTACTTCCGGTCAAGTGGCGGCTTTTGATCCCATGGCGGACGGCGAAAAGCAATTGGTGCGCGGCGTGATGGGGGAAATATTAGAGCGGATGTACAATCGTGGCTTTTTGCCCCAGCATGTAACCCCGGATTGCTGGCAGAAGCGCTATCATTTCTGGACCCCATTCCATCCCGAAGGGCTGAAGCTGTTGCTGGATGAAATGACCCGGGAAGCAGGCGTGGAGGTACGCTTTTTCACCAAAGCCATTGATGCGGATGTGGAAGATGGACGGGTAAAGGGCGTGGTGCTGCAGAATGTGGAAGGATATTCCTATGTGCGCGCCAAGGCTTTTTTGGATTGCACTGGAGACGCCGTGCTCTCTCAGCTTTGCGGCGTTGAATACCGGGAGGCGGGCCGAGATACGGAAAATATTATGCCCCCCACCCTGACAGCCCTTTTTTCCAATATTGATTGGGAGCATTTTGATCAATTGGATCATGACGACCGCTATCAGTTCATTGAAAAGGCCTATGAAGAAGGGATTATCAGCCAGTGCGACAGGCATCTCCCGGGCATGTGGCGCATTGGCCGACAGTTGGGCTATCTCAACGGCGGGCATGTGTTTGGCATGAATTCCGTGAAATGCAAAAGCCTGAGCGAGGGCATGATGCGGGGACGGCAGCTGGTACAGGAATATGCCAAAATGTATCAAAAATATGTGCGCGGCTGTGAGCAGATGGAATTGGTGAATACCTCCAGTCTTATGGGCGTGCGAGAATCCAGGCGTATTGTGGGCGAATACGAACTGACCTATGATGATTATGCAGCCCGACGCTCCTTCCCGGACCAGATCGGTGTATTCAATAAATTTGTGGATATCCACGTATATGATTGCGATAAATCTACCTGGGATCAGTTTGTGAACAGGAAGGATCATGCGAGGCTGGGTATCGGCGAGCATTTCGGCCTGCCGTACGGCATTCTGGTCCCCAAGAGCTGGAAAAATCTGTGGGTAGCCGGCCGGTGCGTGTCCAGCGATGTGATGGTGCAGGCCAGCATCCGGGTGATGCCAGCAGCGGGTATGATGGGCCAGGCGGCGGCCACGGCGGCCGTTCAGGCGATCCGGGACGGCAAGGATGCGGCCAATATCAATACCCGAAAGCTGATAGAAACCCTGCGGGCAAACGGTGCATTTTTGCCCCAGGAAGAATTGTCCGATACCATGACCAAGGCATAACCGTTCATAGCAGAAGGGAGAGATCACCATAAGCGGGCAAAATAATTTCTACTGGGCTAATCTCTTGCATTTGGGCTGCAATTTGTGGACAGAGTACGGCAACAGCCGGAGAATGGCTGAGCGTTCTATTCCGCACGCTTTTACGGAATTTCAGTTTGACAGGGCGCTGTGGGAACGGCATATTCAGGAGCTTAAAGACGGCGGCTGCAATATGCTGGTAATCGATGTATGCGAGGCGCTGCGCTATGAATCCCATCCTGAATTGGCGGTGAAGGGCTCGTGGACCCACGATGAAATGCGCAGGGAAGTAAAAAATCTTCAGAAGATGGGCTTTGAAGTGGTGCCCAAGCTAAATTTTTCCTCCTGCCATGATATCTGGCTCAAGGATTATTCCCGGATGTTATCCACGCCCATTTACTATCAGGTGTGCAAAGATGTGATCGATGAAGTATGCCAGGTGTTTCGGCCGAAGTACTTCCATCTGGGCATGGATGAAGAGGGCTATGATCTTCAGCGGCATTATGATTATGTGGTGATTCGCCAGCATGATTTGTGGTGGAAGGATTTTTACTATCTCATGGACTGCGTGGAAAAGCACAATGCCCGTCCCTGGGTGTGGTCCGATTATATGTGGGATCATCCTGCGGAGTTTTTAAAGAAAATGCCCAGGGAAGTGCTCCAGAGCAATTGGTATTACTTTGGCGCCTTTGAAAATTTGGATGCGTGGCACACGACCAGCCTTCAAAGCTTTGATTTGTTGGAAAAAAACGGCTATGATCAGCTGCCTGCCGGTAGCCTTTGGGAGGACTTTGGAAATTTCCAAGGGCTTACCCAGTATTGTGCGGAGCATATTTCCGGGGGACATCTTCTGGGAATGATGCAGACTACTTGGGAACGGATCACAAATCCCTATATGCCCTTGCATTCCGCTGCTGCCGCCACGATTGCGAAGGCGAAGAAATGGATGGAAGAGCAGGATGAAACAACGCTTGGTTTGATCAATAAAAAGAAATAAAGGAGAGAATACCATGAGCGAACAGAAGAATTTTTACTGGGCTAATCTGATCCACCTGGGCTGCAATATGTGGACCGAAACGGGCAATACCCGGGGACGGGAGCATCGCTCCAATTCCAATGCGTTTACTGAACTGCATTTCAATCGGGAGCTGTGGGATCGGCATATGCAGGAGCTGAAGGACGCGGGCTGCAATATGCTGATTATTGATGTGGGAGAAGCACTGCTGTATGAATCCCATCCCGAATTGGCGGTGAAGGGCTCCTGGACTCATGAGCAGATGCGCAAAGAAGTGAAGAAGCTGCAGAAGATGGGCTTTGAAGTGGTGCCCAAGCTGAATTTCTCCGCCTGCCATGATATCTGGCTCAAGGAATATTCCTGGATGCTGTCCACGTCCATCTATTATCAGGTGTGTAAGGACGTCATCGATGAGGTATGCCAGGTGTTCAAGCCCAAGTATTTCCATCTGGGTATGGATGAAGAAACGGCAGACCATCAGCGGAATTTCGACCATATTACCGTTCGTCAGCATGATTTGTGGTGGCATGATTTCTATTATCTGCTGGGCTGCGTGGAAAAGAATAATGCCCGGCCCTGGATTTGGTCCGATTATATGTGGAATCATCCCCTGGAATTCCTGAAAAAAATGCCCAAGGAAGTGCTCCAGAGCAATTGGTATTATTCCGGCGCTTTTGAAAACTTGGATGAACGCCATCAGATTTATGTGAACAGTTTTGATATTCTGGAAAAGAACGGCTACGACCAAGTGCCTACGGGCAGCGTCTTTTCCGATTTCTCCAATTTTGAAAAGCTCACGAAATATAGCGCAGAGCACATCGCCCCCGAACGGCTCCTGGGTATGATGCAGACCACCTGGGAGCGGATTACTCATCCCTATATGCCCTTGCATACCGCCGCTGCCACCACCATTGCCGCGGCGAAAAAGTGGATGGAAAGCCAGGGAAAATAAGCTTCTGGCATGAAAACAGGGTCTGCCGGCTGAACGCCGCGCAGGCCCTTCTTTTATTCTTGGAGGTGAAAGATATGATGAGGAAGCAGGCATACCCCATTCTGGAATTTGATGATTGCAAAATGGCCAAGGTGAATCCCGGTAATCTGGGGGAAGCGCCCCTTGGCACAGATAAACTGATCATCACCTTCTTTGGCGAAGTCTTAGAACGGATGAAGGAAGAGGGAAAGATCGTATTGGATCGGAAAATCGGCGGCGAAAACCCCATCACCCTCTATCGCTTTCAGGATGCTAACGTGCTGATTACCCAGGGCTATGTGGGCTGCCCGGCCTGCGCCGGTGATCTGGATTTGTTTCATGCGCTGGGAGCCGGGAAGGTGATGTTTTGCGGGGGCGGCGGCGTGCTGGATCAGAATATTCAGGTGGGCCAATTGCTGCTGGTAGAGGGCGCTATCCGGGATGAAGGATTTTCCTATCATTATGTGGAGCCCTCCAAGTACATCTATACCGATTCCAGGGTAACGGAAAAGATCGCCTGCTACCTGGAGGCCCACCGCATTTCTTATCTTCGGGGCCTCACCTGGACCACCGATGCCATCTTTCGGGAAACTGCCGATCGCATCGCCCGGCGCAAGGAAGAAGGAGCCAAGATCGTGGAAATGGAGCAGGCAGGGTGCATCGCGGTTTCCCAGTTCCGGGGCTTTGATTACGGCGCGCTGATCTATGGCGGGGATGACGTATCCCAGGCAGAATGGGACAACCGGGACTGGCGCAGCCGCAAGGGTATTCGCTATGATCTGGTGCTGCTGTGCAAGGAGTTGGTACAGGTTCTGTGACCGGGCAGGGGGCTTCGCGCCCCCTGTACCCCTCGCCAGAGGATATCCTCCTCTGGACTCCATTATGCGACGGAGCAAGCTTAAAAAGCCTCGGTTTTTCCGCAAGAAGCTAAAGGAAACGGAAAAGTAATTTCACGGGCACAATGAAAACGAAAAAACGCCGGGAGGGAGAAGGCGAGCTTTCTCCTCCGGCGTTTCTTTTCGTTTTCCTGGATGCTTTGCATCCGGCTGGCGGCATATTTGCCGCCGTGCCCGTGGTTGACTACGTTTCCCCAAGCGTCACCGGCACGTTGCTTACAATTCAAGTCAAGCAGCATCCGGAGGAAGGGTCCAGGGGCAATGCCCCTGGTGGGGAGGAGGGGCGAAGCCCCCCATCGTTCCCCTATTTGGAACGCAGCTGGGTGGTTCTGGGGGTTTCGCCGGTGATTTTTTTATAGTACCGGCAGAAATAGCCGATATTATCAAAGCCTGCGGCATAGGCGGCCTCAGCCACGGTGCAGCTGCCTTCCTGGAGCAGGGCGATGGCCCGGTTGATGCGCAGCTGATTCCGGTAGCGCAAGGGGGACATGCCATATTTTTGCGTAAACAGCGCCCGAAAAGAGGTGAGGCTGATATTGCAGGCTTCGGCAAATTTAGAGATAGGGATATTTTCAAGATAGGTTTGCTGGAGGAGCATAGCTCCCGGCAGAATGGAAGCGTATTTTTGCCCTTCCATGGCCAGGGGGCCGCTTTCCTCATAAATCGTGCCCAGCAGCTTATAAATCAGTTCTTTCTTTCTAAAGGAGGCGGAGGGATCGCGATCCGGGCCGCAGCGCTCAAAATCGGCCATGATTTTCCAAAGGCGGTGGCTGCTATCATCCCGGGCTACCAGAGTCAAACGATTGCCCAGCGATGTTTTCCCGCCATCCACCGCAAACAGACAGAAATTCACCAGAATGAAAGCGGTGGCCTCGGCGGCGTATTGCATCTTATAGCGGCAGCCAGCAGGGATATACAAAAGCTCTCCCGGCTGCACGGTAAAGGAGCCTCCTTCGCAATCGGAAAAGCGTGCGTAGCCGTCCCACACGAAGAATAAGCCATGATTGGGCCGGGGATTTTTTCGCTGATCCACCGTTCTGCCTGCCGGACGGTAACCGGATATCACGGTCACGCCAGAAATGCAAAATTCCTGATCCTCCGAAAAAAGATGGCTGAGCATTGCGGCTGATCAACCCTCCGTATTCAAAAGCACCTGCTCCAGTACGGATTTGCAGTAGGTGCACTGATGGCACATTTTATTGCAGGAGGACGTGCGTTCAAACCAATCCTTGGGGAACGCGGAGTTATTGATGATATAGGGGGCCAGAGCGCGGCCAAAGCCAGGCTCAAAAAGATCCAATGTGTTGCCCAGGTGATAACCCCTTGCATAGGCGCCGATCACCATGCCGGGCAGGGCGTGCATCCGGGTGGCCAGCTTCACGGTGTCAAAGATGCCCTCGTAATGGTGCAGATCCTCGGGGCGCACCCAGGTGTTTTGCAAAAGCATGGGCCAGTTATCTCTATTTTTCAAGTTTCGCCAGCACACGTAGGGGTTGAAATCATCCAGGTTTTTGATGGTGCAGATTTCATGCTCATGGGCCACCAGATTATCGTGGAAGCTTTGCCCTGAGCAATGGGCGAAGCAGCCGCTGTTGGCCAGCATAACCAGCTTTTTCCCATGCTGATCGGCCCATTCTTTGAGCATTTTCAAATGCTCCAGATTGCGGTTGTAATCCCGCTGCACATGGAAGGAATCGAAAAGATCGGAAAGATATTCCATGCCCTTCACCGTGCCGATTTTCATATTCACAGAAGCGCGGATTTCTTTTTGGGGAAAATATTTCCGAATGGTGTGGGCGATGGCGAGGGAGGTGGTGGTTATAATATCCACCCCTCCCACCGCTTCGTCCAGATAGGCGATGATGGAAATCACCTGGTTGGCCAGCTTTTCAGAAAGAGCATAGCCGCCATAGCAGTTGCCGTTAAAGAGCAGATCCAGCTTAATCCCCATTTGCTTGATGCGGCGCAGTTCCTCTTCCGTGCGCTGCTGGGCCGTCCAATCGGTATAGCCGTTCTGGGTGGCCAGGGGGCTTCGGCCGGTGGGCATATCCTGCCAGGGGAAGAATACCTCCGAAATAGAATCCCGGTAGTCCTCCACAATGGCGGAAAAGGGCTCTTCGCCCGGTTCAAACAATTGAAAGCCTACTGCAAATTTCATGGCGGCATGCTCCTGTCAAAGAAAATATCAGTCGGTATCGGTCTTGGGTCTCACCTTGGTGTTGGGGGAATCCATATGGTCATAGGCGCAGGTGTATTCTGCGGGCTGATCCATCTTGATGGCTTCTTCGCTCCAATCCAGGCGCCAGGGCTTGGTGCCGACAGGACGGAAGGGATTGGCAAATTTATTTTTCAGCACACCCCGGCGTTCCAGGCTCACCATGCAAGCACGGGTGCAGCCGGCGGCGCCGCAGATGGCCTTGCCGGTGTTGTAAAGATTCCGGGGCTTGTGATAGAAGGGGGAGAAATGGGCGGGCTTATACTTGTCGGAGCCGGGGATATAATCACCGGTTTCGCCTTCGGCCACGGGTTCGGCGCCGATGAAGGTGCGGTCACACTTGTGCATATCCACGTCGGCCCATTCCAATTCATAGCCGCCCACATTGGCTTTCACGGTGCGATCAGCAGGGATGCAGTTGCCGGGGCATTCGCGCACGCAGGCCATGCAGCGGTTGCACAGGGTGCCGGGCTCCATGATGGGATCGGGCTCCAGCTCCAGCTCGGTGATGATGATGCCTACGCGAAGACGGGGGCCGAATTCAGGGGTGAGCAGCATCTTGGAATAGCCGATTTCGCCCAGGCCGCACAGGAAGCCGGCGATGCGCATGCTGATCATCACGTCGGGGCAGGCCTTGCCAGGGGCTACGGGGCGGGAATAATGATCGTTGAGGTAGCCGTTGCCGTCGATGGCGCGCCAGTCGCTCTGGTGGCCCATGGGAACGGCTTCATAGCCTTCATCTTCGATCATCTTGCTCAGGTTGATGATGGTCATGGGCATATAGAGGTAAGTGATACCGCCGTAGCCCATGGCGGAGTAGTTGGAGAAGAAGGTGCCTTCTTCAATGCCGCGCAGGGAGCCGCGCATTACGCGGAAGCCCATGGCAATGATGGATTTGGCGTTGGGCATGATTTGCTTGGGGTCCATCTGGGCGGGAGCGGTGCTCCAGCGATCGATAGAGCCGATGCCCACGATGTCGGCGCCAAGCCGTTTGGCGGCGGCCTTGATATCCTGAGAAGTAAGCATGGTTATCAGTCTCCTTTTCTAAGTTTTTTTCATTATACTGCTGAAAAAGAGCCGCAGCAAGGCACAAAACGCCTGATTTATTACACAATTCGACAAAATAAAGAAAAATCCTCCCGGTCTGTTTTCAGGCGCAGGAGGACTCTGAGAAAAGAATTATTCTTCGAAAAGCAGATTAATATTGCCGTTGGAGGTGCGCACGGTAAGGGGCTTTGCGCCTGCCTGGTGCTTGGGGAGATTGTTTTTCCCGTTGGAGGTGGCGCTTTCAATGGCCCAATCCGCTTGCTTTCCGGGAAGGGCGCCCTGGATTTTTCCGTTGGAGGTGCGCAGGCGGATTTCTCCCGCTTGAATGCACTGCAGGGCGATATTCCCGTTGGAGGTGGTAAAATTCAGTAGTCCCTTCACGCTGATTTCTTCTGCCTGGAAACGGCCATTGGAGGTGGTGAGCGTCAATTCTTCCGCGGCAGATACCTTGCTTGCTTCAATGCGGCCGTTGGAAGTGTCGCCCTGGATAAATTGCTTGGCAGATACGTTTATAAGCTCCAGTCGGGCATTAGAGGATTGCAGCTGTAAGGATTTGCAGGACATATTCTCCAGGGAAATGCGGGCGTTGCTGGTGGCCAAGGTGACGGCGCACAGGGCGGACAGCCCTTCCCCCCGGATGGCGGAATTCTGGGTGCCAAGGTCCAGATCCAATAGGGCGTCAACGGGGATATGCAGCGCAATGGGCGGCGGGCCGGAGGCTTTCCAATTGATTTGAAAGCCTCCTTGGAAGGAAAAGGAGAAGCCCTTTTGCCAGCTGCGATGGGCGGATTGGCATTCCAGGCTCAGTAGGCCGTCCTGGCAAGAGAGCGCATAGGGGTCTTCCTTGCAGGTGTGGTAAATCAGGGTGATTTGGTCGTCTTGGGCGGGGAAAAAGCGAATGGCGCAATCCCGGGCGCGGATGCGAATGGCATTCAGGGAAGAGGCGGGATACACGGCTTTCTTTTCTTCGTATGTCCAAGCGCCGGAATTTTCCTTTTTTTCTTCCGGCTTTCCTTCCTCATCCCGAAGCTTGGCGGCAATATCCTCCACGCTTTCCATGGCGGCCACGGCTTCTTCCTCCGTCATGCCGTCTTCTATGGAATCTTCCATCATTTCATCATAAAAGGCGAGGGCTGCATCCCGGGCTTCCTCTGATAAAAAAGAAAGGGCTTCAGCCAGCGCATCCATATATTCTTTCCGTGTCATGGCAAATGCCTCCTTTGCTTCTTCGCTTGCCTGCGAAATAAATTGATAAATTTTATAGATTTCCTTCCATTCTTCCAGAAAACCGGCGATTTTTTTCCGCCCCTCTTCCGTGATGGCGTAATATTTACGCAATCGGCTGTTGTGCTCCACGGAATATACGGTGAGGCAACTGGCTGATTCCAATCGCCTGAGCACAGGATAGAGGGTGGATTCGGAAATTTCCAGAATGGGCCCGATATCCTTGATCAATTGATAGCCGTAGGAATCACCCTTGGCCAGCAGGGATAGAATGCAGATTTCGATCATACCCCGCTTCATCTGAGCATCCACGCAGCTCACCTCCTTGTTTGTATACCATATAATACATAGTATTATTTGTCAAGCAATATTGTGAAAAAAGATGGATCCGGCATCCTAACGTATATTGGAATAAAAAATGCCCAGAATAATGGGGAATTGGGAGGCGGGAAGCATGGCGTGGATCCTGATTTTTTTGTATTTGCTTTTGATATCGCCCGTCCGGCTGGGAGCAGCTCTGTCTTTGGAGGGGGCGCCCAGGGCGGCCCTGGGCGTGATGGTATGGGGTATTCCTTTTCAGGTGGAATTTTTTCTGGAGCGGGATTTGAATGGGCAGCTTTTTTGGGCAAGTACCCTTCCCAGAATAAAGAACAGGCCCTCCCAGGGGCTGGGGGAACGGGTCCAAAGAACGCTGCATATCATCCGCACGGTGAAAAAAGCGAATATCGTCCGGCTGCTGCTGCGCAGATGCATGCATGTGCGAAGGATCGAAATGGATGTGCGCCTGCATCTTTCCGATGCTGGGCAGACAGCGCTTCTTTCTGCGCTGCTCCAAAGCGTTTCCTGCCTGCTTCCCATGTTGCGCCTTCGCGTCCGGCCGTCCTTTCAGTGGAAAAGTGCCCTGCAGGCCCGATGTATGATTGATTCCAGGCTGGGTATGCTATTGGCAGCAGGGCTGCTGGGGCTGATCAGCTATCATTTGGCGGCCAAAAAGGAGGAAAAAGCATGGATCATCCCATCGGGCAATTGATGCAGACGACGCTGGAAAATATCAAAGATATGGTGGATGTGAATACCGTGGTGGGGGAGCCCATCGAGGCAGGCAACGGTTCCACCATTATTCCCATTTCCAAAGTGAGCTTTGGGTTTTTGGCGGGGGGTGGCGAATATGATGCAGCCCATCAGGCGGCCCTGGAGCATACGCCCTTTGCAGGCGGCTCCGGGGCCGGTGTGTCGGTGCAGCCGGTGGGCTTCCTGGTGGTGGGGGAAGACGGAGTAAAAATGCTCCCCGCCCAGCATCTTACCGCCTGGGAGCGGGCCATGAACTGCGCGCCGCAGCTGATGGAGGATATCCGCTCGCTGCTGGGATGCAGGGAAGAAAAGAACGGTCAGGAAGGGATTATGCCATGAAAAGAATGCTCGTGGGGCTTTTCTTTGGGCTGATTCTCCTGTATAATGGAAGTGCCCTGGCAGAAGGGGCCAAGGCTTCCATCCTCATGGAAGCCACCACCGGGCGGGTGCTCTATGAGCAAAATGCCCATCAGCCCCTGCCCATGGCCTCCACCACCAAGGTGATGACGGCGCTGCTGGCTTTGGAAAAGGGCAATTTATCCGATACCGTCACCGCATCTGAAAATGCCTTTGGGGTGCCCGGTACCAGCATTTATCTTTCCCAGGGGGAGCAGCTTTCCCTGGAGGAAATGCTCTATGGGCTGATGCTGGCCAGCGGCAATGATGCGGCGGTGGCCATTGCCGAGCATATTGGCGGCTCGGTATCGGAATTTTGCCGGATGATGACAGCGCGGGCTGAGGAAATTGGATGCGAAAACACCGTTTTTTCCACGCCCCACGGATTGCCATCAGATCATCATCATACCACCGCCTGGGACCTGGCCCTGATTACCCGGGAAGCAATGCAAAATCCTGTATTCCGGGAAATCGTATCCACCCAGCGGGCCACGCTGCCCTGGGCCAATCATGAATACGATCGGGTACTCACCAATAAAAATAAGCTCCTCTCCTCTTATCCCGGGGCTCTTGGGGTGAAAACGGGGTATACCAAGGCGGCTGGGCGCTGCCTGGTGTTTGCCGCCCAGCAGGAGGGGCTGTGCCTCATTGGCGTGGTGCTCAATTGCCCCGATTGGTTTAATGAGGCCACGGCGCTGCTGAATCGGGGATTTGAAAATTGGCAAATGGTGACGCTGCTGAGCCAGGGGGAGACCGTGCGGGAAATCCCGGTGGAAAACGGGGTGCAGGCAACGGTGAAAGTGCAGGCGGCTGCGGATGTATCGGCGCCGGTTGGAATCAATTCCTGGCCCGATATCAGGATTGATTTGCCCGCTCAATTGCCGGCCGGCATTGAAAAAGGCCAGGAGGTGGGCACGATTTCCCTGATGGATCAGGGGGAAACCCTGGTGACGGTGCCTTTGATCGCCGCTGAAACCGTGGCGGAGACCGATTTTCGCCACCACGTTACCCGGCTCATCCGCGCTTGGCCCTTGGCCGAATGAGGATTCCCAGATGCTGCGGCTGCTTCCCTGGCTGCTGTGGGCTGGGGCGGGCACGGCTTTCTGGCTGATACAATTGAAACATTCTTAGCTACAAAAGGAGATACCATGCGACTGCAAAAATACATGGCGGAATGCGGCGTGGCCAGCCGCCGTCGGGCCGAGGAAATGATCCTGGCCGGTCAGGTGAGCGTAAACGGAGAAACCATCACCCAAATGGGGGTGCAGGTGGAAGAAGGGGACGAAGTGAGGGTGGATGGCAAGGTGATCCGCCCTGAAACAAAGAAGCATTATGTGATCTATCACAAGCCTGCCGGGGAAGTGACTACCGTATCCGATCCCGAGGGCCGCGCCTGCGTATTGGATCATTTCAGGGATTACCCCGTGCGCCTTTATCCCGTGGGCCGCTTGGACTATGATTCCGAGGGCCTTCTTTTGCTTACCAATGATGGAGCGCTCACCGAGCGCATGCTCCATCCCAGCCATCAGGTGGATAAAACCTATCTGGCCAGGGTGACAGGCGCCGTGACCCAGGAAGCCCTGCGCATTCTTCGCGCCGGCGTGATGCTGGATGATCATAAAACATCCCCTGCCAAGGCCCGCATCGTGAAGGAGGAAACCTTTGCCACCGTGGTACTCATCACCATTCACGAGGGCCGCAACCGCCAGGTGCGCCGGATGTGCGAAGCGGTGGGCCACCGGGTGCTGCAGTTGCGAAGGGTGCGCTTTGGCCCTCTGGAATTGGGGGATCTGCCCCGGGGCCAGTGGCGGGAGCTCACCCCCGAAGAAGTGCGCAAGCTCCAGGCTTATTTGTGAGGGCTTTTTTTGGAAAAAGAAAGACCCTCTCCCAAAGAAAACCTTCTCTGGACGTTGCTGTAAACAAATCAATCGGCTTGAATGCCAGAGTCGCGAAAAATATGCCAAAGAAAATCCCATACAGCTTTCTTGGAAGGGGGTACGGGGGAAACCGTTCTTTGGCTTCAATGAATGGTTTCCTCCGCTTTATTCTTGGATTATATTCTTCGTTCCGCCCGGTTCATTGCGGCGGATGTATTCAGGCAGGTGATCCGGCCCGGGGATACGGTGGTGGACGCCACCATGGGCAACGGCCACGATACCCTCACCCTGTGCCAATTGGTGGGGCCGGAGGGAAAGGTGTATGCATTTGACGTGCAGAGCGCGGCGGTGGAAAATACCCGCGCCCGTCTTTTAGAAACCGGGGTATTGGATCGGGCTCAGCTCTATTGTCTGGGGCATGAGCATATGCTGGAAAAGGTGGAAGGCCCGGTGACCGCTGTGGTATTCAATCTGGGATGGCTGCCCGGGGGCGATAAATCCGTCACTACCCTCTGGGAAACCACCGAAAAAGCCGTGCGCAGTGCCCTTTCTCTTTTAAAGCCCTTGGGCGTATGCATTATCTGCGCCTATCCCGGCCATCAGGAGGGCGACCGGGAGAGGGGGGAATTGAGCAAATTGCTTGCACAATTGCCGCCGCAGCAGTATAATGTATTAGGACACAAGTTTTTGAACGCGGGCCCTGGCGCCCCGGAATGCTTTGTAATTCAACGTCAATAATCTGACGAAACACAAAAGGAGGATACCCATTATGAAACTTTCTGTTCTCGCCGTTGCTCTGGCGGATCGTTCCCTGGACGAAGCCCTCAAGTTCCTCAAGGATCGGGGCGTGCAGCAGGTGGAAGTAGGCTGCGGCGGCTATCCCGGCAAGGCCCATTGCGATCCTGCCGTGCTGCTCAATGATGAAAAGAAGCTCCAGGAATTCAAGGATACTTTCAAGAAATATGATCTCACCATCTCCGCTCTCTCCACCCACGGCAACGCCGTGCATCCCAAGGTGGAAGTGGCCAAGGCCTATCATGATGATTTCGTGAATGCCGTGCTGCTGGCTGAAAAGCTGGGCGTGGATCGCATTGTCACCTTCTCCGGCTGCCCCGGCGGCTCTCCTGTGGATCAGCAGCCCAACTGGGTCACCTGCGCCTGGCCCCCGGAATATCAGGAAATCCTGGAATATCAGTGGAATGAAGTGCTGATTCCCTACTGGAAGAAGACTGCCGCTTTTGCCGCGGAGCATGGCATCAAAAAGATCGCCTTTGAAATGCATCCTGGCTTCTGCGTATACAATCCCGAAACCATGCTGAAGATCCGCGCCGCCGTGGGCGATATCCTGGGCGCCAACTTTGACCCCAGCCACCTGTTCTGGCAGGGCATCGATCCTGTGCGCGCCATCCGCGAATTGGGCGACGCCATCCATTTCTTCCACGCCAAGGATACCGCTATTGACGAAGCCAATGTGGCGGTAAACGGCGTGCTGGATTCCAAGCATTTCTCCGATGTGAAGAATCGCGCCTGGGTGTTCCGCACCATCGGCTACGGCCATGACACTAAGGTGTGGAAGGATATGATGAGCGCTCTGCGCATTGTGGGCTATGACGGCCCCATCTCCATCGAGCATGAAGATGGCCTCATGAGCGGCGAAGAAGGCCTGTCCAAAGCCATCAGCTTCCTCAAGGATGTGCTGATCTACGAAGCCCCCGGTGAAATGTACTGGGCTTGATGAAGACAGTACCGGGGCAGGGGGCTCCTCGCCCCCTGTACCCCTCGCCAGAGGAGATCCTCCTCTGGACTCCGGTATGCGACACGCAAATTTTATAAACGATGGGGTTTCCGCAAGACGCTTAAAAGAACGGAAAAGCAATTTCACGGGCACAACGAAAACATGAAAAAGGCGGTGGAGAAAGTAAACTTTCTCTCCCGCCTTTTTTCATGTTTTCCCGGATGCAAAGCATCCGGCTTGCGGCGTATTCGCCGCCGTGCCCGTGGATGATCATCGTATCCTCAAGCGGCACCGGCACATTGTTTGATAGAAAAAACTAAGGAATATCCGGAAGATGGGTCCAGGGGCCATGCCCCTGGTGGGTTGGAGGGGCGAAGCCCTCCAACGTTCCCTGTCAGTTATTGAAAAGATCCTTTACCTTGTCCAGAAAGCTTTTCCGGCCCTCATATTCCTTGCCGGTGGAGGATTCTTCAAACTGGCGCAGCAGTTCCTTTTGCTTTTCGCTAAGCTTCCGGGGCACTTCCACCCGGATATGCAGCACCAGATCCCCTCGGTAAGAACCGCGCAGCTGCTGCACACCCTGGTTTTTGATGCGGAATTCCGTATCGTTCTGGGTGCCTTCAGGAATATGGAAGGTGGTTTTCCCGCCACCCAGCACGGGCACTTCCACATCCGCGCCCAAGGCCGCCTGGGTGAAGGAAATGGGCAGATCCAAGTGCAGGTTCAGCCCTTCCCGCTTAAACAGCTTATGGGGACGCACGGTGATCTGGATATAAAGATCGCCGTTAGGGCCGCCGTTGATACCGGGCTCGCCTTGGCCGTTCATCACGATGGTCTGGCCATTGTCGATACCGGCAGGCACCTTCACATTGGCAGTGCGGCGCTTGCGCACCCGGCCGGCGCCTGCGCAGGCGGTGCACTTATCGGTGACGATTTTGCCCGTGCCGCCGCAGGTGGAGCAGGTGCGCACCGTGACCATAAAGCCTCCGGATACCCGCACCTGGCCCGTGCCTTTACAGGTGGGGCATGTCTTGGGCTGGGTGCCGGGCTTGGCGCCGCTGCCATGGCAGGCTTCACAATGTTCATTGCGGGTAAATTCAAAGGATTTTTCGCAGCCGAAAGCGGCCTCTTCAAAAGAAATGCGCAGATCATAGCGCAGATCATTGCCCTGCTGGGGGGCGTTGCGCCGGGAAGCGCCGCCCATGCCGCCGCCAAAGAGCTGATCAAAAATATCGCCCATGCCGCCAAAGCCGCCGAAATCAAAGCCGCCCATGCCGCCGGCACCGCCAAAGCCCCCCATATTGGGGCCGTCGTGCCCAAAGCGGTCATACCGGGCGCGCTTTTCCTCGTCGGAGAGCACTTCGTGGGCTTCATTCAGTTCCTTGAAGCGTTCCTCTGCCTGCTTGTCGTTGGGATGCAGGTCGGGGTGGCATTCCTTGGCCAGCTTGCGATATGCTTTTTTAATATCATCAGCCGAGGCGTTTTTATCCAGCCCCAGCACTTCGTAATAATCACGTTTTGTTGCCATTACAAACCCCTCTGGTGCAAGTTCGGAATTCGGAATGCGAAATTCGGAATGAAAGGATGTTTTTCATTTCCTTTCCTACCCTTTCATTGATAGAAGGAGGCAAGAATCGGATAACTGATTGACAAACTATAATTCCGCATTCCGAATTCCGCATTCCGAATTTCAGGGGAAACCCGGAATGGGTTTCCCCTGGTTCATAAGATCAATTACTGCACGCTGCCATCGGCGTTGAAGGAGCCGTCGTCATTCTGAGTGCCCATATCGGGGCCGGGCTGGCCGCCCATATCGGGAGTGCCCTGCTGCTGATAGAGCTTGCCGAAGATGGCGTACACCTTCTGGGTGAGGGCTTCCATAGCAGTCTTGATTTCGGCGGCGTTGTTGCCTTCGCGAACCTTCTTGAAAGCGTCGATCTCGGTCTGCACGGTATTCTTATCTTCGTCGGAGAGCTTATCGCCGTTATCCTTAAGCTGCTTTTCCATTTCGTAGATCAGGGAATCGGCATGATTCAGGGTTTCGATTTCTTCCTTCTTCTGCTTATCGGCTTCGGCAAACTGCTCGGCTTCCTTCACCCGGGCCTGAATTTCTTCTTCAGTCATGTTGGTGGAGGCGGTGATGGTCACCTTCTGCTCGTTGCCGGTGCCCAGATCCTTGGCGGATACGTTCACGATGCCGTTGCGGTCGATATTGAAGGTTACTTCAATCTGGGGCACGCCGCGGGGAGCAGCGGGGATGCCGGTGAGCTGGAAGCGGCCCAGGGTCTTATTGTCATAAGCCATGGGGCGTTCACCCTGGAGAACGTGAATTTCCACGGTGGTCTGGCCATCGGCGGCGGTGGAGAATACCTGGCTCTTCTGGGTGGGGATGGTGGTGTTGCGCTCGATGAGCTTGGTGAAGATGTGGCCTTCGGTTTCCAGGCCCAGGGAGAGGGGAGTTACGTCAAGGAGCAGCACATCCTTCACTTCGCCGCCCAGCACGCCCGCCTGGATGGCGGCGCCGATGGCTACGCATTCATCGGGGTTGATGCCCTTGAAGGGCTCCTTGCCGGTTACTTTCTTCACGGCATCCTGCACGGCGGGGATGCGGATGGAGCCGCCAACCAGAATCACCTTATCTATCTGAGCAGCGGTGAGGCCGGCATCCTTAAGGGCCGCATTCATGGGGCCGATGGTCTTTTCCACCAGGTCGGCGGTGAGCTCGTTGAACTTGGCCCGGGTGAGGGTCATATCCAGATGCTTGGGGCCGGTGGCATCGGCGGTGATGAAGGGCAGGTTGATATTGGTGGTCATGGCGCCGGAAAGCTCAATCTTGGCCTTTTCGGCGGCTTCCTTCAGGCGCTGGAAGGCCATGCGGTCCTTCTTTAAGTCAATGCCGTTTTCCTTCTGGAAGGAATCGGCGATGTAATCGATCACGCGATTGTCAAAGTCATCGCCGCCCAGGCGAGTGTCGCCGTTGGTGGCCAGCACTTCGAATACGCCGTCGCCAATTTCCAGGATGGATACGTCGAAGGTGCCGCCGCCCAGGTCGTACACCAGGATCTTGTGGGATTCATCCTTATCAAGGCCATAGGCCAGGGAAGCAGCGGTGGGCTCGTTGATGATGCGCAGCACTTCCAGGCCGGCGATGCGGCCGGCGTCCTTGGTGGCCTGGCGCTGAGAGTCGCTAAAGTAAGCAGGCACGGTGATTACGGCCTGGGTTACGGTTTCGCCCAGATACGCTTCGGCGTCAGCCTTGAGCTTCTGCAGGGTCATGGCGCTGATTTCCTGGGGATTGTAGGATTTGCCATCGATTTCTACCTTGTAGGAAGTGCCCATCTGGCGCTTGATGGAAGCGATGGTGCGGTCGGGGTTGGTGATGGCCTGACGCTTGGCGATCTGGCCTACCAGGCGTTCGCCATCCTTGGTGAAAGCCACCACAGAGGGAGTGGTGCGGCCGCCTTCGGCGTTGGCGATGACAACGGGTTCGCCGCCTTCCATTACGGCCACGCAGCTGTTGGTAGTACCCAGGTCGATACCGATGATTTTAGACATTGTTTTTTCCTCCAAATTCGTTCTGTTTATTTTCGTTTGTTGCAGACGATATAGAAATTAAGAATTAAGAATTCAGAATTGAAGTTACTATTATGATCGTTTGCGGGCATACTTGAGGACAACAAACCACAATTCTTCATTCTTTATTCTGAATTATTCCGCGACTACTTTTACCATCGCGTGGCGAATCACGGTTTCACCCAGCTTATAGCCCTTCTGGAGCACGGTGCACACGGTGCCGGGTTCGCCCTCATCGGCGGTGCCCTGCATCACGGCATTTTCCAGGTTGGGGTCAAATTTTTCCCCGGCCCGGTCAATCACCGTAACGCCCCGCTTTTCCAGGGTATCCATCAGCTGACGATACACCATTTTCACCCCGGTGACCATGGCTTCATCGGTGGTTTCCTGGGCGATGGCGCGCTCCAGATTATCTACCACCGGCAAAAGCTGCTTAATCACTTCCCGGGCGCCATCCTCAAAGGCTTCGGCGCGGGTGGCCTTGGTGCGGCGGCGATAATTTTCAAAATCCGCCTGCACCCGCTGGGCCATATTCAGGTATTCTTCTGCCTGGGCCTGAACGGCTTTGAGCTGATCATTTTCTTCGGTGGCTTCCACTGCTTCTTCAGCGGGCGCTTCCTGAATCGTTTCTTCCTCCGGGGTCACTTCTGGCGTTTCCACCTTTTCTTCCCCTTCGGCGGCGTTCTTCTTTTTAAAAGCCATTTTCGTTTCCTCGTTCCTCAGTTATTCGCCCAGCAGTTCGCTCAGCGCGCTGCCGACGGCGCTTAAGGCGGATAATACCCGCCCATAGGGCATTCTCGTGGGGCCGATGACGCCAATAGCGCCCCGGTGGCCGGCACCTACCTGATAGCTGGCGGTGACTACGGAGCAATCCGCCATTTCCTTAATTCCCGTTTCCGGGCCGATGCGCACGGTAAAGGCCGCTTCGCCACCGGAAATTAGCTCCATCAGCCGATCCTTTTCTTCCAGCACGGATAAGAAAGCGCGGGCTTTTTCCACATCGGAATACTCGGGATAATTCAGAATATTGTGGGAGCCTCCCACGGTGACGGTATCGGTGGCGCTTTGCTTTTCCATCTGTTCAGCCAGGGCCGCAATGCCTTCCAGCACCCGGGCGTTGGCGCCGCCCTGACGGGAGAAGGCACCCAGCATCTCCTGCACCTGCTTGAGGGTGCGGCCGGCCAGGCGCTCAGTGAGCATCCGGGAGATGGCATAGAGGGCGTCTCCATCCAGATTTTCAGAAACCCGGATCACCGTATCCCGGATAGCGCCGGTATCGGTGACGATCACCAGCAACGCGGCGCCCCTTGGCATGGGCACCAATTGCAGGCAGGATACCCGCATTTCCAGCTGCTTGGGCATCATCACCACGGCGGTGTACCGGGTGATTTCGGAAATGGCCTGGGCTGCGCTGGTAATCACATCCTCCATTTGGCGCACCCGCTGGGAAAAATAGGCTCGGGCCTGATCATCCTGGGGCAAGGCGCTGGCCCCCAGCAGATCATTCACATACAGCCGATAGGCCTTGTGGCTGGGCACGCGCCCGGCGGATACATGGGGCTGGGCCAGATAGCCCAGTTCTTCCAGATCGCTCATTTCATTGCGGATGGTAGCACTGGAAAGATTGGTTTCATATTTGCGGGAGATGGTGCGGGAACCCACGGGCATGGCAGTGAGGATATAGTCATCAATGATGGCGCGCAGGATTCTTTCCTTGCGTGCGTCCATCTGGCCGCTGCTCATGCAGGATTCCCTCCTTTCCTGGTTGTTAGCACTCTCGATTGACGAGTGCTAATCACGGTGTTAGGATAGCACGTTTTTCTGGGAATGTCAATAGTCCTCACATATTATTTCCATGTTTTTTTCCATGGCCCGCCAGAATACGGCAAAGAAAGGGGCGCCCCTCCAAGGAGCGCCCCCCAGACTGCTGACAAACCCCGCAAACGCAAAAATGGCTGCAATCATGCGGCCATTTTTGCTTTCTGTGTTGGCGTCGGCTGCAAAATGCGGTCACTTACGTCTATGTAAGCTCCCTTTTTTGCAGCCTCGCCGCCTTGACTTGCAGGGTTTGTCTCAGTCTGCCAAATCATTGACTTGGGCATTGATTTGAGGGGCGCCCTCCAAGGAGCGCCCCAGGCTCGCGTAGGTAGAAAGCATTACAGGGTTTTTTTGAGCAGATTGAATAGCCCCAGCAGCAGGCAGGCGCCTGCTACGGCAACCAGCAGGCTATAGAGATTAAAGCCCGTCACGCCGCCAAGGCCCAGCAGGGAGGCCACAAAGCCGCCGATGCCTGCGCCCAATACGCCGATGATCACATTGGCCAGCCAGCTTCGGCCGCCGCCCATGATCAGGCTGGCCAAATAGCCCGCCAGTGCCCCCAGAATGATCCAAAGCAAAATGTTCATGAAAAAATCCCCTCCTTTCCCTTTTCATGTATATGAAAAAGAGAAAAAAGGGGAACGGAGCCGTTATCGGATTTTTTCAACCTGGCATACGGTGAGATGATTTTCTTCCACTTTAAAGCGAATTTCCAGATCACCAAAGGGAAAGCCGTACATACGGTTGGGGTCGTGCTGATAGCCGGGGCGGGGATCCTGGGAAAGCACGGCCATCAGGGCTTTCTGCTGGGAAGGGGGCACCAGCGCCAGGAATTCTTCTGGAAAGCTTACATCCAGAGCGTGGGAAAGCACCTCATGGGCAAATCCGCCGGTGGCTTCCGGGCGGCAATCTGCATAGGGGAGATAGGGCTTGATATCATAAATGGGGGTGCCGTCCATCAGATCTGCCCCGGATACCCAAAGCACCGTGCCCAGCTTTTCATCCTTTTTGATTGTTTCCAGCTTTACACAGCTGAGCCCGATCGGATTGGGGCGGAAGGGGGAGCGGGTGGCAAACACCCCCATGCGCGTGTTGCCTCCCAGCCGCGGCGGGCGCACGGTGGGGGACCAAGCCTCCCTTTTGGCCTGATGAAATTCCCAGATCAGCCAAAGGTGGGAATAGCCTTCCATGCCCCGCAGGGCTTCCGCTACCCTGTATTCCGGCTCAAATACGATGACGGATTGGGCCTGGGGCACCAGGCCGCTTTGCCGGGGTACCCCGAATTTGGTGGGGAAATCATTGTGGATGTGTGCGATGATTTTCATGCTTTTTTGAAAATGTTTTCTACGACGGGAATCACGGCCTGGGCCATGCGATAGAAGCCCAGGTCATTGGGGTGGGTGGTGTCGGAGGTGCAGGAATCCCGCTCATGGGTGCCAAAGAGGGTTTCGCCGTCAATGAAGTATACGTTTTCGTCGCCGTTCTTTCTGGCCTTCTCATAAGTGGAGCGGACAACATCCCGGCGGCGGATATGATCCTGCAGGTCTTCTTCCAGGTAGTGCCCGTCAAAATTGGGCCTGGAGAGCATGATGATGGGCAGCTTGGGCTGAGCCTTTCGCACGGTTTCATAGAAATTGTAGTGGGTGCTTTCAAGATGCTCCACGGTGGGGGCGTTGTGGTCATAATCCAATACAAACAGGCTCATATCAAGGCCAGCAATGTAATCGGCCATAATTTGCTCGCCTTTGGCAGCGCCGGCAAAGCCCAGATTGATAAAATCAGCGTCCATGTGCCGGGCCACTCGGGCCACATAATTGTTGCCGGGATGGGAAGCGGCAGCGCCATTGGTGATGGAGGAGCCGTAGAATACGATGGGCTTTTCGATGGTATAAGGCCGGGGGGCTTCTACCCGGGCATCGTCTTCCACGCCGATTTCAAAGGTGATAACCCGGGTCATGATGGGAAGATAGATATCCACATCCTGCATTTCATTTTCCTTTTGCACCCGGGTGAAAAACAGGGCGGAGGTCAGATCCTTGGGACGGTTGCCTCGCATGATGCCGTTCACATAGCAATCGGCTCCTGCGCGGCCGATGATGCCCGCACTATGGCCGTGCAGGGGCAGGGCAGTGACGGAATAGCGCATCTCGATTACCGGGGAATCGGTGCGGAAGCGGATGCGCCCGCCGGCAGGATAAGTGGCAAGCCGGGGAATGCGGTCGTTCACCTTGTCCATCATATCTTCCGGCAGCCGGAAAAATTTCTTTCCTTCTTTTACGGCCAGGCCGTGAATCTGCAAAGGGGCGTCAGTTAATTTATACCACTTCATAGTTCGCTTCCCTCCTTATGCTTTTTTAAGAATTTTTTCCACCACGGGCGTCACCACATTGGCCATGCGATAGAAGCCCAGGTCATTGGGATGGCAAAGATCGGAGGTGCAGCTTTCCCGATCCTCGGTGCCAAAGAGGGTTTCGCCATCGATAAAGTATACGTTTTTATCGCCGTTTTTCCGGGCTTTATCGTAGGTGGCCTGGATCACGGCCCGGCGGCGAGCGTTGTATTCCTTGGCTTCTTTGGTGAAGTTGCCGTCAAAATCGGGCTTGGATATCATAAGGATGGGGAGGGAAGGCTGGGCCTTGCGCACGGTTTCATAGAAATTGTAGTGGGTGCTTTCAAGATGCTCCACCGTGGGGGCGTTATGATCGTAATCCAATACGAACAGGCTCATTTGGAGGCCGGCGATATAATCGGCCATGATCTGTTCTCCCTTGGCGGCTCCGGCAAAGCCCAGGTTGATAAAATCAGCGTCCAGGCGGCGGCATACCCGGGCCACATAATTGATGCCGGGATGGGAGGCAGCGGCGCCGTTGGTGATGGAGGAGCCGTAAAACACGATAGGCTTTTCAATGGTATAGGGCCGGGGTGATTCTACTTTTGCTCCATCCTCCACCCCGATCTCGCAGGTGATCACCCGGTTGAGGATGGGCATATAGATATCCACATCCTGCATTTCAGCCTGCTTTTTGACGCGGAGAATGAGCAGGGCGGAATCTGTGCTTACAGGGTTGTTGCCCCGGAGGGTGCCGTTCACATAGCAGGACATGCCCGAGCGGCCGATGGTACCCTCCCCGGCGCCCCCCAGGGGCACCACGGTGACGTTGTGGCGGATTTCAATCACCGGGGAATCGGTGCGGAAGCGGATGCGCCCGCCCGCAGGAAAGGTGGCCAGCCTGGTGACCCCGTCGTTTACCTGATCGATGATATCTTCCGGCAGCCGGAAGAATTTTGTGCCTTTCTTGACGGCCAGGCCGTGAATCTGTAAGGGGGCGTCGGTTAAGTCATACCATTTCATTTTTCATTCCTCCATTGGGTTTGCCAGAATTTTTTCTATCGTGGGTGCAATGACCTGGGCCATGCGATAAAAGCCCAGATCGTTGGGGTGGGTAAGGTCGGACGTGCATAAATCCCGATCCTTCGTGCCAAAGAAGGTTTCCCCGTCCAGGAAGTAAACGTTTTGATCCCCGTTTTTCCGGGCTTTTTCCCAGGTGGATTGAATCACGGCCCGGCGGAGAATATTTGTCTGGCGGGCGGCGGATGTATGATTCCCCTCAAAATCGGGCTTGGACATCATGAGGATGGGGAGGAGGGGCTGGGCTTTCCGCACGGTTTCATAGAAATTGTAATGGGTGTTTTGAAGATGCTCCACGGAGGGGGCGTTGTGGTCATAATCCAATACAAACAGGCTCATATCAAGGCCGGCAATGTAATCGGCCATGATCTGCTCGCCCCGGGCGGCTCCGGCAAAGCCAAGATTGATAAAATCGGCATCCAGCTTCCGGGCTACCTGGGATGCATAGCTGTTCCCGGGATGGGAGGCGGCTTCGCCGTGGGTGATGGAGGAACCGTAAAAAACGATGGGCTTTTGAACGGTATAGGGCCGGGGGGCTTCCACTTTGGCCCCATCCTCTACGCCGATTTCAAAGGTGAGCAGGCGATTGAAGGCGGGCAGATAGATTTCCACATCCTGCATGCAGGGCTCTTTTACGATGTGGGTGGTGAGCAGGGCAGAATCAAATGCCCGGGGACGGTTGCCCCGGAAAATGCCATCCACATAGCAATCCGCGCCGGAGCGGCCGATGATGCCCGTGCCGGGGCCCGCCAGCGTGATATTGGCCACCGAATGGCGCATTTCGATCACCGGAGAATCGGTGCGGAAGCGAATGCGGCCCCCGGCGGAATAGGTAGCCAGGAAGGTCACTTTTTCATTCACCTGATCGATGATTTCTTCAGGAAGCCGGAAATACTTCTGCCATTTTTTCACCGCCAGGCCGTGGATCTGCAAAGGCGCATCCGTTAAATGATACCATTTCATAAGCATGCCTCCAAATCAATACCGATCGATGGGCTGAATATAATTCCAGGTGTTTTTTCCTTGGGCCAATACGCCGTTAAACAAAGCAATGGCTTTTCCGTTTTCATCAAAAAGCAGCTGGGGCCGCTCCCGGCGGATGGCCTGCAGGCAGGAGCCGTCCCCATAGCGCAGGGTATGGTCGTAGGCGATGGGAGGATTCATTTTCTCCCAACGGACGCCGT
The DNA here is from genome assembly GCA_015056125.1 of Clostridiales bacterium. GTDB lineage: Bacteria > Bacillota > Clostridia > Christensenellales > Aristaeellaceae > RUG563. Next base: position 27,247 of record SVGW01000009.1, on the reverse strand, counting down.
CCTCCGAGCGAAGATGCGCGCCCCAGCGGGAGTGACCGGTCAGCCCTGCCTGGTTATCCTCTGCCAGCATTTCAAAATGCCCGTCCCGATAAAAAAGGAAGGGATCCTCTACCCGGATGCCGGGGAAAAGATCAAAGGCGATCGTTTCAAAGGGCGCATCCGGCCCGGCGGCCCTGGCAATGGACATACGCAGCTTCCCGTCCCTAAAGGCCATATACAGGCAGCCGTCCCCGCCCTGGCACACGGCGGGGTTATTGGCATTGGGCGGAAGCTGGAGGGGATAATCGGGGCGATGGAATTCTCCGGTCAAGGAGGAAGAACGGGCCATGCCGATGGCCCGGGTTTCCTGGCGGCCGTCAGGGGAGCCGATATAAAAGAGGAGATATTCCCCGTTTACTTTGAGAATTTGAGGATTATGGGCCATTTCGCCGTCCCAATATTTCCGATCGCGCTTGCTGATTACGGTTTTCACATATTGAAAAGGCTGGGAAAGGTCGTCTGCCACGGCCAGCACAATTTCGGAATGATGCATATAGCCTTCGGGAAAGCGGGTCTCTTCCGGCCAGCGGGAGGCAAAAAGATAATAGCGCCCATCCTCGCCTCGGATGGGGGAGCCGCACCATACGTGGTATCCTTCCATCCGAAAGCCGGATTCTAAAGCGGCAGGGCAAAGCAAATCGGCAAAAGCCATGGGATGAACCTCCTTTTAGTGGGTGAAACTCCTGTTGAGCTGGGCCTGGAGGGCTTCTTCCGTTTCCTCATCCCGGATGCGCCGGGCTGCCACAATCCGCCGTTCGCTATCATCATCCACACAGGTGATCAGCAAAAGCAATTGATCTTCCGGCTGCACATCGATAAAGCTGTAGTGAGTGCTCAGCTCTTGCAGCGCGGCAATGGATTCCTGCCGGCAGGCAATGTTGCTGGAATACACCTTGCCAAAGTTCAGGTAATTACGGTCATAGGATTTCAGGCTCACCGTAGTTATGGAAAAAATGACGAAGCGTCCCTTTTCATAGGCGGTGTCAAAGGTGATAAAAGCATTATTTTTATAGAAGGAAAGATTTTCGTAATTTCTCAGGCAGCCAAACATTGCTCCGGTTTTCATATTGTGGCCATAGAGCATCAGGGTATAGGGCCTGCTTGCCAGGCTGCAGCTTTCCTCCAGGAAAATGGCGCCGTTGGTGTTGTGATAGCCCCTGTAATCCCGCCGGAGATAATAACTGTTATCCCGCTGTACCACCGCTTCATCCAAGAGATCCTCGATGGTGAGCCAGCCGATAATATCCTCGTTTTGCCGCTGCAGCTTCTGAAAGCGGCTGTTGACTGCGGCGTAATAATTGGTGGGATAGCGAAGGGTGGGCAAATTGGCGGCTGCCGTGGGCAAGGGAGAGGAAACCGGGGAAAGAATTTCGGGCATGGGGGGCGAAGTGGGCTCCGCCGTAGGCGAAGGCGTTGGCTGGGGAGCGGGGGATTCAGGATCCGGGGCATAGTAAAGGGTGCGCAATTCAGCGGAGGTGCGCTGCGCATTGAGATAATCCACTCCGTAGGAAATCAGTTGCCAGAGGCTGAAGATCAATAGCCCTCCCAGCAGCGCGATCAGAAGCAGATGGAGCGGGCTTCGCTTTTTTTTCCAGGAATAGCTGCGGCGCCTACGATGGTGGCGCTGGGTATAATTTCTCCTGCTCAAGCTGCCCGCCTCCTTTCTGCGCATCGTTTTTACAATTATAGTCATCATACCACATTTCTTGAACGGTGACAATAAAGGGTTTTGCAGGGAAGGAGTAATCTTGAAAAAAATTTCATCTCCCGAGAGCAAGGGAGCATGGCTTGCTTTTTTCTTCAAGAATATATATAATAAATATAATATGTGAAAAAATGAGAGGCGGAAAAGTGGATGGGAACCACCAAGGAAAAAAAAGCGGCTATGCCGGCGGATGCAAAAAAAGTGAACCGGCAAAGAATTTTGCAATCCCTTCGCAGCGGCCGGATCATGACGGCGGCAGACGTATCGAAGGAGACGGGCATCAGCCGCCCCACCGCTATGCGCACGCTGCAGTATTTCTGCGAAAAAGGCGTGGCCTGTTCCCTGGGGTTGGGGGAATCTACCCTGGCAGGGGGCAAAAAGCCAGAGCTTTTCTGCTTTGCCGAGGAAAGAAAGATTCTTTGTGTCAATCTTTGGCCCAGGGAAATTTGCCTGGGAGTATGCGGCATGATTGGGGATATGGAGCATGTGCGCCTGTATCCTGTTGGCAGCCAGATTTCGTTGGATGATACTTTTGCTGCTTTAGGGAATATTGCTCTTGAATATTTAAAGGGGCTGGGCCTTTCCCTGGAGGCGCTTTACGGGGTGATGCTCAGCATTTCCGGCACGGTGGATGATGATAAAAAGCTGCTTCGGTATAATGTGAAGGCCCCGGGCTGGGGAACGAATGCGGAATTGCTGGGCAGGCTCAAAGGCATCTTTGGGGAGAAAAAAGAATACTTTGTCACCAATGCGGGCAAGGCGGCGGGCCGGGCGGTGCTGCTGGATCAGCCTGCCTATGCCGATCAGAGGATCATGACTGTTTTTACAACCTGGGGTATCTGCGCCTGCCTGATGGATCGGGGGCGTGTGCTGGATGGAAGGGACGCCCTGATTGGAGAAATCGGGCACATGGTGATCAGCGATAAGGCGGATTCCAGCTGCACCTGCGGAAAGAAAGGCTGCCTGGAAAGCATGGTGCGCCTGTCCCGGGTGTGCGCCATGCTGGAGGATGAGGGCGAGGGAGAAGGGGCCAAGGAGCTTACCTTTCTCCGGCTCTTTGAATTATCGGCAAGCGGCCATGGAGGGGCCCAGCGGGTGGTGCGCTATCTGGCTCACTGCTTCTCTGTGGCGCTGCATAATCTGTCCCTCGCCTATAACCAGGAAACGGTGATTTTTCAGGGGGATTTTGCCTGGGCGGATTCGCTTTTTGATCGGTGCCTGAAGGAAGAATTGGCCGAGTTTTGCTACTATCCCGGAGGAGAGGCCTTTGAAATTGTTTACGATCGGCAGGATTTAATGCTGGCATCCCTTCGGGGAGGCGCCCAGGTGCTGAGAGAAAAATATTTTGCTGCGGTGGAATGATCCTTTTTTCTTGACAAATGAAGAAAAATCGATTAAGCTTATCTTGTTATAAAATATTGTTTTAAAACTATAAATCAAGGGAGGAGAGATCATGGAATATTTATTGGGCATTGATCTGGGCACCTCCGGCACCAAAACGGTGCTGTTTGACCGGGAGGGAAACGCCGTTGCCAGCGCAGCAAAGGAATATCCTATGTATCAGCCCAAGAATGGCTGGGCCGAGCAGGATGCGGATGATTGGTGGCATGCTGCCCGGGATACGGTTGCTTCGGTGCTGGAAAGCAGCGGCGTGGATGCCCGGGATATCAAGGGCCTTGGCATCAGCGGGCAGATGCATGGGCTGGTTTTGATGGATGAAAAGGGAAATTCCCTGTGCCGCTCCCTGATTTGGTGCGATGGCCGCACTCAGGCAGAATGCGATGAAATCACCCGGGCAGTGGGAGCGGAAAGGCTGATTGAGATTGCCGCCAATCCGGCCCTTACCGGCTTTACTGCGGGGAAAGTGCTCTGGGTGCGCAAGCATCAGCCCGATGTATGGAAAAAGGCGAAATATATTCTGCTGCCCAAGGATTATGTGCGCTATAAGCTCACCGACGTGATCGCCCAGGAAATTTCCGATGCCTCCGGCACCAATCTGCTGGATGTGAAAAGACGCTGCTGGTCGGAGGAAATCTGCCGGGCCATTGATCTGGATATGAGTATGCTGCCGCCCCTGGTGGAAAGCTGCGAAGCAGCAGGGTATGTAACGGAGGAAGCGGCGAAAATCACCGGCCTTTGCCCCGGAATCCCGGTGGCCGGAGGCGGAGGGGATAATATGTGCGCTGCCGTAGGAACAGGCGTGGTGGTGCCGGGAAAGGCCTTCACCACCATCGGCACCAGCGGCGTGGTATATGCCCATTCCCCTCAGGCGCAGATTGAGCCCAAGGGGCGCGTGCATGCCTTTTGCTCCTGCATTCCTGGGGAATATGTGAATTTTGCCTGCACGCTTTCCTCCGGCCTGAGCCTGAAATGGTTCCGGGATCAGTTTTGCCAGGCGGAAATTCAGGCGGCGAGGGAAATGGGCCAGGATGCCTACGCCTTGATGAATGAGGAGGCGGCTTTAAGCCCCATTGGCGCCAATCGGCTTTTGTTTCTTCCTTATTTAATGGGGGAGCGCAGCCCCTTGATGGATAACAATGCCCGGGGCGCATTTATCGGCCTCACCGCGATGCACAATAGGCGGGATATGCTCAGGGCGCTGATGGAGGGCGTGATCTATGCCCTGTGCCAGAATTTAAATACCATGCGGGAAATGGGCGTAAAGCCCCAGGCCATGCTGGCCTGCGGGGGCGGCGCGAAAAGCCATTTCTGGCGGCAAATGATGGCGGATGTGTTTGGCATTCCGGTGAAAACTGTGGAAAGCACCGAGGGCCCGGCCCTGGGCGCGGCCATATTGGCCGGGGTAGCAGCGGGAATATACAAGGATGTTCCCTCTGCCTGCCAATTGCTGGTGCGGGAAAATGAGGTGTTGAGTCCCATTGAGGAAAACAGCAAAGCCTATGCGCCCTATTATGAATTTTTTCTGCAGCTCTACCCCGCCTTGAAGGAATGCTATGCCAAGCTGGCACAACTATAAAAAGGAGTGGTGACGTATGAAAATTTTGCCTGTAACCGATGCTGCGTTCAAGCCCTACGGAAGAATCGTGGAGGGCTATGATGTGAAGGGAATTCTGGCCGCCCTGGAAAATACCCCCCTGCCGGAAAATGTGGTGTATGTGCCAAGAGAAGAAACCCTCCATGCAGCCCCTGGCGCATCCCAGATGGGGGAGGCCCTCTTTGGAGGCATGCCTTATCAGTTGGGCTACTGCAACGGCCATAATACCAAGCTCAATTGCCTGGAATATCACAGGGACAGCGAATTTAACCTGGGCACCAAGGATTTCATTCTCCTCCTTGCCAAGCAGGATGAAATGGAGGAGGGCAAATTGAATACCGGCAAGGTAAAGGCGTTTCGGGTGCCTGCCGGGGTAATGATCGAATGCTATGCCACCACCTTGCACTATGCTCCCTGCCAGGGGGCAAAGAACCAGGGTTTCCAGGTGATGGTGGCCCTCCCTCTCAATACCAACACCCCCTTCCCGGCGGGTATTGGCCAAAATCCGCTGGATCGCCAGCTTTGGGCGCGGAATAAGTGGCTCATTGCCCATCCAGATACCAAGGAAGCGCAAAAGGGAGCCGTGGCAGGGCTGCAGGGCGAAAATATTGATATCATGGACCTGATTTAAAAAAGGAGTGAATAGGATGCTGATGAATATTCCCCAAGTGAAGCTGGGCTTGATTGCCGTATCCCGGGATTGCTTCCCCATTGCGCTTTCCGAAATGCGCCGAGCCGCTGTGGCCAAGGCTTATGGAGAAGGCGTGTATGAATGCAAAGTGACGGTGGAAAATGAACGGGATGCTCTGAGGGCGTTGGAGGATGTGAAAGCAGCAGGGTGCAACGCATTGGTTGTGTTCCTTGGAAACTTTGGCCCCGAAACCCCGGAAACCCTCATTGCCCAGCGCTTTGACGGCCCCTGCATGTATGCTGCGGCGGCAGAGGGGGACGGCGATATGATCAATGGCCGCGGCGACGCCTACTGCGGCATGCTTAATTGCTCCTATAATTTGGGCATGCGCCATATTCCCGCCTATATTCCTTCCTATCCCGTGGGCACGGCGGAGGATGTGGCCAAAATGATCGGCGATTTTGTGCCCGTGGCCCGGGCGCTGATTGGCTTAAAGGACCTCAAAATCATCACCTTTGGCCCCCGGCCCCAGGATTTCTTTGCCTGCAATGCCCCCATTAAGGGATTGTATGAATTGGGGGTGGAGATCGAAGAAAATTCTGAATTGGATCTGCTGGTAGCCTTCAAGGAACATGAAAATGATCCCCGCATTGAAGAAGTGTGCGCGGATATGGCCAGGGAAATGGGCGCGGGCTGCTATTATGAGGATTTAAACCGCCGCATGGCTCAGTTTGAACTGACGCTGCTGGATTGGGCGGAAAATCACAAGGGCGCACGGCAGTATGTGGCTTTTGCGGATAAGTGCTGGCCGGCCTTCCCCAGCCAGTTTGGCTTTGAACCCTGCTATGTGAACAGCCGCCTGGCCAGCCGGGGCATTCCCGTTTCCTGCGAGGTGGATATCTATGGCGCGCTTTCTGAATACATCGGCCTGTGCGTATCAGAGGATGCGGTGACGCTGCTGGATATCAATAATACCGTGCCCGCCTATATTTACGATAAGGATATCAAGGGCAAGTATGATTATCAGCTTACCGATACCTTCATGGGCTTCCATTGCGGCAATACCCCGGAATGCAAGCTGTGTAAAAACCGTGCAGTGAAATATCAATTGATTCAGAACCGGCTGCTGGAAAACGGCGGCGAGCCCGATTTCACCCGGGGCACCCTGGAAGGGGACATCGCCGCCGGGGATATCACCTTCTATCGCCTCCAGTGCGACAGCGAGGGCGTGCTCAGGGCCTATATTGCCCAGGGCGAAGTATTGGACGTGGCCACCCAGTCCTTTGGCGGCATTGGCATATTCGCCATCAGGGAAATGGGCCGGTTTTATCGCCATGTGCTGGTGGAAAAGCGCTATCCCCATCACGGGGCGGTGGCGTTCAGCCATGTGGGCAAATATCTCTTTGAAGTGTTTAAATTCCTGGGGGTAAAGGATATTGCCTATAATCAGCCGAAGAATTTGCCCTATCCCACGGAAAATCCCTTTGCATAAGCGATCTATTGAAAAGGGCTGCTGCTTCATGAAGCAACAGTCCTTTTTTGATTGATTGCGCGTTTTGTTAGGGAGAAACTAAAATATCGTGTGGTAATCAAAAAGATTGTATCTTGCGCAAATGTACTTGATATTATTATACTTTTTACATCATATTTCCTGATACGGCGCGTATCCTATTGACGGCGCTGGATAATTTTGAAGGAACTTCACGGAGGAATGCGCATGAATGGATCGGTAAACTTGAATGCGGGCCTTAGCCGCCATAAGAAGGGCTATGTGCTTCGCCGCCTGAAGGAAAGCTGGCAGTGGTATCTTCTGTTGCTGCCCGCGTTGATTTATCTTTTCATGTTTGACTATGCCGCCATGTATGGCGTGCAGATTGCTTTCCGGAATTATCGTGCCTCCAAGGGCATCTGGGGCAGCCCGTGGGTGGGGCTCCAGTATTTCATCCGCTTTATCAATTATCCCAATTTCTGGACCCTGATCAAAAACACCCTCTCTATTACGTTATATTCATTGGCCACCTTCCCCATCCCCATCATTTTCGCCCTCTTCCTCAACGAAGTATCCCAGGCGAAATTTAAAAAGACGGTGCAGATGGTCACCTATATGCCTCATTTCCTTTCCGAAGTGGTGGTTTGCGCCCTGGTGATTCTCTTCCTGGACCGCACCACCGGCCCCATCAATAACCTGATTGCCACCCTGGGGGGCACAAGAACCAATTTCATGGCCCAGCCCTCGGCCTTTACCACGATCTACGTGATGTCCGGCCTGTGGCAGAATATGGGCTGGAGCTCGGTGCTCTATATTTCGGCGCTTTCTTCCATTTCCCAGGAGGAAGTGGAGGCCGCCAAGATTGACGGCGCCAGCCGCTTCCAGGTGCTCTGGCACATCAACCTCCCCGGCATTCTCCCCACCGTGGTGATCACCTTCCTCATGCAGGTGGGCCGCATCATGAACGTGGGCTTCTCCAAGATCTTCCTGCTCCAGAACGACCTGAACCTGGAGGCCTCCCGGGTCATTTCCACTTATGTGTATGAAATCGGTCTGATAGGCGCCCAGTTCAGCTATTCTGCGGCCATCGGCCTGCTGAATAACGTGGTGAATATTCTGATTCTGCTCATCGTGAACCAGATCACCAAGAAGCTCAGCGAAACCAGCCTGTTCTAAGCGGATACGAAAGGAGGAAAAAAGATATGACCACTATCGCCAAGAAAAAGCACCGTACCCCGCTTTCGTTCAATGATAAGATTTTTCTCTTTATCGTATATGCCGCTCTGATCCTGATCACCTTCCTCTGCTTCTATCCCCTGTATTACACCGTGATCGCATCCTTTTCCAATGCCCACGACGTGTACACCGGCAAGGTGACTTTCCTGCCCAGCCGCTTTACGGTGAAGGCCTATACGGCGGTATTCACCAACGATTCCATCTGGCGGGGCTATGCCAACACCATTTTCTACACGGTATTCGGCACCGTATTCAACCTGTTCCTCACCATTCCCGCCGCCTATGCCCTGAGCAAGCAGCGCCTCTATGGCCGGGGATTGCTTACCACCCTCTTCCTCATCACCATGTATTTTGGCGGCGGCATGATCCCCACCTACCTGCTCTATAAATCCTATCACCTGATCAACACCCGCTGGGTGCTGGTGGTGTCCGGGGGCCTGAGCGTATATAACATGGTGGTATCCCGCACCTATTTCCAGAATAATATTCCGGAAACCCTGTGCGAGGCCGCCCGGATTGACGGCGCCAATGAGCTTTACATCTTCTGGCGCCTGGTGATTCCCCTGAGCACCCCCATCCTGGCGGTGATCACCCTCTATTACGCCGTGGGCCATTGGGGCAGCTACTTTAACGCCATGATCTACCAGACCAATCAGACCCTGCAGCCCCTGCAGCTGGTGCTCCGCCGCATTCTGATTCTTAACGAAAATGCCATGGAGGAAGCGCTGGCAGCGGACAACAGCGCCCTGATCGCTGACGCCGTGGAAAAGCAGCATCTGGCCGTCACCATGAAATTCTCCCTGGTATTCATTGCCAGCCTGCCCATGCTCATCGCCTATCCCTTCATTCAGCGGTATTTCGTGAAGGGCATCATGATCGGCTCTTTGAAGGGCTGATGCCAGTATTTTCTGCCCGGCCGATACGCGAGCGGCCCGGCATGAAGATAGGAACCGTATTATTTTAAAAGGAGGAACCTCTATGAAACGTTTGCTGGCTCTGCTTCTTTCCGTGCTGCTGCTTGCGAGCTGCTTCTCCGGCGCTCTGGCGGATGAAAAGAAGACCCTCACCGATGACCCCATCAATCTGACCATCCTCACCACCCGTGTTTCCCAGTATTCCACCGACGTGGATACCCTGTGGTTCTTCAAGTACATCGAATGGTGGCTCAAGGACCAGGGCTATGACGCCACTGTGACCGTGCAGCAGACCATGGAAGCCGGTCAGCAGATTCCCCTGCTGCTGGCCACCGATTCTCTCCCTGACCTGATCTGGGGTATTCAGCTGAGCAACAACAACGCCGTCACCTTCGGCCAGGTGGATGGCGTGATCATGGACTGGGCACCCTACCTGAATGAAGAAACCATGCCCAATATCATGCGCCTCTTTAAGAACGATCCTTCCGCGCTGGCTGCCTCCACCTGCAATAACGGCGGCGTTTATTCCCTGCCTTACATGGTAGACCGTGGCTGGGGCCAGGCTGCCGGCAATCAGTGCTCCTATGTGAAGCTGTTCGTGAACACCGAATGGCTCAAGGCCGTGAACATGGAAAACCCCGATACCATTGAAGAATTCATCGACGTGCTCCGGGCCTTCAAAAAGGAAATCAAGGTAGAAGGCCAGGAAGTGGTTCCCGCCGTATCTCTGGGCAATCTGCTGGAGCAGTATCTGTGGGCCAACATGGGCTATTACTCCGGCGGCGCCGGCAAGTATGGCACCAACTTCTGCATCAAGAACGGCGAAGTTTGGTATCCCGCTGCTACCGCGGATTACGAAACCTTCATCAAGATCATGAACACCCTCTACACCGAAAAGCTGATCTCTGAAGACTATTACACCATGGACAACAACACCGTGCGCGGCATCAGCCAGGCCGGTGCTGCCGGTGTGGTGGGCGACTATGGCATGCAGTATGTGCCGGATTACACCCAGTGGACCCAGCTGAAGCCCTTCCTCATTGGCGAAACCGCCGAAGCCGTGTATGCCACCGTGAACCCCACCTATACCGTGGGTAAGATCTGGGCTTCCGCCTCCACCAAGCATCCCGAAGTGCTGGCACAGCTGCTGGACTATGTGTACAGCCCCGAAGGCTCCGTGATGTATTACTATGGCCCCATGAAGGGCCAGGATCCTCTGGGCATCCTCAGCGGCTGGTATTATGATGAAAATGGCGTGATCATGTCCGAAGAAGTGATAAAGTATAACAAGGAAAAGGGCACTGATATGGATCACTTTGCCTTGGGCTCTGACCTTGTGCACTCCACCATCTACACCGGCAACACCATCGACTACAGCCGCTATGCCAAGGTAATGGCCGGCCTGGATTCCACCCTGAAGACCGAAATCATGAAGGACGCCGTCACCGGCCAGGATGTGGAAATCGTTTGGAAGGTTGACTATGTGCCGGATAACGCCGACGGCTATCTCCGTCATGACGCCGTGAAGGTATGGGGCGATTGCATCACCACCGTGAAGCTGCCCAGCGTGTACATGACCGAAGAAGAAGCCCTGGAAGCTGTGGACCTGCAGACCGTGATCTATGACTACGTCGTCGCCGAATCTGCCAAGTTCATCACCGGCCTGCGTCCCCTGGATGAAATCGATGATTTCCAGGAAGAGCTCAAGAAGCTGGGCGTAGAAAAGTATGTGCAGATGTATCGCGACGCCTATAAGACCTACATGGATTCTGTGTTCGGCAAATAATTCATGCTGCTGAGCTGAATTTGGCTGAAAAAATCTTCTGAAATCCGGGCCTATGAGCGGAAAACCTGCCTCTGGATCGCGTAACAGGGGCGGGCCTGCTCATAGGCCCACCGCTGTTTTCTTCTGCAGCCGGAGCAGGAAAGATAAAACGGATGCAGAACAAAGCAGAGAGAGGGGGAGTCAATTCCCCCAAAGGCTTCCCCTCCAGGGGAAGGCGTATCCCCAAAGGGCTTCCCCTGGAGGGGAAGCTGTCACGGAGTGACTGATGAGGTGGAAAGCATCGTAATTGGGATTGTTTGATTGCCACCTCATCCACCGCAAGCGGTCCCCCTTCCCCTCCAGGGGAAGGCTGATTCACAGGCGCGTTCCCCCTTCCCTTTGAGGGGAAGGCGTATCCCCAAAGGGCTTCCCCTGGAGGGGAAGCTGTCACGGAGTGACTGATGAGGTGGAAAGCATCGTAATAGGGATTGTTTGTTTAACACCTCATCCACCGCAAGCGGTCCCCCTTCCCCTCCAGGGGAAGGCTGATTCATAGGGAGCGTTCCCCCTTCCCCTCCAAGGGAAGGCATATTCTATATCGCGAGGAATTTATGAGAAAAAAAGGCCGTGCGTTATTCACCCTGGCCCTGCCGTATCTGGCTACGGTTTTTTTGCCCATCCTTTCTGTGCTGCTGCTGAGCAGCACGATTTTGAATAATTACAATGAGCAGATCATTGCCGATAAGCAAAGAAGCGTTCAATTGGCCTTTGAGCGCTTTTTGCAGAAAAAAGATAACGTGGAAACCATGGCCACCTCTATCTGCACCAGCAAAGACATGCAGAATTATGTTTACGCGAATATGAGAAATAAGGGGCATACGCCCGTTGAATATATGGAGCTGATGGATCATCTCCAGGATTTTATGATCGACAGCAATGTGAAGATCACCTATTTTTATGATATGCATGAAAACAGGATCGTTTCCTCCCAAAGCGCCCTGAGCCGGGCGGAGGAATATTTCCGCTATTCCTATCAGGTGGAAGGCGTCCGCCCGGAGGAAGCAGTGGAAAAAATGCGCAGCCTGCCCTGGGGCAGCGGCTATGAAAAAAGCAAGCCTGTGGTGGTCAATAATGTGCGCATCCATGTGGTGGAATACAGAATGTCCCTCCCGGTGGGCAATCCGGGCAGCGTGCAGGGCCATCTGTTCATCGTGCTGGACGCCAAAAAGCTTTTCAGCGATTTTATCGAAATCCAGGAGGCCGGGGGCGAATTCTATCTTTACGGCCCCGGAAACACCCTGATCTATTCCAATGGAAAAAAATATGAGCAGGCCCTGGATGCGGAGGAGGAAACGGGGCTGATGGCCCTTTCCTTCGGGGAAGAAAAAATCCGGGGCATGATCCTCAACGATGGCAGCTGGACGGCCAAGGTGTTTATGCCGGAAATCGCTTCCGAGGGCATCCATGCGGGCCTGCAGCCCTTCTTCTGGCTGCTGGTGGTGGCGCCGCTATTGGCCAGCATGGTTTTGTGCGTGTTTTTCACCCACAGAAATCACAAGGAAATTCAGGGGGTAATCAGCCTGCTCCGGGGCCATGGAGAAGCCGAAGAAGCCGGCCCCCAGGCCGTTGGCTATCAGATGATTCGGGAATATGCGGGCAGAATCGTCAGCGAAAATAACTCCTTTAAGGAAAAAATCAGCAGCTATGAATATTCCCAAAAGTGCGCCGTGCTGGATAAATTGGTGCGCAGCGCCTACGGAAGCGAGGAAGAAGCCGAGGAAGCATTAAAGGACCTTTCCCTGGCCTTTTCGGGACAGTGCGCCGTGCTTTTAATCCGCTATGAGGGCTCGTGCTATCGCACCTGGCTCACCGAGGATATGACGGTGAAGGATTTTATGAAAAATTATCTGGATGGCCTTCTGGAGCGGCCCCATGAAATCTTTGATACCTCCGCCCGGGAAACGGTGTGCCTGCTGCCGGTGGAGGAAAAAGAAAATGCCGAAATCGTGCTGCGGGATATTATCTCCGATCTGAATGTAAATATGGTGTACAATTACGACATCGAAGTGCACCTGGTGGCCGGGGACGTGGCGGATTCGGTGCTTAAAATAGGCGATTCCTATGCCCAGGCCAGGGCCGTGCTCAATTATAATGAAACCTCCGGTAGCAAATTCAGCCTCTATTCTGAATTGGCCCGGCTGGAGGATATTTTCTATTATCCCATGGAATTTGATGAAAAAATTTATAACTACACCGTGGCAGGCAAGGCAGAGGCGGCCTGCGGAATTATCCGCACCATCTATGCCCGGAATTTTGAAGATAACGGGGTGCTTTTGTCCGCCCGGGCCATTGATATGCTGCGCCAAAGGCTGCGCAGCCGTATGATATCCATTGCGGAAAAATATCATATTTCCATCGATGCCCAGCTGCAGGGCATGGCGCAGGAGCAGAATATTCGCCAGTGTTTTGAATATGCCTGCGAGGCGGTGGGGGTGATGGCAGAGGCCATCGGCATTGAAAAGAAAAATATGCAAAGCCACTCCGCCGCCCGGATTATGCAATACGTAAATGAAAATTTCAGCCAGGATTCCCTTTCCTTAAAGCAAATCTCTCAGGAATTGGGGCTGGCGGAAAGCTATATTTCCAATCTGTTTAAAAGCGCTTATGGAGAAAATCTTTCCGTAGTGATCGAAAAAAAGCGCATTGATAAGGCCTGCGATCTGATTAAGAATACACCCATGAAAATTGCCGATATTGCCAAAGCGGTGGGATACACCTCCGACGCCAGCTTCCGCCGCGCCTTTAAAAAGATTACCGGTGTAGCGCCGGGTGAATACAGGGGAGGATAAGACCCTATGAAGGGCCGAGCGCTTTATGAAAACGGCATGAGCCGGGAGAAATACCTGGAGCAGAACATCCGCCAGTATGAGGCCTTTGACTATTCTGATCCCATGACCACCACGGACGAAGAATTATTTGGCAAATGGGAAAAAGATCGGTGGGCCGTGGATCCTCTTTTGGATTATGAGCGGGTGAAGGGGCTTGAAAAGGTGGCCCAGGCGGCGAAAATGGGGGATTATCCGGAATGCAAGCGGCTGATCCTTGCCTATTACAATCAAAAATTTGATACCTTCCATTTTGATGCGCCACAGCGCCCGGATGAAAAAACCTTCCTTTGCCTGGAAATGCAGATGGAAAACTTTTTTGTGCGCCCCAAATACGGCCCCTGGCCATTGGATAAAATGCTGGTAGGGAAAGAGCATGCCTGGCATGAAACGGATATTTTGCCCGCAGTGCAGCCCTTGGGCGCCGCTACGGATCGGCTGATGACCTTGCATCTGTATGCCCTTAAAAAAGATGGCTACACCGCTAAATTCCATTCCCGAAAACATGAAGAAAACCGCCCCTTTGCGGAAGTGACCGTCAACGGGGAAAAGAGAAGATATCCCGCCGTGATGGATACCTATCTTTGCGGTGGAAGCAAGCGCCTGGAAAACTTTGGCGGCGAAAAGCTGCTGCTGGCGGAGGAGTCCTATTCCTCCATCCATAAGGAAGAAACCGCCGATGAATACAGCCGCAGGGCCGTATTGAAATTTGATTTTTCCGATCTTGGGCCGGAGGATAAAATTACGGAGGCCGTGCTCCATTTGCATGGCTGGATGGAAAAAAGCGATAATCCTGTGGTATCCGGCATCGAAAAGGAAAGCAAAATCGTTTTTGTGCTCAACGACCCCACCGGCAATCTTTGGGATGAAAAGGAGCTGGTGTGGCAGAATCTGGACAATGGGGGCTGGGTGTGCTTTTCCTACGATGGCACCCCGGGGTATGTGAACCAGTCCATGCTTTCCTATTTCCCCAATCTTTTGCAGTATCGTTCCTCTATTATGGCCTTTGCCCATGAGCTGCAATTTTTTGCGGATTGTGCTGCGGTGGAAAGGGATGATGCGGCCGTTTTCCATGTTCTGCGACTGATGATGCACAAGACGCGGCAGCTTCATTGCGATTTTACGTCCACCGAGCAGCCTACGCTGAATCTATTCCGGGTGCGCTGCGTACCGGCTCTGGTTCAAAAATGCCGTTTCAGCCATTTTATGACCCCGGAGATTTTTACCACGATCCTCAAATCCGTCTATGAGCACTGCGAGGCCATCTGCGGCGCTGATCGCTTCTCCATGCACCGCAGCAAAATCTGGACCCAGGATTTGAAAAAGGCCAATATCGGTGCAATCCAAACCGCTTCGCTTCTTCAGGTGGCCATCATATTTGATGAATTTAAGGCGGCCTATGCGCCTTTGGGAGAGGAATGGGAAAAGGAATCCTTTAACGGCGGTTGGTTCCAGGTGGTCCGCCAGCGTTATGAAATGTGCATGAAATATTCCTTCCTGCCGGATGGCGCCGTCACGGATATTCCCGTCAATTATATCTGGACCAACCTTTGGAATTATGTAGAGCCTTTGGCGGAGTGGGGGAAAAATTTTCATTTTGATATGCGCAAGGTATTCACGGAGGAGATGATCGGGAAGATCATCGGGGTATGTGAATACGCTGCCAGGATTACCAGCCCCCTGTATGGCGGCTGGCAAATTGGCGATGCCATTAATTACGAGCAGAAGCAGCTGAATTATTTGCAGGATATAGGGGCTCTGTTCCCGGAAAAAGTATCTGACCATCTAAAATATATGGCCAGTGAGGGAAAGGCGGGCATGCCGGCCAAGGAAACCGCCATGGTATCGGAGGAAACCAGCCGCGCCGTGATCCGCAGCGATTGGACGAAGGACGCCGTGGCGCTTCATTTCCAATCCAATTCCCATTTATACCACACCCATAATGACGATCTTTCCCTGATACTGATCGCCTATGGAAATTATCTGCTGGCAGACCCGATCCGCTATCTTTACGTGAAAACGGATGCGATCTCCAATTGGCAGATTTCGAGAGCGGCCCATAATTCCATTCTGGTGGATGGCATGGAACCTGAAAAGGCAGGGGGCAGCCTGCATCCTGAGGATCGGGCGCTGAATTCCATCTATGATTTTCTCCATGGCGATTCCAAAGGATATCCGGATCATTTCCAGGAGCGTTACGTCTGCTTTGTGCGCCCGGGATATTTTATCGTTACCGATCATATATCCTCCGTTGAGCAGGAAAAGCATTGCTATCGTCAGAGCTGGCATTTCCATCCTGCGGCCCATCCTGTGCTGGAAACGGGAGGCATTGTACAAACCCATTTTGAAAAGAAAGCCAATTTGATTGTGGCCCCGATGGGCTTGCACGGGGAGCTTTCCCATCGCCTGGAAACGGGCTATTATTCCCGGGAGGCTCAGCAGACGGCCCTGGAAAAGTATCAGTATGCCGTGTACGAAAAGGAGGAAGCGGGGGACGCTTCTTTCCAAACGCTGCTTTACCCCCTGCGCCCCGGCAGCCAGGCGGCGATAGAAGCAAAGGTGCTTCCCTGCTCTTGCCCCGCTCCTGACGCCCGGGCTATGCGCGCCGTGATTCGAGAATCGGGCAAGGAAGAAATTCAAGTGGATTATTATATTCGCATGAAAGGGCAGGGTGAAGCCAGCTTTGGCCGGTATCATACGGATGGATCCATGGCGCTGGTGGAACTGGCATGCGGAAACATCCGCACCCTGATTTTAAGAGACGGAAGCTTCATTTGGGATCGGAAAGCAGGAAAAATGGTGCTGCGGCTGAATAAACAGGTGAAGGACGTGGGCATTTCCTTTGCAAATGGCAGTATGCAGGTGGAATGCAGCGACCAGGACGTGACGGTGACGCAGTGCAGCGGAGGAAGTGGAAACATGATTGATTTTTCGCAGCATAAAATATTATTGCCCGATTTGATTTCGGATAACGCCGTTTTCCAGGCGGGAAAGCCCGTGCGCCTGTGGGGATATACGGAAGGAAATGCAGAAGTACGGGCGGAAATCCGGGATGACAAGGGCCGGATCATCAGCCAGGGAGCAACTGCCAAGCGAAATGAAAAAGGGAAATTTGAATTGGAATTGCCTGCCTGTCCCTGCTCTGCAAGGGCTCATACCCTCCTGATCCAAACGGAGGACGAATGCCGGGAAATCAACAATGTGATCTTTGGAGATGTGTGGCTGCTGGGCGGCCAATCCAGCATGATGATGACGGCAGGAGAGGTAAGAACGCCTGCCGTAATGGAAGCGTTGCACCCGGAAAGAAATGAGCAGATTCGATTTTTTTCCAATCCCCGGAAGGATAACAACGCCATTGTGCAGGGGGATAATTTGAAGGGCGAATGGGTGATTGCGGATGAAGAAAGCATTCTGCCCATTTCCCTGATCGGCTATGGCATGCTCAAAAAGCTGCATGCCGCCACCAAGCGGCCCATGGGCGGTATGATCAATGTGGTGGGCGGCTCCTCCATCACGGCATGGGTTCCCGGCGGGCTGTATTACGATAGCAAGGTGCTGCCTCCCGCCCATCTGAATATCCGCGGCATTGCCTGGTATCAGGGAGAATCGGATCATTTGCCTTCCTCACCGGCTCATGCAGATTACGCCGGAGCGCTGCAGGATTTGATTCATCTTTATCGAAAGCTGTGGCGGGATAATAATCTTCCTTTCCTCACGGTGCAATTGCCCCAGGGCTATTACTACGGCGATCGGCCCATGGGCGCCCAGCGGATGGAATATGAAAAGATTCGTCTGCAGCAGATGAAAGCCTATGACTGCATGAAGAACGAAAACGTATATCTCATTTCCAGCATGGATTGCAGGCCCAATGGACAGGAACTGATTTCCATTCACTACGATGAAAAGGAGCCCGTGTGGCGGCGGCTGGCTGAAGCAGCGCTGGATTTGGAAAACCCAGAGAAATCCCCTGCAAAATACACCGGCGCCCGGGTGGAAGCGATGGAAAAGCAGGAAAATGCCCTGCTGATTCGCTTCAAGGATGTGGGCGATGGCCTGTGCACCCGGGATGGCCTGGCCCCATGGGGCTTTTGCCTGCAAACGGCGGATGGAAAATGCCGGGCGCTGGAGGCCGAGCTTGTATCGCCCTGCGAGGTGCTTTTGCGGCTTCCGGATGGAATGGAAAGCGGCGCGGAAATCCACTATCAATTGGAGCTTACGGATCAATATCCCTATGCGCTGGAATATCCAGGCGATATCAAGGTGCACGCCTTGCCCAATCTGGTAAACGGCTATGATGTACCGGTGATTTCCTTCCGGTTGAGCTTGGAAGGGTGAGGCAGGGGCTTCTCGCCCCCTGTACCCCTCGCCAGAGGAGATCCTCATCTGGACTCCGGTATGCGACGGAACAATCCGGCAAAACGATGGGGCTTCCGCAAGAAACTTGAGGAAACGGAAAAAGTAATTTCACGGACACATAAAAAACGCGAACCCGCCAAGAGAGAAAGCGAGCTTTCTTCTTTGGTGGCTTTTCGCGTTTTCCTATTTGACGCCAAAGGCCTTTTCCATCCGGCGCAAGGCTTCCTGGATTTGCTCATATTTGGAGGCGTAACAGATGCGGATGTAGCCCTCCCCGTCCGGGCCAAAGGCGCTGCCGGGGGAGGTGACCACGTGGGTTTTTTCCAGAATATATTCGGCGGTTTCGGCAGAGCTCATGCCAAAGGCCGTGATATTGGGAAATACGTAGAAAGCGCCCTTGGGGCAGAGGCAGGAAAAACCCTTGATGCGGTTCAGGCCATCCACGATCAAATGACGGTTGCGATCGTAATAGGCTACCATCTCCTGCACGTCCTTTTCTCCGTGATAGATGGCCTCGATAGCGGAAAGCTGCATGGGTTCGGGCACGCTGGCGATCATATTTTCATGCAGCTTGATCAGGGCGGCAGTGATTTCTTCATTGGCACAAATATAGCCCACCCGGAAGCCCGTCATGGCGAAGGTTTTGGAAAAGCTGTTGATGGTGAGCACATAATCCTGAAGGTCATCCATAGCGGCCAGGCTCTTTTGCTGGAATCCGTCATACACCAGCCGCTCATAGGGCTCATCCGAGATCACAAAGAGCTTGTATTTTTTCACCAGCGCCGCAATGCCCTTGAGATCCGCTTCATCCAATACGCCGCCGGTGGGGTTGGAGGGGGAATTGATGATGATCAGCTTGGTTTTATCGGTGATCAAGGGTTCAATCAGATCGGCAGTCATTTTAAAGCCGTTTTTTTCATCCACCTTGCAATACACCGTTTTGCCGTTCACCATATCGATTTGCCCTTTATAATCCGGCCAGTTGGGGCCCTGGATGATCACTTCATCCCCGGGATTCACCAGCGTCACCATGGCCAGCATCAGGGCCTGGGTGGCCCCGGCAGTAACGATCAGATGCTTATCCGGATCGCATTTGATGCCGTTTTCATGGAGCAGTTTATGGGCAATGGCGTCCCGGAGAGGCTTGATGCCGGCGTTGGGGGTGTATTTGGTTTTGCCGTCCTGAAGGCCCAGAATGCCCGCTTCGATAATATGGCGGGGGGTGGTGAAGCCCGGTTCGCCCAGGGTGAGGTTAATGGCATCGGGATAATTCTTTGCCAGTTCAAACATCCGGCGAACCCCGGAAGGCAGGGCATTTTGAGCGGCATCGCTTAAATAATTTCTGTTTTTCATCCTGCTTCCTCTTTTACTTGTATTCAAGAATATAAGCGATAAAGGCCTGAATGGCTGCCTTCATGCCGCTTTCATCCATGCAAAAATCATTGCGGTGGGCCAATTGGGTACACCCCATCGTTTCATTTCGGGTGCCAAAACGGAAGATCATCCCCGGTGCTTTTTCCAGATACCAGGCAAAGTCCTCCGAGCTCATCCGTCGGGGAATGGACGTTACCTCCATCCCCTGGACGCGGGTGATGGCGTCAAAGCGGGCGATGACCTTAGGATCGTTGTAAATGGGCCCGGTGCTCATGTGCCAGTCGATTTCCACACTGCCTCCTGCCTCTTTGGCAATTTTTTCACAGATGGAAAAGGTGTTTTCCCGGACGCGGGCTGCAAATGCATTATCGTAAAAGCGGAAAGAAATCTGCATTTCGCACCGATCTGCAATCACGTTGTGGGCCGTACCGCCGGATAAAACGCCGGTAGACCAGATATAGGGAAGATTCCCCGCTTCCTTTTCTGCCATGACGTGTAATTCTTCATAGGCCTTTACGCCCATGAGGATGGCGTCAACGCCCCCCTGGCGCAGGGCTGCGTGGGCCGTGTGGCCATGGAATACGATGGTAAGGGGGACGCAAGCGGCCATATAATCCCCGGCACAGTAGCCAATTTTTCCGGCTTCCAGGGCATTTTCGCAATGGGTGCACAGGATATGATCCACGCCCTCCATCACGCCATTTTCCACCATCATTTTGGCCCCGCTGATCGCCCCCTCCTCGCTGGGCTGAAAAATCAGCCGTACCCGGCAGGGAAGATTTTCTTCCTGCTCCTTTAAATATCGGGCCACTGCCAGCAGCACGCCGGTATGGCTGTCGTGGCCGCAGGCGTGCATCTGTCCTTTTATTTTGGAGGCATATGGAAGGCCGGTTTTTTCTTCCACGGGTAAAGCATCCGTGTCGGCGCGAAGGGCAATAAGGGGGCCTTTGTTTCCTAACTCTGCTGCCAGGCTGCAGGGGCCGTAGCGATCGGTGGATTCAATGCCCATGTTTTCCAGCTCGCTTTTGATCAGCGCCGCAGTGCGGGGCAAATCAAAACCTACTTCGGGATATTCGTGCAGATTTCGCCGAATTTTTACAGCGTAGGCGTGGAGGCGATTCAGTACATCAGCATTCATGATTTTTTTCCTCCATATCAGGCAGAACGGTGGGCTGAAATTTGTGCTCCATGAGGGAGAGCATGGTATGGCTCTTTACCACGCATTTCTGTTTTTTGAATCGCAGCAGCTTATCTTCCAGGGATTCAATGCTGTCGGCGCATACCTTGATAAAAAAGTCGTATTCCCCGGTGGTGGCGTGGCATTCCAATACGTCCTCATCCTCCTGGACGCATTGAAGCAGGGAACTGACCCCGCTTTCGTATTTGACCACCAGAAAGATCAGCGCAATGATGGGCTTTTGTATCAATTTGCGGTTGGTAAGAATGGTGTAGGATTGAATGATCCCCTCTTTTTTCATTCGGGAGATTCTTTTGTTTACTGCTGGAACGGATAAATTCACCTGCCCAGCTATCTGGGCGGAGGTTGCATTGGAATTTTCAGCAAGAATATGCAGAATTTCATTATCGATGTGATCCATGGAGCCACCTCTTTGCGATTCTGTTTGCAATGTTGTTTCTATTTTAATATGCATGATATTCAAAATCAATGTTTTCTCATGATTTTCATAAAATAAGAGTAAAAATAAATTAAAAGCAGAAAATAACGATTATTTATTTCTGAAAATAAAGAAAAATGCGGGCAGAAGCGATTTTGCTTCTGCCCGTGCAGCGTGGATGGCTTATTTCTTTTCCTTGGGCTTTTTGATCTGAAAAAGCGGCTTGCCCTGCATAGTGGCACTACCTCATCCACGCTTTCCGCCTCATCATTCACCTTCTGTGCCGCCTTTCCCTCCGGGGGAAGCCTTTAGGAGGAAGGGGCAATGCCCCTTGTGGGGTGGAGGGGCGAAGCCCTCCGTACGTTCCTTTGCCTTGCAGATCAATCAGTGAGGTCAATGCTCATTCCGTCATAGGCGAAGGTGATATTTTCGTATTCCTTTTCCTTTTCAAGATAATCGTCATAGGAAAAGCCCCAATCCTCTTCCAAATGCGTTACGATCACGCGGCGGATGCCGTACTGCTTTTTAATGGATTCAATTTCCTCCATCATGAACAGGTATTTTCTCATTTTATTCTCTTTTTCGATCACAAAATGATTCTTTGCCACTTCTGAGGGGATGGTATCGCCGATGATCAGCAAGTCAGCGTTGTGAAAGAGAGGATCATCCGGAAAGGGTTTTACGTTGCAGGGAGCATAAATCACTTTTTTCCCTGTTTGCTCAAATACAAAGACCGTGCTGATTTGATTGCTGACGGGAATGAGGGTGATTTTGATATCCCCGATCACCCATTCTCTGTCCACTGGCTGAAGCCTAATCAGGTGATGATTTTTTTCGTAGTTGTACATATAGGGGCCAAATTTATTCCGGATCGCCTGGATATCTTCAATCACATGGGGCAGGCCGTATACCTGAATTGGTTTTTCATTTTTAATGCCCACGGAATCATTGCACCAATTCAGCCGAAGCTGCTCAAAGATGCGCATGCCCAGGGTGTGATCAGGATGCCAGTGGCTGTAAAGCACATGATCAATGGCCTTGATATCCCAATGATTCAGGGAATGATTGATATCCTCCGGGGTATCAATGAGAAGGCTGATATCCTCCAGAAATAAAGCGCAGCCAAAACGGGCATAGGGAATGCCCTTTTTTCTGGCCTGGGTGCACACGGGGCAGCTGCAGGTAGCCCGAGGGATGGATGCGCAGCCACCGGAGCCGAGAACCATAAATCGCATGCTTGTTTCCTCCTTTCGTCCAGGCATGAGAGATGATAAAAAAAGTTGGACACATCTATGCAAGGCGTCCACCTTGTATGATGTGTCCAACTGCTTTTCAGCGGAAGATTCTGCTTACGTAGCCGATCTTACTTGCTGGCTTCTTCGATGGCCACGGCCACAGCCACGGTCATACCCACCATGGGGTTGTTGCCGGCGCCGATGAGGCCCATCATTTCCACGTGAGCGGGAACGGAAGAAGAACCGGCAAACTGAGCGTCAGAGTGCATCCGGCCCAGGGTATCGGTCATGCCGTAGGAGGCAGGGCCGGCAGCCATGTTATCGGGATGCAGGGTACGGCCAGTGCCGCCGCCGGAAGCCACGGAGAAATACTTCTTGCCGGCTTCGGTCATTTCCTTCTTATAGGTACCGGCCACGGGATGCTGGAAGCGGGTGGGGTTGGTGGAGTTACCGGTGATGGAAACGCCCACGCCCTCGTGCCACATGATGGCCACGCCTTCGCGCACATCGTCAGCGCCGTAGCAGTTCACCTTAGCGCGTTCGCCATCGGAATAAGCGGTCTTCTTCACGATGGTCAGCGCATGGTCTTCCTTCACGTCCGCAGACAGATAATCATACTTGGTTTCTACATAGGTGAAGCCGTTGATACGGGAGATGATCATAGCGGCGTCCTTGCCAAGGCCGTTGAGGATAACCCGGAGGGGGTTCTTGCGCACCTTGTTGGCGTTGCGGGCGATACCGATGGCGCCTTCGGCGGCGGCGAAGGATTCGTGGCCGGCCAGGAAAGCGAAGCATTCGGTCTTTTCGTCCAGCAGCATGGCGCCCAGGTTGCCATGGCCCAGACCCACCTGACGCTGGTCAGCCACGGAGCCGGGGATGCAGAAAGCCTGCAGGCCTTCACCGATGCAGGTGGCGGCTTCAGCGGCAGTCTTTACGCCCTTCTTCAGCGCAATAGCGGCGCCCAGTTCATAGGCCCACTTGGCATTTTCAAAAGCGATGGGCTGGATGCCTTCCACGATCTTATAAGCGTCAACGCCCTTGGAATTGTTATAAGCCTTCAGCTCTTCAAAATCCTTGAAGCCATACTTTTCGAGCACGGGCTGGAGCTGGGGCATACGGCGTTCATAACCTTCAAACAGAGCCATATTCAGCGCACCTCCTTATTCTTTCCGCGGGTCAATCCACTTGACCGCGCCGTCTTCGGCCTTGAAGCGGCCGTAGGTGCCGATGTTCTTTTCATAAGCTTCGTTGGGGGTCATGCCCTTCTTGATAGCGTCCATCATCTTGCCCAGGCTCAGGAACTGATAGCCGCAGATCTGGTTGTCCTTATCCAGGGCCACCTTGAGCACATAGCCTTCGGCCATTTCCAGATAACGGGGGCCCTTGGCCAGGGTGCCATACATGGTGCCCACCTGAGAACGCAGGCCCTTGCCCAGGTCTTCCAGGCCGGCGCCAATCACCAGGCCATCGTCAGAGAAAGCGCTCTGGGTGCGGCCGTACACGATCTGCAGGAACAGTTCGCGCATGGCGGTGTTGATAGCGTCGCACACAAGGTCGGTGTTCAGGGCTTCCAGGATGGTCTTGCCGGGGAGAATTTCGCTGGCCATAGCGGCGGAATGGGTCATGCCGGAGCAGCCGATGGTTTCAACCAGCGCTTCCTGGATCACGCCCTGCTTCACATTCAGGGTCAGCTTGCAGGTGCCCTGCTGGGGAGCGCACCAGCCGATGCCGTGGGTCAGGCCGGAAATATCCTTGATTTCCTTCGCCTGGATCCACTTGCCTTCTTCAGGGATGGGAGCAGGGCCGTGGTTGGGGCCCTTCATCACGCATACCATTTCTTCCACTTCGCGGGAATATTGCATGGATTCACAGCCTCCTTACGGATAATTGTGGTACAGTCACCGATATATTATAGCATATTTCTCCAAATGGGGGAAGGGGGCGGGGGAAATTTGCCCCCCTATTTTTGCGTTAATTCGTATAAGCAGGAAAAAATATTCTGATCGGTTAGATCCCGGCGGGCGCTGGGAACGAAAAAAGCTTTTTGAGAGAATCCAGCAATAATTTGATACGTTTTGTATATTGCATTTCTTCCACTATTTTTGTACAATAAAAAATACAGCGCTTTTGCAACGCTGGGTTTAACGCTTTATGAAGCAAAATTGCGGAAGAAAAGGAGAAACAGTGTTATGCAACAGCAGGTCAAAACGAGCAAGCGAAGCGAATGGGGCTATATTCTGGAAGCGGGCTTTGAGTATTTTATCTCCATCCTTTTGACCGGCGCCTATCTGGCCCGGATTACCAGCACGCTGGGTTTTTCGGACAGCCTGACCGGTATTCTTTCTTCTTTTGTATCCCTGGGCTGTCTTTTCCGCCTGGCGGCCATCGTGGTGATGCGCAATGTGAAATCCGTCAAGCATACCTCTATCGTGATTGGCAGTATCCATGATCTTTTGTTCATGCTGGTGTATTTGACTCCTATCGTGCCCATGAGCACGGCCGTCAAAACGGTGCTGTTCCTTGTTTGCTTTGCGGCGGCTCATGTCGTGAATAACCTGATCCTTCCTGCCCGGGGGGCCTGGATGATCTCTTTGATCGACGATAGATCCCGGGGTGTTTTCACAGCGAAGAAGGAAATGTTTTCCCTGCTGGGGGGCATGATATTTTCCTATGCCATGGGCAGCCTGGTGGACCATCTGGAGGCCCAGGGCCAGGTGCGGATCGCATTTATTGTGGGAGCCGTGGCCATTGCCATTCTGGGTATTTTCCATATAGGCTCCATGGTGATCATCCAGGATGCCCCTGCCAAGGCAGGGGAAAAACGCGATCTGAAGGAAACCTTCCGTTTCCTCACGGGGGATAAAATGCTCAGGAAGATCCTCACCGTGAATATTCTTTGGCAGGTGGCTTCTCATTGCGCCACGCCTTTCTTCGGCGCTTATCAGATTCGGGAACTTGGCTTTTCCATGACCTTTGTATCCGTGCTCTCTATTGTAACCAGCGTGGTGCGCATGGCCGTATCCACCCCCCTTGGCCGCTATGCAGACCGCACATCTTTTGTGCGCATGAGCTATCTGTGCTATATGATCGTGGGCGCTGCATATCTGATGACCTGCTTTGCGGTGCCTGAAAACGGCAAGGTGATGTTTATTATTTATTGTTGTCTCCACGGCATTGCCATGGGCGGCATCAACAGCAGCCTCACCAATCTGGTGTGCGATCATGTGAAGGGCGATATGCGAAAGGATGCCATGGCCCTGAACAGCGGCCTGAGCGGCGTGGCCGGCTTTGGGGCCACCTGCCTGATGAGCCCTGTGGTGGCCTATATCCAGAATAACGGCAACCGGATTTTCGGCATTTCCATTCACGCGGCGCAGTTTGGCTCCATTGTGACGGTGCTGCTGATTGTGGTTTTGATCGTTTATATGAAAAAGGCGCTTATTGGGAAAAAGAACGCATAAAAGGAGAGAAAAATAATGGAAAAGTCCAAGGTATATTTTACGAATTTCCGCACGAAGATCGGCACCGGGCTGCCCACTAAATTAAAGCAGCTGATCCGCAAGGCGGGCATCGATCAGATCGATATGGACGGCAAATTCGTAGCCATCAAGATGCACTTTGGGGAGCTGGGCAACGTGAGCTTCCTGCGCCCCAATTACGCCAGGGCGGTGGTGGATGTGGTGAAGGAGTTGGGAGGCAAGCCCTTCCTGACCGACTGCAACACCCTGTATCCCGGCAGCCGGAAAAATGCCCTGGAGCATCTCTACTGCGCCTGGGAAAACGGCTTTTCCCCCCTTTCGGTGGACTGCCCCATTCTCATCGGCGACGGCCTTAAGGGCACCGATGACGTGAATGTGCCGGTAAAGGGTGGGGAATATGTGAAGGAAGCCAAGATCGGCCGGGCGGTGATGGATGCGGATATTTTTATCAGCCTCACTCATTTCAAGGGCCATGAATGCACCGGCTTTGGCGGTGCTATCAAGAATATCGGCATGGGCTGCGGCTCGCGGGCAGGTAAAGCTGCACAGCATAAAAACGGCAAGCCCATGATTGATGCAGACATGTGCCGGGGCTGCAAATTGTGCCTCAAGGAATGCGCCAATAACGGCTTGGTATTTGATGAAGCGAATAAAAAAATGACAGTGGATCTGGAGCATTGCGTGGGCTGCGGCCGATGCCTTGGCGCCTGTAATTTTGATGCCATTGACTTTGGAAATTCCGCTGCCGTGAAGGAACTGAACTGCCGCATGGCGGAATATACCAAGGCGGTGGTAGACGGGCGGCCCCATTTCCACATTTCTTTGGTGATGGATATTTCCCCCAACTGCGATTGCCACTGCGAAAACGATGCGCCCATCCTGCCTGACGTGGGCATGTTTGCTTCCTTTGATCCCTTGGCTCTGGATCAGGCCTGCGCCGATGCATGTCTCCGGCAGCAGCCTCTCCCCGACAGCCAGCTGGGGGATAATATGCGCAAAGCCGATTTTGAGGATCACCACGACCACTTTACCAATTCCCGCCCCGAATCCGAATGGAAAACCTGCTTGGAGCACGCCGAAAAGATCGGCCTGGGCACCCGGGAATATGAACTGATCGAAATGTGAAGCAGGGGGCACCGCGCCCTCTGTACCCCGCGCCAGAGGAGTTCCTCCTCTGGACTCCGGTTGGCGGAATAAAATGCCGCCGTACCCGTTTGTGACAACCGTTTCTTGGCGCATTAGGGACACATTGCAGGTTGATTGCTTCCAAGGAATTTCCCAACCGGGTTTTCTTTGGGAGAGTGCGAATGGAAGTCAGCTAAAGCAGTCTTCCTTCGATCCATCACATTTACTGCAAAAATGGCTTTCCATCCCTTTTCACCGGGCTGGAAAGCCTATTTTTGCGGTCGTAAATTGATATGGGAAGCGGAATACTTCCGCTCCTCGCCGCCGCACATGTCGCCGGCTGCGGATTTCAGTCGAAGGGCAGCGGCCCTTCGACGCATCCCAGGGGTTTTTTGACAGTCTG
>SVGW01000100.1 GCA_015056125.1 Clostridiales bacterium | reverse complement strand
TGCGATCGTAAATTGATATAGGAAGCGGAATACTTCCGCTCCTCGCCGCCGCACATGTCGCCGGCTGCGGATTTCAGTCGAAGGGCAGCGGCCCTTCGACGCATCCCAGGGGTTTTTTGACAGTCTGCAGCTGCCTCAGGGCAGCTTTTTTATATGTTTTTTTATGCGCTTTCACCCCATTTTCCCTTGCCATCCTTTTCCAAAACAGATATAATAGAAATAATATTTTACATAGAAAGGATATCGCTATGCAAAAGGCAGCCAATGATAAACAAACGCAGAAATTTATCACCATGACCCAAACCCCGGTGAAAAAACTGATTATGAAGCTGGCTATCCCCACCATGATCTCCATGATGATCACATCCCTCTACAACATGGCTGACACCTTTTTTGTAGGCCAGCTCAGCACCGTAGACCCCGCCACGGCTACCAGTGCCACTGCCGCTGTGGGCATCGCTTTTCCTTTGATGGCCATCATCCAGGCCTTTGGTTTCATGTTTGGCCATGGCTCAGGCAATTTTATTTCCCGGGCACTGGGCAGCCAGAAAATGGATGAGGCCGAAAAAATGGCAGCCACCGGTTTCTTCGGAGCCCTGATCGCGGGCGCCCTTATCTCCTGCTTGGGCCTTCTTTTCCTGGAACCCCTGGTCCGGCTCCTGGGTTCCACTGATACTATCCTTCCCTTTGCCAAGGCGTATATCCGCCTGATCCTGATCGGCTGCCCTTGGATGGCCGCCTCCCTGGTATTGAATAATCAATTGCGCTTTCAGGGCAATGCCCTCTACGGCATGATCGGCATCACTTCCGGCGGCATCATCAATATCATTCTGGACCCCATCTTCATTTTTGCTCTGGGCATGGGTGTCAGCGGCGCCTCCCTGGCCACCATCATCAGCCAGTTCATCTCCTTCAGCATCCTGCTGGTGATGAACCGCCGCTCGGACAGCCTGAAAATTCACTTCCGGAATTTCACCCCCAACCGCCATTATCTTTCTGAAATGTTCAAGGGTGGCGCTCCCTCCCTGTGCCGCCAGGGCATTGGCAGCGTCACCACCGCCGTGCTCAACAACACTGCTGCCGCCTTTGGCGATCCTGCCATTGCGGCCATCAGCATCGTGAATAGGATCATGATGTTTGCCAATTCCATCGTCATCGGCCTGGGCCAGGGATTCCAGCCCGTATGCGGCTTCAACTATGGCGCCAAGAAATACGCCCGGGTACGGGAAGGATTTTTCTTCTGTGTGAAATGCACCACTGTTTTCCTTCTGATCGCCTCTTCCCTGTTTATCATCTTTGCCCCCTTCCTGGTTGGCCTGTTCCGGGATGACCCCGAGGTTATCCTCATCGGCGCAAAGACCCTCCGAATCCACGCCGTGGCCTTCCCCCTCTTTGGCTACATGATGGCGTCCTCCATGATGCTGCAGACAACCGCTCAGACCTTCCAGGCCTCTTTCCTTGCCCTGGCCCGGCAAGGCCTCTTCTTTATGCCTCTGATTTTGATCTTCACGCCCTTCCTGGGGCTATTCGGTATTCAGTTGGCCATGCCCCTGGCCGATGTGCTCGCCTTCATCACAGCGATTATTTTCCAGACAAAAATGCTGAAAAAAATGAAAGCAATGGAGCAGGAACTGGCGGCGCAGGCGCCTGAAGCATAATTGCAAGGAGGAAATCAATATGCATACACTCGAATGGAAAGAATCGATCCCTGTAGCGGGAGAATATGACGTGATCGTAGCCGGCGGCGGTTTATCCGGCGTGGCGGCGGCCCTGTCCGCAGCACGGCTGCACAAAAAAGTGCTGCTTCTGGAAAAGAGCACCATGCTTGGCGGAT
Source organism: Clostridiales bacterium (assembly GCA_015056125.1). GTDB lineage: Bacteria > Bacillota > Clostridia > Christensenellales > Aristaeellaceae > RUG563. The sequence continues at coordinate 6,279 of SVGW01000100.1, read as the reverse complement.
TGGCTACCCTGGGCCTCATTAACCTGTGGGTGCCCCTTTGCAATGGACGGGGCAAGCAGGTAATTAAAGGCATGGCCGAGGAGCTTTTGCGCCTGTCCATTGAAAAGGGCTTTGATACCCTGCCCGAAGAATGGAAGGAGGGCGAGCCCAAGGAGCCTACGGAAAAACGGTATGTGACCAAGTTTTCCATCGGCATTTTTGCCCTGCAGTTGGTGAAACTGCTCAAGGATACCGGCGTGACCATCCTGTATGACGCTCTGGTTTCCTCTCCCGTAATGGAAAATGGACACTGCATGGGCCTGATCATCGATGGCAAATCGGGCCGCCAATTCTACGGCGCTAAAATGGTGGTGGATGCCACGGGCGACGCTGATGTGCTGCTCCGTGCCGGCGTGCCCACCGTGGATGGGCGTAATTTCTTCACGATGATCGCTTACGGCGTAAACCTCAAAAGCTGCCAGGCAGCCGTGGAAAAAGGCGATATTGCCGCCGCCTATGCTCGCTTCAGCGGCGGCCCCTCTTCCCTCTACGGCAAGGGACATCCGGAGGATATGCCCCTTTTCTGGGGGGCATCCACTGAAATGGTGAATGACTTCCTGCAGAAAAATCAGCTGCAAATGTATGAAAATATCAAGGATCAGCCTCGGAAGGAAAGGGACGTGCTCTATCTTCCCGGCATGGCCCAATTGCGCACCACCCGGCACATCGATGGTGACTACACCCTTTCCATGGACGATCTTTACAAGCATCAGGAAACCTCCATCGGCGCCATCTGCGATTTCGATTACCGCGACCGGCTCTATGAAGTGCCCTTTGGCACCCTGGTGCGCACCGGCTTTGACAATCTGATCACCTGCGGCCGCAGCGCCGCCGCCAAGGGCTGGGCCTGGGACGCCCTGCGGGTGATTCCTCCGGCCGTGCTTACCGGCCAGGCCGCCGGCATTGCCGCCGCTCAGGCCATCGATGCTGAAACTGCCATTCATGATCTGCCCATTACGCCCTTGCAAAAGGCCCTGGCAGATACCGGCGTAATCATTCATTTTGACGACGCCTGGATCCCCGAAAACCCCGAAGCGGTCCACGCAGAAACCGACGGACATCTTTAAGAAAAGTAAAGGCGGGAGGATGCTTTTGAATCAAAAACACCCTCCCGCGCCCTCCCGAAAACCAATCGGGATCATACGGAACCATCCTCTATCAGCAATATCTCCCAGCTTCATTTATAAAGAGGTGAAAAGTTTTTCTTCTCACCTCTTTTTGTTTTACACGTGAATTGTCCGAAGCTTCTGATCCAGGGCAGTGAGCGCGTCCTCCTGCGTCTTTTCCTTGGTTTCGGCGATAGCCGACAGGATATGATGGCTCAATTCCCTTACCGTATTCAGCAGCATTTCCTGGTGGGTGGTCTGAGCATCCTGAGAAAGATCCGCCCGTGCTTCCGCCAGCACCCCTTTGGCTTCTTCATTTTGCAATAGATCCACCATCAGAGAATCCACGGAGAAGGGATGGAGATAATCCTTGGTGGGCTGCCAGGTATATTCATAGGTGCCCGGCCCCACATGGGCAGTAAAATGATCCGGATGATCGGGCAAAATAATATCCGCTTCTGTTCCTTCCGGCACGGTTGCGCAAAGGGAAGCCGTGCCGTCCTCATGAATTTTCCATTTTACCTCCCAATCCCCTGCATAGGAGGCATAGCGAATAGTGGCATGGCCGATGCGGCCATCCAGATAGGGATGGATCAATGCTTTTTTCCAGCCGGGAGCCGCACAGCGCAGGCCCATGATCCTGGAATAAATAGCTTCGCACACGGTGCCGTAAGCGTAATGATTCAAGGAATTCATACCCGTTCCGGAAATGGAGCCATCGGGATTCAGGCTGTTCCAGCGCTCCCAGATCGTGGTGGCTCCCAGCTTCACGCAGTAGAGCCAGCCGGGAAATTCTTCGCTAAGCAGCATCCGCATGGCAATATCACCCATGCCATGATCAAAGAGCACGGGCAGAATCAGGGGCGCGCCGGTGAAACCGCCCATAATTTTATAGAAATCCCAGGAAAGGCGATGCTTGAAGCCCTGGATCATCTTTTCCCGATCCCGATAGATGCCATAGCGCAGCGCCAGAGTATAGGCGGTTTGAGTATCGATGGTGAGATTGCCGCCGGGGGACACATATTCATCCAGCAGAGCCTGCTTAATTTCATCGGCCAGCTTCCCGTACTTTTCCGCATCCGCTTCTTCCCCCAGCACCTTGGCCGCCTGCGCGGTGAGCTGGGTGGAGTAGTAATAGTAAACGCCCTGAATATATTCTTTTTGGGTGCCGCCCCAGGTATACTGAGGGGTGAGACCGTCCATGGAGAGCCAATCCGCAAAAGTATGGCAATTGAACACCACATGGGAGCCGCCCTGGGCCTTATCCTGGCGGATTAAAAATTCCACATAATCCCGCATCACGGGATAATTTTCCTGAAGCAGCTTTTCATCCCCGTAATTCATATACACATTCCAGGGAACGATGGTGCCCGCATCGGACCAGACAGCGCCGCCGCCCCCCAGCAATCCCTTCAAAGAGGGGCTCACCTTGGGCAGATCACCGTTGCAGTAGCGCACCTGATCCTCCCGCATATCCCGCATGAATTTCCGATAGAAATCCTTGCAGTCCATCTGGTAACAGGCAGTGTTGCAAAACACCTGGGTATCCCCTGTCCAGCCCAATCGTTCATCCCGCTGGGGACAATCGGTGGGCACATCCAGGAAATTGCTCCGCTGACCCCAAAGGGTGTTTTTCATCAGCTGATTGATCAGGGCGTTGCCCGTTTCGCACTGAAGGGTTTCCGTAAGATCGGAGCACAGGGCCACGGCGGTAAAATCCTCGGGGTTCACGTCCTCAAGCCCCTCCACCTTGGCATAGCGGAAGCCATAAAAAGTGAACAGCTGCTCCACTTCCTTTTCAACGCCGTCGGAAGTGTAGAAATATTCGGAGAGCGCGGAGCGCAGATTATCCCGGTAGAAGCAATCATTCTGGAGCACTTCGCCGGTCTGGATATGCAAAGTTTCTCCCTTGGGCAGGCGATTCACAAAGCGGATCACGCCGGCTAAATTCTGGCCAAAATCCAGCACCTTTTCGCCCTTGGGGGTGATCATCAATTGGGGCTTTAATTCCGCCCGTACCCGGATAGGCGGGGAAAACTGGGGCTCCAGAGGATAATGGGCCCGAGTAATCACGCAGGGCACATATTCCCCCGCTTCCCTGGTATCATCCCGCTTTTCGCCGTCATAAATGCTATTATCCACGATGCAGGAAGCGCATGCCTGCCAGGTTTCATCGGTCGCCAACACAGTGGTTTCACCCTGAGCATCCTGAAGGGTCAGCCGGGCAGTAAGGAGATATTGATCCCCCCAACGGTTATACTGCTCCTTGCCAAAGCCAAAGCGGCCCTTGTACCATCCATTGCCCAGCATCACCTCCAGGCAGTTTTCCTCCCGCAGCAGATTCGTCACATCGTAGGTCTGATATCGCACATAAGCGTCATAATCGTTAAAGCCGGGAGTCAAATAATCGTTGCCGATCCTTTTGCCGTTCAAATACGCCCGATAAAGGCCCAGGCCGGAAATTTCCAGCACGGCGGACACAATATTTTTCGCCTGAAAAGATTTGAAAAACTTGGGATTGTCTATCGCCTTTGCGGGGGTAATCCACTGAAATTCCATATTCTTTCCTCCTTGCAGCTATCCGCTTGTATCGGTCACGCTTTCTGCATTATTATACTATATTTGCCCTTGTTTCTTCAATCCCTTGACCTTTATTTTTCTCAATGCTAAAATGATCGCAGCAAAGGAGGGGAATCCATGAAGAAAAGGCTTTCTGAAATGACGTTGGAAGAATTATGGGCGCTGTTTCCCATTATTTTAACGCAGCACGACCCTGCCTGGACAGAATGGTATCAGGAAAAAGAAGCGTTGCTGCAAAATATCCTTCCCAAAGCGGAGGTGCTGCGCATCAGCCACATTGGCAGCACGGCCATTCCTGCCATCTGGGCCAAGCCCATCGTGGATATTCTGGTGGAAGTAAAAAAAGATTGCAACTTAGCCGACATTCAAAAAATCCTTACAGAAAACGGCTTCATCTGCATGAGCCGGGAAGAAAACCGCATGTCCTTCAATATGGGCTATACGGAGGATGGATTTGCAGAAAAAGTATTCCATCTTCATCTGCGAAAAGCAGGCGATCATAAGGAGCTGTATTTCCGGGATTATCTGATAAACCACCCGGATATCGCCAAGGAATATGAAAAAATGAAGCTGGGCCTATGGAAAGAATATGAGCATCACCGGGATGGATACACCCAGGCAAAATCCACCTTCATTGCCCATTATACCGCTTTGGCTCAGAAAGAATATGAAAATCGGTATGAGTAATCGATAAGTTTCAATTGCATCCCGCAGCCTTTGGAGGTATAATATGCGTTGATTACATCCACAAGGAGGAGCCAAATGAAATTACTTTGGGAATTGTACCGGGCTTTCTTTACCATCGGCGCCCTCACCTTCGGGGGCGGCTATGCCATGCTGCCCATGCTGGAAAGGGAGATTGTGAATAAGCATAAATGGAGCACCCAGGAAGAATTGCTCAATTATTTTGCCATTGGCCAGTGTACCCCCGGCGTGATTGCGGTAAATACGGCCACCTTCGTTGGCTATAATATCAAGGGAATCACCGGCGGCATCGCGGCCACGTTGGGCGTGGTATCCCCCTCTCTTATCATCATCACGCTCATCGCCATGCTCCTTGAAAATTTCATGGATATCGTATGGGTGCAGCATGCCTTTGCCGGCATCCGCGTGGCCGTGTGCGCTTTGATTGGCTCCAGCGTAATCAAGCTGGCCAAATCCAACCTGAAAAAGTGGTGGCATGCCGCCTTGGCCGTGGGGGCCTTCATCGTGGTGGCCTTTGGGCTTTCGCCTGTGTATGTGGTGGTTGCCTGCGCCGTGCTCAGCTTTATCTTTGGAAAGAAGGTGAATCAGGCATGATGGAACTTTTCACTCTCTGCTTTGAATTTTTCAAAACCGGCCTGTTCGCCGTGGGCGGCGGCCTGGCCACGCTGCCCTTTCTCACCCAGATGCAGCAAAAGTATCAGTGGTTCACTGCCACCGATCTGGCCAACATGATCGCCGTATCCGAATCCACCCCCGGCCCCATTGGCGTGAACATGGCCACCTATGTGGGCTATATGACCAAAGGAATCGGCGGCGGCCTCACGGCCACCCTGAGCCTGATCCTGCCCTCCCTCATTGTGATCCTCATTATCGCCCGGGCCCTGGATAAATATCAGAAGAGCCCCATCATCCAAAATATGTTTGCTTTCATGCGCCCCGCCGTCACCGGCTTGATCGCGGCCGCCGGCATGTCGGTGCTGAAAATTTCCCTGCTTACCCAGGGGGAAACCTTCTTTTCCTCCCTCAATTGGGTCGCCATCGCTCTCTTTGCCATTTTCCTGGCGCTAACCCAGGTGAAGGCTCTCAAAAAAATCCATCCCATCGCCTACATTGCCGTGGGTGCGGTAGTGGGCGTTCTGCTGCAAATGTGAGGAAGAAAAAATGAATAAAACCTGCTTTGGAAACAATCAGTGGAATCCCGATGAATTTATTCAGGCCTACACCTTCCGCTTCACCGAAACCCCCGATTTCACCCAGGAAGACGACTGCATCGCCAGCGCCCAAAATCCTGCCCACAAGGAGGGCTACGATAATATCAGCCTGCTCACCAAGGAAACCTTTGGCAGAAACGTAAAGGCCACCATCGAATGCTCCTTTGAGGGAAAGGGCTGCCCCGAAATCATTCTGGTGGAAAAGCCGGAAAAGTGTGAGGACGGAGCCGTCCGCTACGGCGCTTGCTTTGAAGTGGTGCTCTATGAGGGCGGCGTGAATGTGTGGCGACATTACCGGGAGGATGGCAAATGCTCCTGGCACAAGCGTCTGGGAGTCATCTATCCCGTTTCAGAAAACGAAAAGCATACCCTGGAAGTGGAAATCAAAGAAAACTACCTCATCTGCGCCATCGACGGCCAGAAAAATATTCTCCGGGTGGATGATCTCTTTGAAAAATTTCACTTTGGCATCACCGTCTGTGAAGGCATCGCCCGGGTATATTCTATGGCCGTGGAAGAATTGTAAAAAAAGAAAAATGCTGAAGTGACCCCAAAAAGTTAGACAAATATGTCTGACTCAAATTGTTCAAGCAGCCAAGAGGGCTTGCTGTCTGTGTAATGCAGGCGGCAAGCCCTTT
>SVGW01000099.1 GCA_015056125.1 Clostridiales bacterium | reverse complement strand
GGCCGCAAAAATAGGCTTTCCATCCCTTTTTCACAGGGCTGGAAAGCCATTTTTGCAGTAAATGTGATGGATCGAATGGAAGACTGCTTTAGCTGACTTCCATTCGCAGTTTGTCGAAAATACTTTTCGACAAACTGAAAGGAACGCATGCAGCGTTCCTTTTTGATTACAGCTTCAAACCCGTTTTCCTGGCATAGTCCTCCAGGAATTCCTTCCGGATTCCATAGAGGCCGCCATCCGTTTCAATAGCGGATGAAATTTCATCAGAAAGGGCGGTGAAAAGCGATAGAGTCTGGGCCGTTTTTTTCTCCATGAACTGGTTAAGCAGGGCAAAGGTTTCTTCTCTTCCCTGATTTTTCAGCATTTTTCGGGCCTCCTCCTGGATATCTTCCGCCTCCCGGCGGATTTTTTCTTCCATGGCCCTCAATGCATTTTGAGCTTTCATGCCAAAGCGCTCCTCATCCACGCTGATGAGCATGGCCAGGCGCTGAGCAGCCCACCACAGGGAATCCGGAGAATAAACGCTCTGGGCCCGCTCCATGGAAGCGGGGGTTTTCCCCGTCCAATAAATCGGAAGATACACAGAACAGCAGGGAATGGAAGGGGCATACCAGGAAACAGGGCCCAGATCCTGATCCCAATGAGCGATCAGGGAAGCGGCCGTCTGAGAGCCATCCCAAGTGGACGCATGCATGCACACACTGATAAAGGTGCCCGCCGCAGCCCCCCAGCGGGGAGCAAGGATCTCATCCTCATGATGATCCCGCAAAACAGCGGAAACGGCGCCAAAATCCAAAGGGCCTGCCTGCGCAGCAATCAGCTTCTGCATCCTGCGCCATCGGGGAATGGAGCGCTCCTGGCGCACGGCCGGCTGCGTAAAGGCCTTGGCAAAATCGATGGGTTCCTGTGGCCGCAGCCATCGTTTTCCCCGTACGAATTCTTCCATATCATCCGAGCACAGATCATAATCTGTGCCGATGGAATAGCAATTGGAAATGGCGGCCCAATCATGGATTTCCCTGGCCGCCCAGTTCCGTCCGGCGGTTTCCATGAGCCAGATGCTTTCCCTGTCGATAAGCAGGAAGGAGTTTTCATAACGCCGGTCAAAAAGCTGGCTGGCGTTGGCATTTTGCCCGTATTGCTGGAGGAGCTTTCCGATTAGCAGCACTCCTTCCCGGGCGGTGGCGGTGCGCTCCAATGCCAGACGCAAAAGATCCATACCCAGCAAGCCTTCTTCGGTTTCCTCTTCGCACCGGGAACCCTGGGCCTCATTGCCGATCATCAGGCCCATTTCATTCACGCCCATTTCAAAGCCCCAGATCCAGTAAGGTCGGCTTCCCAGCACGGTATAGGTCTTTTTTGCCTGGGGGATGGTGAGATGGGTGCATGTAAGCATCTCCCCCTCCTCATGCTCTCCGCCTGGAAAAAAGGAAAGGGGCTGTGCCTCGCCCAGGGGTCGGTCGCTGTTTTTCGCCAGACAATTTTCATTTTCGCGAAAATATTTTTTCGTCAGGGCAAAGGTATCGCAGGAAAGCATAAAATATCCTCCTTGTTCAAAGGTAGATCTATTTTTTTTCCAGTATAGAAGCAGGAAGGAAAAATGTCAACAAAAAAACCGCCTGGAGGGCGGCTTTTTCGGCTCATTTCAAAGCGATATCAGCGTAGATGGGCAGATGGTCGGAAGCGTGGGGAGCGTCATGACCGGTAACCACATTGTAAAGCTTCACATCGGTCTTGTCATTCACAAAGATATGGTCCACGCAATAGTCTCGGCCGGGCTCCAGTTCTTCGCCTTCCCAGCCGATATAGGTGGCATGAGCCTGCACCATCACGTCTGCTTCATACTTGGCATTCTTGAGGTTCAGGGTGTTCATGAAGATCGGGTACATTTCAAAGGCTTCATCGGTATTATAGTCGCCGGCCATGATGAAAGGCAGGCCTGCATACTTTTGCATTTCTTCTTTGGCATACTTCATGATGTCGGCAAAGTGCTGCATCTGCTGTTCCACTTCGTAGGAGGAAGCAGGATGGGTGTTGGTCACCACGAAGCGGGTGCCGTCGGAAATTGTTTCAAACACGCACACAGCCAGCACGCGGGTGACGTGATTGGGCACCAGGTCCAGGATGTATTCGTCCACCAGCTTCAGGGTATTGGGATTATAAAGGAAGGTGGTGGTGCTGAAGGAGAAGCCTGCGGCATGGCTCTGGCGGCAGGCGGGGGCATAGATGCCGGTATCGATCAGCTGGGGAATCCAGTACCGCTGCCACTTGGCGCCAGCTTCCTGCACGGCCACCACGTCGGGCATGTAGTACTTGAGAATATTCATTACCTTTTCATCGCGGCCCTTGATCGGGATCCTGTCATTCCAATCGGGATGCAGGATATTGTAGGACATCACGCGGATATCCGCGCCTTCGGCCAATTCGGCAGTATCCTCTGCCAGGCACAGGGCGGGGAGGGACATGATCAGGATCAGTGCGGCGGCCAGCAGGCGCAGGAGCATGGAATTCTTCTTCACGGTGTGGTCTCCTCTCTTTTTATAACGATGCATCAATGCAAATTCAGTATAGCGGCCCGATCCTATGCAAGTCAATAGCCATTGGAGATAGAGCAGAAAATCGGCGTTATATCATAAATTTGTTTCTGCCGGGCCCAGCTTTGAAAGGGTGTCCGGTCGGAGGACGATTCATTTTCATCATCCTGCGCGGCAGGAAGCAAAGAAAAAAGAGTCGGCATGATCATTTACGCCGGCTCTTTCCATTGGATGTTACTTCTGATGTTCCTTTTTCCATGCGCAGACCACTTCATTGATCCTGTGGAAATCATTGGTCAGGATCACTTCGATGCCCATATCCAGGAATTTTCTGGTTTCCTCCGGATCATCGGACCAGAATACATTCAGGCCAATGCCATGGGCCTTGGCCTTATCAATCATTTCCTGATTGAAATAAGGCTTGACCAGCTGAACCTTTTCGCAGCCCATCTCAATGGCCCTATCCACGATTCGCCATCTCTCATTGCCGCCGCCCACGCACCTGAGAATGTGGGGATACTTTTCCCCCACCTGCCGGAGCAGATGATCATTACCGCTCATGATATAGCAATACTGCACACAGTCATATTTTTCAATGAGCTTGATGATCTTTTCCAGTAAAGCTTCGTCATAAGGATGATCGTTATCCCGGGTTTTGATATGGATATTCATGATGGTGTGGCAAGAGAATTTCTTGAGGATCTCTTCAAATTTCAGGATCCGCAATCCCTTGTAAGCCTCTGAAAACTTCACGCCGAAATCCATCTGCAGCAGTTCTTCATAGGTATGTTCCCACACACGCCCGGAGCCCGTGGACACGCGCTCCAGCGTGGAATCATGAATGGAAACGATCTCGCCGTCTTTGGTGAACCAAAGATCAAATTCAATTTCCTCCGCGCCCATGGCCACAGCAGCTCCGTAGGCCGGCATGCTGTTTTCCGGGGCGACCGTATTGAAGCCCCGATGCGCGCATACTCTGGGATAGGGCATCCACTGATCCGGCGGCACAATGGCGCTGCCGCCGGGGCGGTATTTCCAGGGCCGCCGGCCATCCTCGATATATTCATAGTGGGCCTTCATTTCGCCGCCAAAGCCCGCGCTCTTATAATATTTTTTCGTTACGTCGATCTCCACGCATTCCATGCCCACGCGGCTTTTCATATTGGTGAGCACATCGCCGTTGGGCGCAACCACCATGCTGCACCCGCCGGTGGGCGAATTTTCGCCCATGCTCACGGAAGCCCTGACCACATAGGCATTGGTATTGTAGGCCAAATTGCGGGTGATGATTTCCAGGGCGGAATGGGTATCGGAGCGCTGATGGCTGCAGCCGATGATCACATCCAGCTTCTGGCGGGCCATATTGGCAAAGGCTTCATAAAAGTAGAAATCATAGCAGGTTAAAAAGCCGAAGCGGATGCCTTCCATCTCGATCACCGTGGGCTCTGAAAACTCCCAGGTATAGCCCGCATCCATGTGGCGCACCTTCACTTCGCTTCTGTTCACCAGATGCTGCTTGTAATAGCAGCCGGCCAGATTGCCCTGCCTGTCATAAGCATAGGTGGTGTTGCGAAGGCCGGTTTCCACTTCCTGCACGGCGCTGACAAACACCATGGCATGGCAGCGCCTGGCCGTTGCCACCACCTTTTCCAGAAGGGGCTGATTATATTTCCGGTAGCTTGCCAGAAATTCTTCCTTGCTGGGGGCCAGACAGGGAATATCGCAGGCCTCCGGCAGCACAATGATATCCATGCCGGGCTCGCAGGCGTCCAGCAGGGCCATTTCCCGCTCAAAATACAGATCGGACAAAGAATAATCCGCAGAGTATTCCGGCTGAATGATACATACTTTCATAACCCATTCCTCCTTGTAATCATCCTGATTGGCGCTGTCCAAAGAAGGCTCGCTCATTCCTGCAAGGGAACGGCCGCTTCCCGCCGCTGAAACCGATAAACAAAAACCACCCGCAATGGGGTGGTTCTTTGTTTGGTGGTGCCAACAGGACTCGAACCTGTGACCCCATCGATGTGAACGATGTGCTCTACCAACTGAGCCATGGCACCAACTGGGAACAGATGATAGTTTAGCACAGACAGGAGCATTTGTCAACCGTTATCCGGGTAAAAAAGAAAGATTTTTTTCGTTAGGTGCGTCAGGCCGTTTTTTCGGGCAGCGGCCGGGGCCGGGGCACGTAGCCGGAAAAGGCGGTGAAGGCTTCGCTGCTTTGAACAGTCAGATCACCGCCCACGCTTTGCATGGTACGCCGGGCGATATATAATCCCATCCCCCGGCCTTCGCCCTTGCCGGAAATGCCGGGCTCAAAAATGGAGGAGAGCATATTTTCGGGAATGGCCGGGCCGTTATTTTTAATTTCAAAGGAAAATCCCTTCACGTCCTCCTGGAGGGTGATAAAGAGACAGGCGTCCTTTTGCCCATCCAGTGCATCCATGGCGTTATCCATTAAATTGGAAAGCACCCGGCACATTTCCCAGGCGGGGAGGGGCAATTCCTCCCAGGCGGCGCTGACGGTGAGCTCTACCCGGATTTTCCGCTCCTCCGCTTCGGCGATCTTGGCCCGGAGCAGTGCGTTTACCGGGGCGCAGGCCGTTTTCAGCGACCGGGACACATTCTGGATATCCCCATACACCTGCTCGATATAATCGTTGGCCTCCTGATATTCTTCCATTTCAATCAGGCTGAATACCACCTGGAGGTGATTGAGAAAATCATGGCGCTGGGCCCGGAGGGTGTGGTTCATTTCCGTCATTTGGGTGACGGTTTCATCCAGGCCGTGAAGCTTTACCGTCATTTTCATGGCGATCCAGGCTTCCTTGATATCCACAGCCGCGCCCCAGCATACCACGGCGCACAGGGTGATCACGATCATATCGCCCAGCAGGCCGTGAAGATGCTCGTTGATTCCATCGATAAGAATATAAGCCCCCAAAGCGATCATGGCCAGAATCTGGAGCCCATTGATGATTACCGAATAAACCGCCGCTTTGCGGATATTGACCCTTGCTTGAATTTTCATTGGGGCGTATCCATCTCTTTTCTCAGCGCCAATAAGACCCGGCGCTCCATTCGGGATACCTGCATCTGGGTCATGCCCAATTCCTGAGCGGCCTCCCGCTGGCTCATTTGCCGCTGGAAGCGCAAAATAAGCAGCTGCTGCTCCTGGGTGGAAAGGGTGGCAAGGGCCTTTTTCAAATCCTGACGCAGTTCGGCCTGTTCAAAGCCCGTTTCCACAAAGGGAATCCTGTCCCCCATGGCAAGGCCCTCTTCATCCTGCTGATCCAGGGAGGATACCTGGCTGGCATCCTGGGCGGAAAGCACCGTCAATACCCGGCTCACATCCCAATTCAGCGCTTCGGCCAATTCCCGGGGAGACGGCTCCCGGCGATTTTCCTGAAGGAATTTTTCCCGGGCGGCGGATAGCTGCGCTCCCTGCTCTTTGATTCCCCGGGGAGTGCGCAGCACCTGGGCCTTATCCCTTAAATAATTGCGCACGGTGCCGGTGATGGTGGGGGTGACGAAGGTGGTGAATTTAAGGCCCCTCTTTGCATCAAAATTTTTCAGCGCAGAAACACAGGCCATGCTGGCCACCTGATATAAATCCTCATAATCAATGCCCCGCCCCGAAAAACGCCGGGCGATTAACGCGCAAAGGGGCAGCGCTTCTTCAAGCGCCGCCCGGAGCGTTTCTTCGGAGGGCGAATGGGCATATTCGCATGCCAACGCATGCATTTTTGCCGCATCCATCTTTTTCTTTACCCCCTGGCAGGCATGGTCATGTGCACGCAGTGCACGCCGTTTTCATCTTTTTGCAATTCCACTTCTTTCACCAGGGGCTCCAGGATCAGCCGGGCGATATCGGCGTCCGCCGGATCCTCAGCGCAGCAGCAGGTGCGCTCCATGGCGGAAAGGCACACGTGCAATCCGTCCTTGCGGACCTCACATTGGAGGGTGAGGGTTTCGGCGGTATAATCCTGGTGCAAGAGCAATTCACAGCTTTCTTCAATGGCGGTGCGCAGATCCTCCAGCACATCCACCGGCAGATCATACAGGGCGCTCACGCCGGCTGCCGCCATCCTAAGCACCAGCACCCATTCCTTTTTCGCAGGCACAGTCAATACCATGGGCTTCATTGCTTCAACACCACTTTCATATCATCTTGGGACAGCTCCTGATTCAGGGCGTCCATGGCTTCATTTCCGCTGCGCACCCAGATTTCCCGGGGGCAGAGCAGGGTGATTTGTTCCTTGGGGAGATTCAGATACACCGGCACCTGGCCGGGCACCTGGGCAAGAATCCTTTGCACTCTTTCCATCTGCTCCCGATCAATGCGCAGATACAGCTTTTCCCGGGCGTCCTTGGCCCGCTGGGCATCGGTGCGCTCATCTTTTTTCGGCGGCTCCATCAGGGGCTCCAGCGCGTCCACCACCAATTTGGCGTCCTCATCCTCCCGGATGGAGAGCCGCCCGTGCACCAGCAGAGGCTGATCAGCCTGGATTTCCCGGCCATAGCGCTCATAAATTCGGGGGAAGAGCAGGCATTCCACCTGGCCGGTTTGATCCTCCAGGGTGAAAAAGCCCATCATGGCCCCCTTCTTGGTGGCCTTGGCATGGCTTTCCACCACGATGCCCCCCATGGAAACTTTTCTGCCATCCTCATCAATGCCTTTATCCTCCCGTTCGGAAAGCTCATTTAACGCGGCGGTGTTAAAGGAAAGATGCTTCATATATTCGGCGTATTCATCCAAGGGATGGGCGGAGCAGTAAATCCCCGTCATTTCTTTTTCCTGGGAGAGCAATTCTTTTAAGGGGTATTCCTCCAGCCGGGGGAAGGTGTCGCTGGTGGCCATGCTCTCAGCCGGCTGGCCGAAATCAAAGAAGGAAAGCTGGCCGGTCACATTTTGCTTGCGGATATTGGCCTGGGAATCCATGGCGCTTTCATATACGGCGATGCACTGCACCCGCTTGGCTCCCAGATCATCAAAGCAGCCGGCCTTGATCAGGCTTTCCACGGCCCGCTTATTGATTTCTTCGCCGGACATGCGGCGGCAGAAATCAAAAATATCCTTAAAGGGGCCGTGGCTTTCCCGCTCTTTCACGATGGCGTCCACCGCCTTTTCCCCCACGTTTTTCACCCCGCCCATGCCAAAGCGGATGCCCTTTTTGCCATTGGGCGCTTGGTCTACGGTGAAGGGGCGCATGGAGGAATTGATCCGGGGCGGCAGGATGGGAATATTCTGCTGGCGGCAGTAATAAATGTAGGCGGCGATCTTGCCGGCGTTTCCGGTGAAGGAATTCATCAGCGCCGCCATAAATTCCGCCGGGTAATGGCATTTTAAGTAGCCGGTTTGCAAGGATACCACGGCGTAGCAGGCAGCGTGGGGCTTATTGAACGCGTAGGAAGCAAAGGCGGTCATTTCATCAAAGATGGCCTCTGCCACTTCCGGCTCCACCCCCCGGGAAACGGCGCCGGGGATATTCTCCTCCTTGGAGCCGTACACGAATTTTTTTCGTTCCTTGGCCATCACGTCTTTTTTCTTTTTCGCCATGGCCCGGCGCACCAGGTCGCTTCGCCCGTAGGAATAGCCCGCCAGATCCCGAACGATCTGCATCACCTGCTCCTGATACACCATGCAGCCGTAGGTCACGTCCAAAATAGGGGCCAGCAGAGGCGTTTTATACTGTACCGTTTCCGGGTGCTGCTTGCCCCGGATATAGCGGGGAATGGATTCCATGGGCCCGGGGCGGTAGAGGGAGATGGCGGCGATAATATCTTCAAAGGTGCGGGGGCGCATATTGGTAAGGAAGGTGCGCATGCCCCCGCCTTCCAATTGGAACACCCCGTCCGTATCCCCCTGGCAGATCATATCAAATACCTGGGGATCATCCATGGGGATATCTTCGGGTTTTAAATGAATGCCCTGTTTTTTAAGCATATCCAAAGTATCCCGGATCACGGTCAATGTGCGCAGGCCCAGGAAGTCCATTTTGAGGAGGCCCAGCTT
>SVGW01000098.1 GCA_015056125.1 Clostridiales bacterium | reverse complement strand
CATCCCTTTTCACAGGGCTGGAAAGCCATTTTTGCAGTAAATGTGATGGATCGAATGGAAGACTGCTTTAGCTGACTTCCATTCGCAGTTTGTCGAAAATACTTTTTCGACAAACTGAGAGCAGGTAGACAGGCCTGCTCTTTATTTCAATTTGCCGAAAATTTTCTATACAAAAAACACCGGCTTATGCTATAATAATTCTATCATTGGAAAATACACCATGATTCTATCAAATATTGGAGGAAACAGCATGCGAACTGAATTTCAGGATTTAAATTGCACATCCCTCAATCGCCTCCCCATGCGCGCTACTTTCGTGCCCTATCCGGATATCCAATCCGCCCGGCTGGGTGAACGCGCTCTCTCCCCCTATTATCTTTGCCTCAATGGCCGCTGGGATTTCACCTACTATCAATCCCCTACGGACGTGGAAGAGCTTTCCGGTGAAGCCGGCGAAAGCCGCCAGGGCAAGATGGACGTGCCCGGTGTATGGCAATTGCAGGGCTACGGCATTCCCCAGTACACCAACGTGCGCTTCCCCATCCCCTATGATCCCCCCTATGTGCCGGATGATACCCCTGTAGGCGTATACGACCGGGATTTTGTGCTCCCCGCCGCTTTCCTGGGCCGCAAAACCCTGCTGCGCTTTGACGGCGTTTCCTCCTGCTATTATGCCTATGTAAACGGCCAATTGGCCGGCTTTGCCAAGTGCCCCCATTTGCCCAGTGAATTTGATATTTCCGCTCTTTTGCAGCCTGGGAAGAATCATCTGAGAGTCGTGGTGCTTCAGTGGTCCGACGGCACCTACCTGGAGGACCAGGATATGTGGCGCCTGAGCGGTATTTTCAGGGACGTGACCCTGCTATCCTTTGGCGAAAATGCCATCCGGGATGTGCAGGCCACTGCCACTCTTTCCGATGATTACAAAACCGGCCTTCTCTCTGTAACCGCTAAAATCACCGGCGCCAAGGAAGTAAAGTTCCAGCTGCTGAAAAACGGCGAAGCGATCCTTACCGCTACTGCTGCCGTTGCAGCCGGCGAGGCCAAGTGGAACGCCGAAATCAAGGGTGTGGAGCCCTGGACGGCAGAGACTCCCTTCCGCTATGAGCTGATTGCGGAAATTGACGGTCAGGCCGAGCAGGTGTGGATCGGCTTCAAGCGCGTGGATATCAAGGATGGCATCTTCTATTTCAACGGCCAGCCCATCAAGCTCAAGGGTGTGAACCGCCACGATACCCACCCCACCCTGGGCTATTATACCCCCGTCAATGAAATGGTCAAAGATATCGTCCTCATGAAAAAGCATAATGTAAACTGTGTGCGCACCAGCCATTATCCCAATGACCCACGCTTCCTTTCCCTTTGCGATGAATACGGCCTGTATGTGGTGGATGAAGCGGATTTGGAATGCCACGGCGTGGTCTGCTTTGAATCCTATAATTTTATTGCTACCGATCCCAAATGGGAAACTCAGTTTGTGGACCGGGGCACCCGTATGGTGGAACGGGACAGGAACCATCCCAGCATCATTATGTGGTCCCTTGGCAATGAAGCGGGCTACGGCTGCAATCATGCCGTCATGGCCGACGCCATGCGGAAAATCGATCCCACCAAGCCCATCCATTATGAACGGGACCGGGAAGCCATTACCGCGGACGTGATGAGCCACATGTATACCGGCATTGCCGATATGGTGGCCTATGCCGAAAGCAATCCTCAAAAGCCCTTCTTCCAGTGCGAATACGTGCATGCCATGGGCCAAGGCCCCGGCTTGGTAGAGGCCTACTGGCAGGCTTTCTATGCCCATCCCCAGCTTATGGGCGGCTGCGTATGGGAATGGGCAGATCACGGCCTGGTGAAGGAAGAAAACGGGCAGAAATATTACGCCTACGGCGGAGATTTTGGCGAATGGCCCCATGATGGCTGCTTCTGCGTGGACGCCCTCACCTATCCCGATCGCACGCCCCACACTGGGCTCATGGAACTTAAGCACGTGATGCGCCCGGTACGCGCCTATATGCTGGATGAAAAGAAGGGCCTGATCCGGCTGCACAATTATTACGGCTTCCTGTCCCTTTCCAATCTGCTGGGGCACTATGCCGTAGTGGATGGGGGCAAGGTATTAAAGCAGGGCGAGATCAAGCCGTCCGCTCCTGCCGGGGCCGATGAAGAAATCGCATTGGATCTGGGCGTATATCCTGCCGGGTCCATGCTGAATCTGTATTTCACTCAAAAAGAAGATACCCTCTGGGCCAAGGCCGGCTACGAAGTGGCCAAGGATCAAATCGCTCTTTCCTTGGGCGCAGAAAAGCCCGGGCTGCACTTGCCCCAAGGCGCCCTTACCCTTGAAAAACTTCATGGCGGCTATACCGTGAAGGGCGATGATTTTGCCGTATCCTTTAATCGCGAAGGCATGAGCGCTTTCAATTACCACGGCGTTGATCTCATGGCCAATGGCATGAAAGTGAACCTTTGGCGTGCGCCCACAGATAACGACAACGGAAACAAAGGCCACATCAGCCAGAAATGGGAGCAGCTGGGCCTGGATAAGCTTCTTTGCCGCAATGAAAAATTGGAAGCCAAAGAGGATAACGGCGCTGTGATGATCACCATCCAGGGCGTATACGGCCAGAAGGTGATGCCGCCCCTTCTGCGCGTAACCCAGCAATATCAGGTAACGGGCGAAGGCAAGGTATCCCTTGAAATCACCTATGCACCCCTGAAAGAAATCGAAGAATACCTGCCCCGGCTGGGCCTGCGCATGGAGCTTCCCGCCGGCTTTGAACGCCTGATCTGGCAGGGACGCGGGCCTGAGGAATCCTACCCCGATAAGAAAACCGGCTTCCTCATTGGCCACTATGAAGCCTGCGTGGATGATACCCACGAGCCCTATGTGCGGCCCCAGGAAAATGGCGCGCATGAGGATACTGCCTTTGCTGCTCTGCTGAATGGCCGCGGCATTGGCCTGATGGCTGCAGGAAATAATTTTAGTTTCAGCGCCCATCACTATACCCCTGAAATGCTCACCGCCGCCCAGCATACCATTGAGCTTGGGCGCACAGAAAATATCACCCTGCTTCTTGATGGCGTGATGGGCCCCGTGGGCACTGCCTCCTGCGGTCCCGAGCCCCTGGAAGAAGACAGGCTCTATCTCAAGGAAGCGCGCACCTTCCATTTCGCCTTCCTGCCCTTTGACGCCCAGGCCATCTCCCCGGACGCCGCTTACCTGGCAACGAAGTAATTTAATAAAAAAATGCGGGAGGAGGCTTTTGCGTCAAAAGCCCCCTCCCGCACCCACCCGAAAACCAAATGGGAAATTTCATCCTTCAATCTATCAACAATTTCTCCTCCGGCAAAATAACCTGGGAAATATAGCAGATCATACGGCGATCTGTATATTTCCCAATCGGTTTTCTTTGGGAGAGCGCGAGAGGGCCTTTCTTTTCCCGAAAAGAAAGGCCCTCTCGCATAATATATACTTACCTCTCCGTATCGCCGTGGAGCTGCATTTGCTCGTTGAGGAGATTAATGTTGCCGCAGCCCATGGTGAGCACCAGATCGCCGGGTTGCCAGTGGGCCCGCAGGTATTTTTCCGTATCGTCAAAGGTGGGCGTATGCACGGCATTGATTCCGTTTTTCTTCATGCCCTCCACGACCATTTCCGCCTTGATATCCCCGGGATCTTTTTCACGGGCGGCAAAGATATCGGTAACCAACGTATAATCCGCCACCTGGGTGCAGGTAAGGTAATCGTTAAACAGGCTCTTCACCCGGCTGTAGGTGTGGGGCTGCATCACGGCCCAGAGATGATTGGGCTTCTGCAGCCGGGCCACTGAAAGCGCCGCTTTCATTTCCGCGGGGTTGTGCCCATAATCGTGATACATTTTTGCCCCGTCAATGAGCCCGGTGAATTCAAAGCGCCGATGCACCCCGGCAAACTGCGAAAGCGCCTGCGCCGCCTTTTCCGGCTCCACGCCCATCGCATGGGCAGAAGCAAAGGCAGCCAGAGAATTGATCACGTTAAAGCTGCCCGCCACCTTCATTTCAAGATGAGCAATTACCTGGCCCTTATACGCCACATCATAATAAGGGCATCCCGTATCGTTATATGCCAGGTTCACCGGATAATAATCATTGGTTGGTTCCAGGCCAAAGGTACGCGTTTCGCAGGAAAGTCTGGAAAAGAGCCGCATGATCCTTTCATCCTCGCCCCATCCAACAGCCATGCCATTTTCAGGGAGCAGGGAAAGAAATTCGCCAAACGCTTCTTCGATATGATCGATATCCCTGTAATAATCCAGATGATCCGCATCGATATTGAGTACCACGGCCAGGGTAGGCCGCATTTCCAGGAAGCTGCCGTGGAATTCGCAGGCCTCCGCCACAAACACATCCTTTTTCCCGATCCGGGAGCCGCCGCCAATGGCGTCCAGCCGCCCGCCGATATGCACGGTGGGATCAAGCCCGCAGCGGAGATAAGTTTCCGCAATCATGGAGGACGTGGTGGTCTTTCCATGAGCGCCGCAGACGCATACGGCATTCTCATGCCCCTGCATGAGTTGGCCCAGCAGGGTGGAGCGCTCCATTTCCGGAATGCCCAAGCGCTTGGCTTCCCTGCGTTCCGGATTTTCATTCGAAATGGCAGCGGAGAAAATCAGCACATCCGCCCCCGGCACATTTTCCGCCGCATGGCCCACATGCACCTTGATACCCATATCCCGCAGCCTTTCCACCGCATGGGAATTGGCATTATCAGACCCCGATACGATATATCCTTCTCTTAAAAGCATTTCCGCCAGGCCGGACATACTGCTTCCGCCAATGCCCACCATATGCACATGCTTGCCTTTATAATCGTGAATGTTCATCAAATAGCCACCTCAATCTCCAATCTCTTCCCTATTATACGATGAAACCCCTGCAAATATCAAGAGGGGAATAAAATTGGCTTTTTATTTCCGCTATTTTGCTTTCTTTCAATGGATCAACCATTGGTTGAGTGAATTTTCAACCTTTTATATTGTTTTTTCAACCATTCATCGCTTCCAAATTGCCCAATCTCCTGCTATACTGAATCCAGCAAATCAAAGGAGGCCTCTGGGATGGAAACTTCGCTTGGAAAAAGAATCGCTGCCCTGCGGCGTCAAATGGGAATGACTCAGGATGAATTGGCAGAAAAGCTGGGCGTATCTGCCCAGGCTGTATCCAAATGGGAAAATGATCTTTCCTGCCCGGATATTATGCTCCTGCCGCGCCTGGCCCAATATTTGAATACTTCTGTGGACGTTCTTCTTTCCGGCGAGCCGGAACCGGAAACCCAATTGCTACTGGAAAAAGAACGCAAGCCCATAGAACAAATGCTGCTGAAAATTGTCGTCAATTCTGCGGATGGGGATAAAGTGCGTGTCAATTTGCCCTTGGCGCTGATTCAGGCGGGATTGGAAATGGGCGTTTCATCGAATATTATGCAGTTGAGCGGCTCCACTGCTATACAGCACATTGATTTCGAGCAGATCATGAAGCTCATTGAAAGCGGCGTAAACGGAAAATTGGTGGAAGTGGAAACCAAGGATGGCGATTATGTGGAAATCTGGGTGGAGTGAGCCATGAAAATATCCATTCAATCCCCCGATCGTTCCTTTGTGGTCAAATTCCCCACCGCCCTGCTCTGCAACGCAATTACTGCCTGCCTCCTGTGCAGAAAAGGCTATCATTCGCCCTCTGCCCAAATCGAAATCAGCGCCCGGTTTTCTTATCCTCAGGCCAAGCAACTGATGCGCTGCTTGAGAAAATGCAGCCGCGCCATGAAAGATCTTCCCCTGGTAGAAATCGAGGAAAAAAGCGGCAGACATATTCAGATTACCTTATAATGAGCGCCGCATTGCAATTATATTAGAAAACTCGTCTTGGCATTGTTTTTCCATTTTCTCACTGATATACTTTACCCAAAGGAGGGTATGCCATGAAAAAATCTGCTTCTCGCCAAGCGCTTATTCATGAATTGCACAGAGGAAATCAAGGATATATTGCGATTACCCTGTTATTCAAATGCATCACGGCCGGTTTAAATATCGCTCTGGCCTATTTATTGCAGCAGGTGCTTGATGTTCCCAGTGGGCAGGCAGATTTCACTTTTGTTCAGTTATTTTTTCTGGGAGTCGGCTTGCTTCTTTCCAGCCTTTTTTCTGAACTGGTGCTGATTTATACGGTAAACGCCTATAGTCAGCGGGCCATGCGTCAGTATCGGGCCTATGCCTTCCAACGCATCACGCAAAAAAGCTTGCTTTCTTTTTCCACCGAAACGACCAGCCGTTATTTATCTGCCCTTACCAATGACGCCACAAAAATTCAATCCCAATATGTGCCCGCTCTATACAATATTCTTTACTATTCTATAGAATTTCTGGGAGCGCTGGCGCTGATGTTCTTTTATAGTTGGCAGATGACGCTGGTTGTGCTCCTGTTGATCCTGCTTCCTCTCCTTGTTTCCATGCTGACAGGCCAGAGGCTGATTCCCCTTGAAAAGAAAGTGAGCCATGAAAACGAACGATTTATCGACACAGTCAAGGATCTATTATCCGGCTTTTCTGTGATAAAAAGCTTTCAAGCCGAAAAACAGGTGAGCGATGTATATAATAAACAAAATGAAACGCTGGAAAAAATCAAATGCACCCGCCGCCGTGCCGATGGCCTGCTGGGCCTAATCGGCGGCTTATCCGGCTACATCGCCCAGATTGGTATTTTCTTTTATGGAACCTATTTGGCCATCCAGGGAAATATTTCATTAGGCATTGTGCTGGGCTTTGTGCAAATGATGAATTATATTCTTCAGCCCATCAGCGAGCTTCCCTCCATCATTGCCAATCGCAAGGCAGCGCAAGGGCTGATTGATAAGCTGGCTGAAGCGCTGGATGAAAACGTGAAAAAAAAGGGCACGCTGCGGCCTCGCAATCTTTCCTCCGAAGTACGCTATGAAAATGTAGCCTTTGCATATAGCGAAGAAAACGGCGATGTGCTCAAAGGCGTTGATCTGCATTTTGAAGCCGGAAAAAGCTATGCCATCGTGGGCGCTTCCGGTTGCGGAAAATCTACTCTGCTCTCCCTTCTCCTGGGGGCATACGATCACTACCGGGGCAGCATCACCCTGGACGGGCATGAGCTTCGGGACATCGATCCCGATTGCCTGTATGATCTCATTTCCGTCATTCAGCAAAACGTATTCATTTTCAACAGCTCCATCCGGGAAAACGTGACCATGTTTAAGGAATTTGAGGACGCCCAGGTGGAAAGCGCTCTGAACCGGGCAGGATTGCAGGATTTGATCGCCCAGCGGGGCAAAGACTTCCTCTGCGGCGAAAATGGCGCCCATCTTTCCGGCGGTGAGCGCCAGCGCATTTCCATCGCCCGCTCTCTTTTAAGAGAAGCGCCCATCCTTTTGATGGATGAAGCCCTCTCTGCCCTGGATGCTGCTACAGCCGCCAGCGTGATTGATTCCATCCTCAGCATTGACGGCCTCACTCGCATTATCGTCACCCACAAAATGGATGAAAATCTGCTTCGTCCCTTTGATGAAATCATCGTGCTGGCCAATGGAAAAGCCACAGAAACGGGCACCTTTGATCAATTAATGGCACAAAAGGGCCGCTTCTATTCCCTGATGCAAATCGCCCAGGGCACGGACTGAATCGAAGCATCAAAAAGGCATGTGGTCCTCAAACGGTCCACATGCCTTTTCGCTTATACGGTTTCCAACATAATGGAAAGCTTCCGCAGGCGATTTTTCATTTCATCATCCAGGCCTGTATCGGTGATCAGCAAGTCCACATCCTCAAGATTGCAGATTCTGGCCAAGGCCACCCGGCCGAATTTGCTATGATCCGCCACCACCACGCTGCGCATGGCCGCCTTGATCATCAATTGCTTTACGCCCAGCTCCGCAAAATTGGCATTGGTGACGCCGCCAGTCATATCGATGCCATCGGCGCCGATAAAGGCGATATCCACATGGGTTTCCCGGATGAAATTCTCCGTTACCGTGCCCACCAATTCCTGGCGTCCGTGGCGGCGCATGCCCCCGGTAACGATCAGGGTGCTGGAAGGATGGATGGGTGTTTGATAAGCGAGATAGAGATCATTGGTGATGATGGTGAGCTGCTCCCGATTGGCCAAGGCCTGGGCAATAAAAAAGGTGGTGGTGCCAGAATCGATGAGCACGGTATCCCCATGATGCACCAAATTGGCGGCCGCTTCAGCAATGCGCTGCTTTTCCTCCGTCATCAAATTGATCTTTTCGCTGTACATGTGCTCATAGGAGGTGCTGCGATCCACCTTGATGGCGCCGCCATGGGTGCGCCGCAAGGCGCCCTGACGATCCAAATCATCCAAGTCCCGGCGTACCGTTGCTTCAGAAACCCTGAATTCCTGGGCCAATTCATGAATCTGGGCGCTGGTATTGGCCTCGATATATTCGATCATCTTTTTCTGTCGCTCCGCAGGAATATAAGTGGTGCGATCCATGATATCATCCTCCAAGAAAATTTGCACAAGTGCATAAATATTATACATTATTTCATCATTCTTGTAAAGTCTTGCATTTTTTTGATCATTTCGGTTCATTTGGGAGTGCGCATAAAAATCAAAGGGCTGATTCATCTGCTGAATCAGCCCACAGTTTGTCGAAAAAGTATTTTCGACAAACTGCGAATGGAAGTCAGCTAAAGCAGTCTTCCATTCGATCCATCACATTTACTGCAAAAATGGCTTTCCAGCCCTGTG
>SVGW01000008.1 GCA_015056125.1 Clostridiales bacterium | reverse complement strand
ATCGTAAATTGATATAGGAAGCGGAATACTTCCGCTCCTCGCCGCCGCACATGTCGCCGGCTGCGGATTTCAGTCGAAGGGCAGCGGCCCTTCGACGCATCCCAGGGGTTTTTTGACAGTCTGAAACCGACAGACTTTCGTTCTGTCGGGTTTTTATTTGATAAATTTGTATTTATCTAACTGTTCGACATATTGTTGTTTGTCAAATAAGTTCTTTTCAATCACAATACTCCTTAATTTCATTATAATATATTAGGTTGAATGCATGGAGCATATAACGAGAATCCCTCCTTTGAAGCCCACACATTTGATTCTAATTCTATAAATCCACATTTTTTATAAAATTCATTTGTACCACCAACTCGAATATCAAAGGATCGATATGCTGAACGTTTAATTATTTCGGATATCAAATAACGTCCAGCGCCTTTTCTGTGATATTCAGGCCGAATATAAAACCATTCGATATCGGTTTCTTTAAGTTGTTCATCATATGTTGATATAGAAATACCTATAAGTTCATTTTTATTATTATCTTTTACAAACAACCACATGGAAGGATCAAACACTGGCTCTCTCATAATTTTTTTCAAATTATTAGGCAGTATCCACTCTCCATTGCCTTGATTTATTATTTCAGAGGCTATCGCATAATGTTTATCATCTGAAAAGTCAAATGATTGTATGGAGTATCTATTTGTCGTATCTGCTACATTTTTGAAATTAAAATCATAGTGTAATTTATAACCATACTTGGCGTTGAAATCCACTAAATTTTTTTGAATCCCTTCGTACATTGATTTGCTCATAGATATGCACTGGAATTCATTTAACTCCTCCAATGGGATATAGCATTTGTTGTCTTTTGAAAAGCAATAAAACATAAATTTATCATACACACCATAATAACAATCGTTTTCTGGTAAATAATATGTATCTCCATTTAACGCCAATGTTTTCAACTTCCAAAAGGCCATTGAATGTTCTCTGCACTCTTTACACGACTTTAATAATTCATCAATGAACCGTTCTTTGCTAATTTTCATTATATGTGGCACCTCTCAGAAGCTGTCTAATTCCGTGTATGATACAACTCTGCAAGTTACGTTAATTCCTCTAATAATCTTCCTTCATAAATTTTTTTCATCCACATCAACTTGTGCGATAACTTCTCATTTATCGAACTGATTTAGAATAACCAGCATTTCATTTGTATGCACACCTTGGGGCTTTTCCACGAAATACCAGGGATCTTCCATCAATTTGGCGTGCCCCTTTTCCCATACCGCTTTGGCGTCCATCAGCACGCAATCAGCAGAAAGCACCTTGCCTTTTTTCACTTCTTTTTCACTGAGCAAATCAATGATCCTGGCATATCGCTGATCCCAGTGCACCCCATCCACATAGAAATTATGGCGCAGGGCCTGCTGATGAATCTCCTTTTCCCCATCCCGGAGCACATAATGCACCCGCTCTTCTCGAAAAAGATAGGGAGGCACCGCCGTTTCCTCCACCCCATGCAGGGAGGTGTTGTGATCGGGATGGCTTCCCAGAATCAGGATTTTTCCGTTCACATGAGGCAATTTGGCAAAGGGCGAATGGGGGCCCACGGGGGTATCGTCCAGTTCGTGGTCGCAAGTCATTTCATAGGCGCGCTTACCAAGGGCGCAGCAGGAATGAGTGGCGTGGAGGCTTCTTACCACGCCCGGCACCTGGGTTCTGAAAAATTCGGGCAGAAAACCAATGCAGCTGGGGGTATTTGCCCGGTCAAATATGGGCTGCTCTGCATTCACGGTGGCATAGGAAAGAGCGGGCAGAATCAGCGTTCCATCCTGCCCCAGCACCTCCATCAGCGCGCAAAAAAGGCCCTGGGCGCCCCCCTCAATCCCGCCCAGAGATTTAAAGGACGAATGCATCAGAAGCGTATCTCCCTGCTGTACGCCAAGGGCTCTCAAATCATTTTGAAACTGTGCCAAAGAGTGTGCCACGGATATCTCCCTGCCTTTTTTATCAACGTTTTCCATGCGAAAAAGTATAGCATTTTTTGACGAAAAACGCAAGAAAAATCCGCATGGCATCAAAGCAGCTTGGGCGGATAACAAATCAGCCCTTCTCCGGCAGAGAGTGTGAAAGACGTATTGGCTGGAATAAAATATTTTTCTCCCCGAAAAACTCGCTCTTCTTTGCCGTCATAGGAAAGAATACCGCATTCACCGGTGATAATCAGGGTCACAAATTCCGGGGATTGATGGGCGTAGGGCCCGATCACCCGATCCAGCCTAAAGCACGGAGTATCCTCATAAGTAACCAGATGGGTAAGCCCCGGAACCGATCCATCTTTTCTTGGCGGCAGGAAAAATGCATCCCGGATTGCCTGCTCACTCATAGGGATATATTCAAAGCATTCCAGCATCTTTTCCTCTCCCACGCCGTAATGAATTTGATTGGGGGTGCACACCTGACCGGCCAAAGTCACTTTCTCTGTGCGCATGGTATAATCAGAAGGCTCCTGAATTTCCAGCATAAAGCAGCCCGGGCCGATGGCATGGGGCGTGCCGCCGGTAACCAATACGGTATCCCCTTCTTTCACTTCTATCCTGTGCATGGCGGAAAGCATACCGGGAATATCCTGCTCGTCAAAATACTTCTTCCACAGTTCTTTTGTTACATGCTCCTTAAAGCCCATGTAAATACAGGGCGGCTCGCCATTGATCATCCGGCTCCCCAGGAAATGCCAGCACTCCGTTTTCCCATAAGCGGAATCAAACACCTTCCGGGCATATTCCTTGGTGGGGTGCACCTGAATGCCCAATCGCTCGGCAGCATCCAGAAATTTGATGAGCACCCCTGCATCCTTTCGACCCTGACCAAAATCCTCTTGGGATACCACATCGCAAAGCAGCCTTTCTTCCCCGTTCCACATTACTCGGGTCAGTCCCTCGTTTTCAATATATACCCGGTTTTTCGCCTCCACGAAGGAAGAAATCCAATCCTCGGGCTGAAACGTATCCACCCCTTGTTCGTTGCCCACATAGGCATCCAGCATTTTCCCGCCCCGGTATGTGCGGTTCACCCGGGTCACCAATTCTTTGATAGGTTTCTTCATTGTGATTTCCCCCTTATCGGCCTGGTTTTTTTGATTATAGCATGAATAAATGTGATTTTCTTGCCCTTTTTTCCAATTTTATATTGTTTTTTTAAGATTCGAATGTATAATCAAAAAGAGAAAAACATACGAATAAGGAAGAGGGGCCTGATCCCATGCGCATGATTGATTTTCCGCAAATGAACGATGAAGACTTTCTGGTCAGCGATATTTACGCCTTCCAGAGAAAGCATTTATTCAGATCCCATTTAGTAAATAGCAGCCTTCAGAACGGCTTTTTTCTTATGGAGGAAGGAGAATGCAGCTTTGTTCTGAAAGATGAAGAAATTCACCTGCGCCCGGGCACCCTGGTGTACATTCCTCTTCATTCCCACTATGATATGCAGGTGGCCACATCCTCCTTTTCCATCACCCGCTGCAATTTCCTGATGATGGATCAGGAAGGCGAAGCGGCCTTTTTCAGCTCTCACCCCCGATTGATCGCTCACCAGGCGCCGCAAAAAATCATGGATATCATGCATGAAATGTGCCGGGTGGAAATGAGCGGAAGAAGCGCCGTGCGGCTGAAGCTTCTTTTCTATCGGCTGATCAATGAATTGATCGAAGAAAAAGAAACCATCACTTATCACCGCTTAAGGCCCGCCGTTTCCTATCTCCATGCCCATTACTGTGAAGAGATCGACGCGTCCGCCCTGGCGGAGCTTTGCTTTTTAAGTCCTGCCCAATTTTACCGGATGTTCCGCAGAGCCTATGATAAAACACCCCTGGAATACCGGAATGACCTGCGCATGCGCCAGGCGCGGCTGCTTTTATTGGAGGAGGATTACTCCGTTACTGAAATCGCCCGACAACTGGGCTTTGAAAGCCTGTATTATTTCAGCCGGGTATTTCATCGATCCACCGGCCTTTCCCCCACCGCCTACAGGAAGGAGAAATGAACGGAGCAGGAGCCTCCTCGTCCCTCGTACCCCTACGCCAGGAGCATTGCCCCTGGGCCCATTCTCCGAATGCCGCAATCCTCATTTGTAAACAATGTGCCGGTACCGCGCCGGGAAACGTTTATCGTCCACGGGCACAATAAAACGAGAAAACGCCGGATGGGAGAAAGCAAGCTTTCTCCTCCGGCGTTTTCCCGAATGCAAAGCATCCGACCAACGGCAGCATGCCGCCTTCCCCGTGAGGCGTCAAGGATTCCCATGCATCAGCGGCACATTGCTTGTAAAAGTGAAAGACAGTGTCCGCTACCGGCTTCAGGGACAAGCGTGCCTGGAGTTCATCTCACATTACTTTTCCAGATTGGGAACCACCCGGTATTCCTGGCCAATATTCACACCGTTGGATGCCAGGGTCTTCTGCAACTTCACCACATCCAGCTTGCGCAGGGCCACATCATCCTGGAGGGACAGGGCCACGGCGGTACCTGCCGCTTCGCCCAGCATCATGCAGCACATGATCAGGCGGGTACCGGACTGGCCGTACACGTCGGAAGAAATATTGCGGCCGGCGGCCAGCACATTTTCCATCCGCACAGGCACCAGGCAGCGGTAGGGAATATCATAGAAGAACTTTTCATTGGGATTAATCAGCTCGCGACCGAACACACGAGGCAGCCCGTCATCCGGGGGCATCAGGGTGCCGAAATTAGCATAGTTGGCAATATAGCCTTCCCGGCCATCCGGCAAGGTACCCTTGAACCATTTCTGGTTGCCGGGTGCAGAGAAGCCGTGAAGGTCAAAGCCGTGGAGGGAAATGGCAATCACGTCGTCATGCTTCCGGGCATAGGCGATATCCATACCGGTAAAGATGTATTCGCCCAGAATGCGGCGGCTTTCCCGAACGCCCAGCAAAGAGCCGGTGCAGCTCAAGTAGCAATTTTCAAAGCCGGGCACGCACTTGCGGAAGAATTCGGTGAGAATGGCAGCCTGCTCCCGGCCTTCGATATACATGCGGGTTAAATCATCCTGATTGGTAGGATAGCAGTTGCGGGAATGAGCAAAGCAAATGCTCACTTCATCCTTGCCGCAATGCTGGGGGCGATCAGGAATATGAGTCATCCAGTTCAGGTGATTGTCGATGGGATAGGGCAAATCGCCATCTTCCAGGGCCTTTTCGATCATCTTCACCCACTGGGGATCGTTCTTGCGCAGATCGCTGGCCTGATACTTATCATAGTCCACGCCGCCCAGAATGAATTCGATGGAGCAGGCCTGGCTCATACCATCTTCCTCACGGCCGGTCATGGTTTCGCCGCCTGCAAAGAATACCAGATCGCTGTCGCCGGAAGCGTCCACAAAGCGCTTGCCCAGGATGGCCTTCTTGCCCATCTTGGTGTGGATGATGATACCCTTGACGGTATCGCCTTCCACAACGGTATCAATAAGCGGAGTAACCAGCAGCACATCGCAGCCGTATTTTTTCACCATCCGGTCAAAGAGCAGCTTATGCTTTTCGGGATCGGAATTGCGATTGGCAAGGCCCTTCATGGCGGTGAGCTCATCAAAGAATTCCTGGCCCAGGCCGCTGTAGAAATCCAGGGGGATATTCACCAGGCCCATGGTGGCCAAGCCGCCCAAGGCGGAGGTATTTTCAACAATAATGGTTTTGCAGCCAGCACGCCCCGCAGCGCATGCAGCACCAACGCCCGCCATACCGCCGCCGACTACCACTACGTCATATTCGCCGTAGATTTCAATGGGTCCGCAGCAGGTGCTCAGTTTACCGTCCTTGATGGCATAGGGAATCATAGGAATCCACCCTTTCTTTTTTGCACATTTCTTGCGCAATTAATTCTTAGCTTACACCCGGTCATGCCGAATAATGGCCTGCACCTGGCAGTTATCTGCGCATTTGCCGCAGCCCATGCATTTATCCGCATGAATACGTGCAGATACGCCATCTTCCATATAAATGGCATCCCAACGGCACTCAAAAGTACACATCATGCATAATACACAGCCGCCATCCACGCTGTAATAGTATTTGGAATTGGATTGAGCCATGTTTCTCATCCCCTTTCGTTTGCATTCAGTATATCACTTCCCAAAGAAAATAAAATATCGTATCCTTTCATGTATTTGCACAATTTTCTCATATTAATATTTTTTCTTCCCACAAAAAAACTGACCGGTTTTGATACCAGTCAGTTTTTATCTGCTCTGCGCAGCTTATGACAGTATTGCGTGCAAAGCTTATCCGTGCAGTTTTCACATTTCAGCGCCAGATTGGATTGGGGAAAAAAGCGCTCCGGATGCATAAATACGCTCAGTTCCCATGCCACCCACACCACCGCGGCCACAAGCAGCAGGCTCCAGGAAAAGAAGCTGCCCACCCACACCATGGGGGTAAACATCATCATATGATCCCAGTTGAAGATACGGCAGGTGGTGCAGCACCGGTTTTTCAGCAGCAGCCTAAAGGGGCACCAGATCAGCACGCAAATCAGATCACACACATAAAAGAGAATGGACACCATCAGCAATTCCCGATTGCCAATCCATCCTTGATGCCTGCACAGCCCCAGCGCCCCTACTAGCAGCGCCCAGATGATGAGAATGCCATGGGCCGCCTTAGTGGTGGACAGCACATATTTTTTCAGCGCCACGGCGTTTCCTTTGATGCCGGAATCCTTAAAATACTGCACAAACAGCTTTTTCGATCCCAGCGCCAGGTTTTTTTTCGCAGGAATCAGCTGGGCGATCATATCTCCCATCCAAACCAGCCACAGAGCATGCAACAGCGTGGGCTTTTTCAAAAATTGCCCCGGCTCCACCGGTAAAAGCTGGGTGGAATTCAAAAAATAAAATACCGCTGCCGCCAGCAGCACGCCGCAGCGTCCCACCAGCCGCGCCATGTAAATCTTTCTCAGCCTGGAAATCGTTTTTCCCTCCCGTCTGGCGAACAAATTTATTTATTATAACATATTATAATATCTTTTCGCAACTGATTCAAAAAAGATTTGTTTTTCCATTGTTTATCCCTTTACAATCAAGGTTACTCGCGTATAATTGTATACATACCATCTTGAAAAGGAGAGAAGAGCATGCTGGAAATCTCCCCGAAAACAAATCTTCTGGAGCAGAAAAACTATCGCTATTCCCTGCAGGACGTGGATGAGCCCAACCTGTACCGGGATATTTATGATTATGAGAGCGTTCCCAGGGTGCCCTTCAATCATCGCCGGGTGCCCATGGGCATGCCGGAGGAAATCTGGATTTCGGATACCTCTTTCCGGGACGGCCAACAGTCGGTGGATCCCTATACGGTGAATCAGATTGTGGAGCTTTAT
Organism: Clostridiales bacterium; assembly: GCA_015056125.1. GTDB lineage: Bacteria > Bacillota > Clostridia > Christensenellales > Aristaeellaceae > RUG563. The sequence goes on along the minus strand of SVGW01000008.1, from coordinate 51,682 downwards.
AAGCTGATGAGCAAGCTGGGCGGCCCCTACGGCATCATCCGGCAGACGGAATTTTTTATCTACAGCAAAAAAGACCGGGAAGCCGTGGAAAAATGCAAGGATCTGGGGCTGAAATTTCCCGAAATCACCACCTGGATCCGGGCCAGCAAAGAGGATTTTAAGCTGGTAAGAAACCTGGGCATCCGGGAAACAGGGATTTTGGTCAGCTGCAGCGATTATCACATTTTCAAAAAGATGAAAATGAAGCGCAGCGAAGCCATGAAAAAATATCTGGATACGGTAGCGGAGGCCTTTGAAGCCGGGGTTATGCCTCGGTGCCATCTGGAGGATATCACCCGGGCGGATTTTTACGGCTTTGTGGTTCCCTTTGTGAATGAGCTGATGAAAATGAGCCGGGACGCAGGCATTCCTGTGCGCATCCGTGCCTGCGATACCATGGGCTACGGCGTGCCCTACACTGAAGTAGCTCTCCCCCGGAGCGTGCCGGGAATTATTTACGGCTTGCAGCACTATTCCGATGTGCAAAGCGAATATCTGGAATGGCACGGCCACAATGATTTCTACAAGGCCGTTTCCAACGCCTCCACGGCCTGGCTCTACGGCGCCTGCGCGGTGAACTGCTCCCTTCTTGGCATTGGGGAGCGCACGGGCAATATTCCTTTGGAGGCCATGGTATTTGAATATGCCTCTCTGCGGGGATCCATGGATGGCATGAACCCCGCTGTAATCACCGAAATTGCCGAATTCTTCAAGCGGGAAATGGGCTATCAGATCCCGCCCATGACCCCCTTTGTGGGCAGAAATTTCAATGTGACCCGGGCCGGCATCCATGCGGACGGACTGCTGAAAGACGAGGAAATCTATAATATCTTTAACACCAAAAAGATCCTAAACCGCCCCGCCGCCGTAATGATTTCCAACACCTCCGGCCTGGCCGGCATTGCCTACTGGATCAACGAAAATTATCAGCTTCCCGCTTCCCAGGCTGTATCCAAGCAGGATCCGCTGGTAGGAGAGCTGAAAAAATGGATCGATGCCCAGTTTGATGCCGGGCGAGTCAGCGCCATGTCCACTCATGAACTGGAAGAAAAGATTGAGCAGCTCACCGGCGGCCAATTAGCCCGGCTGTAAGAAGCCGCACAGCATTTTGCAGGAGGGATTCTCTTGGAACATAAAATGATTTCCATTGCCGATCAGGTATTTGATGAATTGGAAAGGGATATTCTATCCGGCGCTTATGAGCGGGGAGAAATCCTCACCGAAATCAAGCTCAGCGAGCGCATGGGCGTGAGCCGCACCCCCATTCGCGAGGCTCTTCGCCGCCTGGCCCAGGAGCGGATTATTGAGCTCACCACCAAGGGCGTGAAGGTGATCGGCATCAATTTAAGCGATATCGCCGATATCTGCGAAATTCGCCTGCGCCTGGAAGGGCTGGCAGCCCGCTGGGCGGCGGAACGCGCCACGGAAGAAGAAATTGCGGAGCTGAAAAAGCATCTGGAACTGCAGGAATTCTACACCTTCAAGGGTGATGCGGAAAGCCTGAAAAACACCGATACCCAGTTTCACCAAACCATCTATGCCCTTTGCGGCAGCCCCACCATGCGGGATACCCTGGAGCCTTTGCATAGAAAGCTATTAAAATACCGCCGGGTATCCTATACTTCCCCAGGCCGCGCCCAGCATTCTCTGGATGAGCACCGGGCCATTTTCCAGGCCATTGCCGCTCATGACGGAGACCGGGCTGAGGAGCTGACGCTGCTCCATGTGGCCAACGCCCGGGATACCATTATGCAAGGGAGGAATTGATTATGGGCCGCACCATCGCACAAAAGATTATCGCATCCCATCTCCTGTCCGGCGATATGACCCCGGGAAGCGAAATCGCTCTGCGCATCGACCAGACCCTCACCCAGGACGCTACCGGCACCATGGCCTACCTGGCCCTGGAAAACATCGGCATTCCCCGTGTGAAAACCGAATTATCCCTGGCTTATATCGACCACAACACCCTCCAGTGTGGCTTTGAAAACGCCGATGATCACCGCTATATCCAATCCGTGGCCCGGAAATACGGCGTGCGCTTTTCCCGGCCCGGCAACGGCATTTGCCATCAGGTGCATCTGGAGCGCTTTGGCAAGCCCGGGAAAACCCTCATCGGTTCCGACAGCCACACCCCCACTGCCGGCGGCCTTGGCATGCTGGCCATGGGCGCGGGCGGCATGGACGTGGCGGTCGCCATGGGCGGCGGCGCTTATTATATCTCTATGCCCAAAATGTATAAGGTAAACCTGACTGGCAAGCTTTCTCCCTGGGTGACCGCCAAGGATGTGAGCCTGGAAATCCTGCGCATTCTTTCCGTAAAAGGAGGTGTGGGCGCCATTATCGAATGGGGCGGCGAAGGAATCAAAACCCTGTCCGTGCCCGAGCGCGCCACCATCACCAATATGGGCGCAGAATTGGGCGCCACCACCTCCATCTTTCCCTCCGATGAAATCACCCACGCTTTCCTCAAGGCCCAGGGCCGGGAAAAGGATTTCATCCCCCTTGCCAGCGACCCTGATGCCGAATATGACAAGGTCATCGATATCAATCTTAGCCAATTGCAGCCCCTGGTGGCCTGCCCCCATTCCCCGGATAACGTGGCCACGGCCAAAGAAAAGGAACAGGTGGCCGTTTCCCAGGTGTGCATCGGCTCCTGTACTAATTCTTCCCTGCGGGATATGCTGCGGGTGGCCGCCATCCTAAAGGGCAAGCGCATTGCCGATACCGTGAGCCTGTCCATTTCCCCCGGCTCCCGCCAGGTGCTTTCCATGCTAGCCAGCTGCGGCGCGCTCACCGATCTTATCGCTGCCGGCGCCCGAATCCTGGAATGTGCCTGCGGCCCCTGTATCGGCATGGGCTTCTCCCCTGCCTCTGCCGGCGTATCCGTGCGCACCTTTAACCGTTGCTTTGAAGGCCGCAGCGGTACCCGGGATGCTCAGGTGTATCTGGCTTCCCCGGAAGTGGCCGCCGCCACCGCCTTAACCGGCTTTATCACCGATCCCAGGTCTCTTGGAATTTATCCCGAAGTCACATTGCCCGATGAATTTGTAATTGACGACAGCGGCGTACTCATGCCGGCTACGGCCGATGAAGCCGTCTCCCTTTCCGTGGAGCGGGGCCCCAATATCAAGCCCTTCCCCAAGGGCGAAGCGCTGCCCGATGCAATCCGGCTGCCCGTTTCCCTGAAGGTGGGCGATAATATCACCACCGACCATGTGATGCCCGCCGGCGCCAAGGTGCTTCCTTATCGCTCCAATATACCCAAAATGGCAGAATTCTGCTTTGGCGTATGCGATGAAGCCTTCCCTGCGCGGGCCATGAAAATGGGCCGTAGCTGTGTGCTGGGCGGCGTGAATTATGGCCAAGGCTCTTCCCGGGAGCATGCTGCCCTGGCCCCCTTGCATCTGGGGGTGCGGCTGGTGATCGCCAAATCCTTCGCCCGGATTCATGCAGCGAATCTCATCAACGCAGGTATCCTGCCCGTGACCCTGGAAAACCCGGAGGACTATGACGCCCTCACCCAGGGCGATGTGCTTTGCCTGAATCATATCCATGCGGGCCTTGAAAAGGGCCGGATCGAAGCCACCATAGAAGGCACTGGAAAAACGGTTCCCTTTTCCTGCGCCCTCACCCAGCGCCAGATTGGCATTCTCAAAGCCGGTGGATTACTGAATTATACCAGGGAGGCGGGCGTATGAACCAGGAAGCCATTGAACGGGCGGTGGCCCATTACAGAGAATTGCTCCTTTCTCAGGTGCAGCGGGCGGAAAGCATGAAAAATGCTGCCACCCCCGAAAAGAAAGAAAAAATCGTGATCGGCCTGATAGGTGGGGACGGCATTGGTCCCATCATCACATGCCAGGCAAAGCGCGCCCTGGAAGCCATCCTCAAAGATGAAATCACTAAGGGCACAGTGGAATTAAAAGACATTCAGGGCCTGACCCTGGAAAACCGCATGGCCTGCGGGAAAGCGGTGCCGGATGACGTGCTCAACGAGATCAAAAGCTGTGACGTGCTCTTAAAAGGCCCCACCACCACCCCCTCCGGCGGCACCATGGAAAGCGCCAATGTGACACTGAGAAGGGAATTGGATCTCTTTGCCAATGTGCGCCCGGTTTCCGTGCCCGAAGAAGGCATCGACTGGACCTTCTTCCGGGAAAACACCGAAGGGGAATACACCCTGGGCAGCAAGGGCATTGAAATCCCAGAATTACTCACCATGGATTTTAAGGTGACCACCGTAGCGGGCACCCAGCGCATCGCCCGAGCCGCCTTTGAATTTGCCCGCAATACCGGCAAAACCCATCTTTCCATCGTCACCAAATCCAATATCATGAAAAAGACGGACGGCATGTTTTCTGTTATCTGCCACGAAATGGCCAAGGAATATCCCGAAATCACGGTGGAAGAATATTATATCGATATCATGACCGCCAACCTCATTAACCCTGCCATCCGCAAAAAATTTCAGGTTTTCCTGCTTCCCAATCTCTACGGCGATATTTTAACCGATGAAGCGGCCCAGCTGCAAGGGGGCGTTGGCACGGCGGGCAGCGCCAATCAAGGGGATCGTTATGCTATGTTTGAAGCCATCCACGGCTCTGCTCCCCGGATGATCGCCGAAGGATTGGGCGACTACGCCAACCCTGAAAGCATTCTTCGGGCCACCGTGATGCTGCTCAATCATATCGCCATGCCCGATAAGGCAGAAAAGCTGCAAAAGGCCATTGAGGCCGCTGCCGCCCTTTGCCCTGTTACCGGCACCAAAGAGGGGCATACCTGCCAGGAATACGGCGATATGCTGCTGAAATATCTGTAATGCTTGATGCAACAAAAATAATCCAAGGCATTTATTTTGTGCCTTGGATTTTTATTATTTCATCAATTCTTCCGTCAGCTTCAATATTTCCGGGGCGATGCGCCTGCGCTCCTTTTTGAGCACATAATTGTATAAAGGATAGGCCGCAGCCACCACCGCCATCCCCGCCAGGCCAATCACGATTCCCGGCACAAACCATTGGCTGTCAAATACCATACAGCAGCTCATACCAAAGCCCAGAATCAGCGCGCCGATCACGCCCACGATTATGGATTGCATGGAAGCCTTCTGCGTAACGGAAGCATCCAGCCGCTGAAGCCTTTCCATCTCGCTTTCTTCCCTGGGCACATACTTGCTGCGGATTTCCCGAATTTTATCCTGATCCTTGGCAGAATACGTATACTGAAAATTCTTATTCTGATTATTTTCCATGGTTTATCCCTCTTTATGCTTTAAATTTCTTTGTGCGTGCTTGATCATATACAGCGCGATTCCCTGCACTGCGAAAATCACCGCTGCGCCGCTTGTCCCCAGCATGATCTGGTGAAAAAATGCCGTATTTTCCTGGCCGTAGGCTGTGAGCAGTGCATTCTCCAATACCAGCACGGATACCGCGGCCGCAGCCAGAGAAATGGCGCGGGCAGCGGCCAGAACGGGGCTGCCGCTTTTTCTTGCACGCACCAAATGGATAATCGCCAGGGCAAGGGATGTGAATGTATGCGCCGCCATGGCGATGGTGGTGATTTCATGATGGACAAAGACCCGAATACGGAACACAAAATAGAGAATGAAAATCAGCAGGATAATATTCATCAAAAGCAGCAGCACACCGCACAGCCTGCATTTTTTCCATTCATCCCGCACATCCTCGCCGGGAGCACGATCCCGCAGGGAGCGCGCCAGAATCCATCGCATCACGGCCAGCAAAAGATAATACCCAGCCATGGCATAAAACCAGGTGGAATGATGATACAGCCCCAGGCAGAATTGAAATGCCGCATAAGCCCCATTCAGGCCCATGGCTCCGTACAGCGTCAGGTTCATCCGCAGCCGCGCATCTTCCCGCCAGCGGAGATAATACGGGTTTTCCTTTTGAAAGCGATGCACCCGCGCAATTATTTGGGGGATTCTCACGCACGCCAGCACCAGCGCATAAAAGGAAATGCCATAGGCCACAATGCTCACAGGATGCGCATCATAAAGAGCCGTAAAGCTATACGTCAGCCCGGCTGCCGATAGGATGCATATCAGCGCCACTACTGCCGGATGGGGAAACAGCAGCCTTCTCCCAATCTTTTTTAAATCCATCATTTTCTCCTGATCTTCACCGTAAAAGCGCTGCCCTTTCCCATTTCGCTTTCCACGCTGATTTCCCCATGCACGATATCCACCACCCTTTTTACCAGAGCCAGCCCCAATCCATTGCCCCGGGTGGCACGAGAGGTGTCCCCCTGATAGAATTTTTCAAAGATGTGCGCCCCTGTCTCTGGGGACATGCCGCAGCCATTATCCTTTACCTGCACAGTGGCATATTCCTCCGTTGCAGTCAGCAACAGGCTCACCCTGCCGCCTTGGGGGGTGAATTTAAAGGCATTGGACAATAGATTATTCCACACCAGCATCAGCAGTTCCTGATCGGCATGGATGATCACATCTTCTGCAATCTCTGTGTCGATTTCGATATTTTCTTTTTCCCACACGCTTTCATACTGCAAAAGCGCTTCACAAAGCTGCTCCCCCAGATCATAATCCCGGGCGCAGGGAAAGATCTGCTGATTTTCCAGCTTATTCAGCTTCAAAATATTGGTCACCATATCAGCCAGGCGACGGGAATTATCGGTGATCCCCCGGGCGTATTCCATGCGTTTTTCTTCTGGCAGTTCCGGAGCCTGGAGCAGGGTGCCAAAGTTTTGCATGGCGGCCAGGGGCGTTTTCAGTTCGTGTGACACATTGGAAATAAAATCCGTGCGCAAGGTTTCCACACTGGAAAGCTCCTGGGCCATTTGATTAAAGCAATCAATGATCTTAAGAAAATTTTCATCATTGGAAAAACGGCTGGGCCGGGATACCCGGGCGGAAAAATCTCCTGCTACCAGCCTTTGTGCCGCCTTGACAATGTGCTTGGCCGTGCGCTCTACGGTCAATTTCCTGCGAAGCTCATCCAGCAATGTAAAAAGCACGCTCAATAATATCACATTGGCAAATGTCAGCTTGGCTGCAGCGGCCAAGTTTTCTTCTGTCAACACCACATCCAGAGATTCCATCAGCGAATTGGCAAAAAGCAGGATGCAGCAGGTGACCAGAAACGCCACCATGAGAAAAAACATCAGATAATGATTGAGGCCTCTGAAGAAACGCTTCACTTGATCACCGCCTTATACCCCAGGCCATGCACCGTTTTAATTTCAAAATCATCGCATGCAGAAAGCTTTCCCCGCAGCTTGGTCATATACACATCCACAGCCCGGGGCGCGGTATCCGAATCCGCATCCCAAAATTCATCCATCAGCTGCTGGCGGGTGAAGGTCTTCTTAGGATAGGAAAGCAGCTTATAAAGGATATTGAATTCCCGCACCGTCATGGGGATTTCTTCGCCACTGAGGGACACCGTAAATTCATCCGCATCCATCACAAATGCTCCCACCTCCAGCTTCCGGCTGGAAGCGATCTTGGCCCTTCGGAGCAGCGCGCCGATGCGAAGAAAAAGCTCGTCCAGATCAATGGGCTTCACCATGTAATCATCCACGCCGATGCGGAAGCCCCGCTGCTTGGAGGCGATATCATCCTTGGCCGTCATAAACAGAATGGGGATATTTTCGTTCAGCGCTCGCACATTTTTCGCAAGTTCAAAGCCATCTACGCCCGGCATCATAATATCCGATACGATCAGGTCAAACATGGTTTCATACATGGCGTCATAAGCCTCCGTCGCATTCAGGCAGCCCCTGGCCTCATAACCGGAATGATTCAGATAGGCGCACACCGTGCGGTTCAAATCCCGGTCATCCTCTACCACAAGAATCTTAAACATGCCCATGCTCCCATCGAGATTGATTAACATATTGATCATACCACAAACTTGTTAAAGTTTTGTTTACGTGCGCATTTTTTCATATAAAAGGGCACGAATTCCTTCGTGCCCCCCTGATCACTTGACCTTCGCCACATCGATCCGGGCCTGGGCCGCTTCCTTGCGCTTGTTGGCTTCTTCGATCTGCTGATCCCGCTGGGCCTGCAAAATGTCTTTGCGTCTTTCGGGCTTACTCATGGCCTTGGCTTCCTCCCACTGGGCCCTGGCTTCGGCCTTGGCCGCCTGGAAATTCGCTTTATCCACTTCGTGCTGGGCCTTGGCACTTTCCTTCATATCCTTGAATGCCTTCTTCAAAAAATCCGTCATGCTCATGTCCTCCTAAAATCTCATTTATTGGCTGTCCCTTTGACATGAGCTATCTTACTGCAAAAATATTTTTTCTTTTTTTGATTTATGTTTTTGTTTTGTTAATCTTGCTTTTCACCATAAAACAGACCCGCGAATGAATCACAGGCCTGCTTCTTCATGCCGGTAAACTTGAAACATCTGATCGGCTTTTTCTGAAAAGATACGGGGAGTGGACGTTTGGCTTTCCAGCCCTACCTGATCCCAGGTAGCGGCCCAAAGCAAATAGGGCTTTAAGGGCAATATATCTTTGACTTTGATGTGGCATCCGTCCCGAATCAGCAGCCCATCCCGAGCCATTTTCTCCGCATCAAAATATAATCTTGCGCCGGTCAGATATTCCGCATCCGCGTCCATGACAATCTTGCCTTTTTGCTTGGATTGCACCACGATTTCCCCTGGGATGCCGCTTCCAAACATGATATAATTTCTGAAATCCACAGGATCGCCCAGTTTGGATCCAATGGGTGCTTCTTCTGAAATCTTGCCTTCCGCATGGAGCCTGTTCCAGCTTTTCAGCATGCCATCCTTTTGAATGCTGATCCAATTCTCCATACAGGTGCTGTGAATCAGAACGGAAGGTTCGTACCAGCGAAGACTATTCTCTTGAAACGAATGGCCTGCATAAACGCTTTGCATTGTCAAATAGTCTGTTTCGGGCATCAGCAAGATAACATTCTTCCCGTTTTTCTCAGAAAAATCAATAAAATCGCCCGCTCGAAACATCCATTCCTTGCATTGAACACGGCTCAATTTGATGGAATAAGGGCCTCCGTTTTTGCTCCCCACAAGCATTTTATATTGATCACTTTCGGTCAGCATGAGCACTTGCCAGGAAGAATCATATTCACAGCCTGTGATGGGATTGATTTTATTTTCTGTGAAGCTATCGAAACGATAGACCATCTAAAAAATCCTCTTATCTTCTCATATTGATCCAGCGCATGAGCCTTCTGCCTTCCATCCGTAATTGCAGCCAGGCAGAATGACCAAAGAACAGAATAAAGGGAAGCATGGAGAGCAACAGTGCTCCCTTCATTACCCACGGCACCATAATCAATTGATAAATCAGGTAGGCGCCCCAGAACATACCCAGCCATTTCACCTTCACCGGCAGGAAGAAAAACAGCAAAAATTCCTGATTCGGATACAGTACTGCATACGCCAGCAGCAGCGACATATTCAGGTATTCGTTGGTAGCATAGCCCAGGATCAGGCCGGAAAGGATATTGCCTACAATACCCAGGGCGTAATAGATATTGAACCGGGCGCTGCCAAAGCTATGTTCCAAAGCCGTGCCCAAGGAATAATAAAAATAGAGGCTGAAAATAATCCACACAATGCTGCCTGAGGGCGGCAGGAACGTAAAAGTGATCAATCGCCAGATTTCACCCTGGAAAATACGGCTTCTGCTAAAGTAAAAAAGCTCCGATGCGCTCCTGGCCAGGGGCAGATAATCCAGAATAAACACACCCAGCATAGCCAGGCAAAGATATTTCATCAGATTGGGGATATAATGCCGGCCTATTTTTCTTTCCAGATAATTTAACCATTTCATCGCTTCTCTCCTCCTTCTCCCCTATTATAATTTCCCTTTCATCCTGCGTCAAGCCAAGCTGTTTTTTTGACACAAAAAAAGGAGCTGTTTCCAGCTCCTTGATGGGTCCGCTTAGCGGGCGTTGGCAGCAGCCATTTCCAGGGCCTTGAGCATTTCGGTCACGCCGATGGTGCAGGAGGTCTTCAGGTCTTCCACGTCCAGAGCGCCGGCTTCAGTGGTGGGAGCAGACAGCACTTCTTCCACAGTCTTGCCGATGCAGTACAGTTCCAGAGCGCGGGCCTGTTCGTACCATTCGCCCACGGCGTTGGGGGCGTAAGCGGCCATGCCGTACTTTTCCTTCAGATCAAACTTAGAAGTAATCAGGGAACCCGCTTCATTCTTCACTTCGCCCTTGGCGGTGAAGCCCAGCTTGGTCTGCACAGCGTCAAACCATACGTCCACGATCTTGCCTTCTTCATCCAGCACCACATGGCACACATGGGTGTAGACTTCATATTTGCCATCGTATTCGTCGCCGTCTTCCACATAGGCACTTTCAGCCGCAGAAATTTCCGTGTACACACCCATACCATAAGTATCGGCCAGGGCAACGCCGGTAAGACAGCACAGCAGCAGGGACAGGGCAATCAGTTTCTTCATCATCGTTTATCTCTCCTTCGTTGAGTTTGTGAATCATCACGAGGATGATTATATGATGAATATACCCTGATATCTGTGACTTAGTCACAGAAAATCAATTTTTTTCAATTTAATTATTCACCCGGATAAAAACATAGATCAGCGTGGCCACAATGCCCAGAGCGCACAGCAAAAGGCCAAAGGAAATGGCATTGGTGGCATAGCTGCCATAGCGCATATCCGTGGGAGATTTGTGAGCGCGGAATCGCTTGGGCAGCAGCGGGTGCATCACATGATAGAACAATTCTTCCACTGCCGCTGCCAGCCGGGTAAAGATATTGTGACTGCGGGCTTTCAGCAGGCTCTGGCGATTCACCAGGAACAATTCTCGGGTGATGAGCAGAATATGATCCACCATTTCATCAAACACGCGGCCAACGCCCACCAAAATGGCGGGGATCACCTTGGTGACAGCCTTGCCCGCAGGAAGATGATCCAGGAAGGAGGCCACCGTGCAGCCCAGCCAGGGAAGGAAGCGGCAGCACACCGGGCGATAGAAAAGTTCCTCCAGATCCAGCCACCGGGGCCAAAGATTCAGGTAGCCCTCGCCTTTCTTCATCAGCGCCTTTCTCACAAACAGCACATACACCAGTACGCCGATGATCAGGCTCACGCCGCCGCCCTTCAAATTCACCCAAGCCAGGAAAGCCACGTCCCCGTGCTCATGATGGCCAAGGAAGGAAGCGCTCAGGCGAGTGAGGGGCATGAGAAGCTGATTGGGGAAAAGGCCCAGAAGCAGCACAGGAATAGCGGACAGCACCAGAGAAATGGCAGAGCGCTTGGATAGATACCGGCCTTTCATGCCGTCATATTTTTCCTGCAATTTTTCATCGAGGTTCTTCTGCCAGAACAGGCAAATATACAGTTTCAGCATATACGCCGTGGTAAGCCCCGCCGCAAACAGGAATACCCACTCGGCAATCTGATAGGCAAAGATATAGTGCTCATGAATCAGTTCCACCATGCCTTCATGGATCATGGTTTTGGATGCATAGCCGTTAAACATAGGCACGCCGGCCAATCCAAGGCCGCCCAAAAGGAACAGACCGTGCAGCAAGGGCTTGCCCCGGCCAAAGCCCTGAAGCTTCGTCAAATCCAGGGTGTGAGCATTCATGTATACCGCGCCCGCTACCAGGAACAGAAGAAGCTTGAGCAGGGAGTGGTTCACCATATGCCCCACCGCACCCGCAGCCGCCAAAGAGCCATGATGCCCCAGCAGTACCGCGCAGGAAAGGCCCACGGTAATATAGCCGATTTGGGAAAGCGAGGAGCAGGCCAGCGTTCGCTTCAAATTGACCGAAAACACCGCCAGCACCGCGCCCAGCAGCATGGTAAACAGCCCCAGCACCAGCATTACTTGGCCAAATACCGTGTTTTCCCCCATCAGGGTGAGGCCGATAGCGATCACCCCAAAGAGGCCGGTTTTGGTGAGCATACCGGAAAGAAGGGCGCTGGCAGGGGCCGGAGCCACGGGATGGGCTTTGGGCAGCCAAATATGCAAGGGGGCCAGGCCCGCCTTGGCGCAGTAGCCCACCAGCATCAGGCAAGCGGGGAGTACCAATTTTTCATTCCCCTGCTGCGCCCGGAGCGCCGCAAAGGAAAGATCGCCCATTTCCTGATAGGCCAGGAACATGCCCATCAGCGTCACCATACCGCAGGCGATGGATACCCCAAGATAGGTAGCCGCCGCCCGCATGGCTTCCTTGTTTTCCTCATGGGCCACCCAAGGATAGGAGGCGATGGACATGATTTCAAAGAACACAAAGGTGGTGTAGAGATCATTGGAGAAAAATACGCCCATCACCCCGCACAGGGTGATCATGGTGAAGCAGGCATAACGGCCGTGATTTTCCCCATGGTTGAAATATTGCTTGGAAAACTGCGTTGCCATGGCCCACATAAAGGCAGCCACCATGGCATACAGCCCCCGGAATCCATCCGCCCGGAAAGAAAGATTCATGCCGCACAGGCCGGGCAGAAAAAGGGATGCTTCCTTACCGTTGCAGATCAGGCAAAAAAGCCAAACTGCCAAAGCAAGCTGGGCCAGGGTAAATAATTGAACCGCCGCGTCCCGAAGGGCCGGATTCTTTTTTCCAAGCAACGGCGCCGCCACCGCGCCCAGCAGGGGCAAAAGCAGCAATACAGCAATCATCATCCGATCCCCCCTCCGGCAATGCCGCCAAGCATTTCCATGATCTGCCCGGAAAACGTGCCCGCCGCCACCAGCAGCACGCACAGCACAATCAGCGCAGTTTTCATGCAGATTCCAGGATCACGGGGCTTTTCTTCCCCCGTTTTCAGCACCGGCTTCATAAAGAAAGCCGGGAATACCACCGTGAAAATATAGATGGCCGTGAGCACGGATGAAATGAGCAAAATCACCGCGCCCGCCATGGGCCAGAAGCCGCCCTGCTGGAAGGCCGCCGTCACCAATCCATTTTTGCTCACAAAGCCGGGCAGGGGCGGCACGCCCATGAGGGATGCGCCGGCCAGGGTATATGCCCCAAAGGTAACGGGCATCATCCGGCCCAGGCCATGGGCCTGGCGCACCTGGGTGCGATTGGTCATCACCAGCATAGCGCCGGCGCAGAAGAAAAGGATGATCTTCATCAGGCCATGAAAAACCATGTGGGCCAATCCCGCTTCCATTCCCTGAGGAGAAAGAAGGGACAGGCCAAAGAGCATATAGCTCAAATTGCTCACCGTGGACCATGCCAGCCTTCTTTTCATATGCTGCTCTCGAACGGCCAGCATGGAGCCGGTAAGGATCGTGAGCATGCTCAGGGCCAGCATGATCTGCTGGGCCCAGGTGCCCTGCAAAAGAGCAGGGGGCGCTACATAGTAAAGAAGGCGCAGCACAGCGAACACACCGGCGTTTACTACCGCTACCGCATGAAGCAGCGCAGTCACCGGAGTGGGAGCAACCGATGCCGCAGGCAGCCACCGGCACAGGGGCAGCACCGCCGCCTTGGCCCCAAAGCCAATAAAGCCAAGCACCATCAGGAATAAAAGCCAGTGATTCTGAACGAAGCCTTCCTTCCCACCCAGCACAAAATCCCCAACGCCCATGAAATTCAGCCCAACCAGCGCCACAAAGCCCAGGGCCGCGCCCCCAAAGAGGGAAATCATATACCGGCGCACCGCACGGACGGAGGCCTTATCCTTTTCATGCCATACCAAGGGAATGGTGCACAGGGTGAGGAATTCGTAGAAAATATAGAGGGTAAACAGGTTCTTGGCCGCAGAGAGCAGTACCGCCGCGCCGTAAGTAACGATATACCAGGCAAAAAAATTGCCCTCATGCTTTTCGTGGCGCATATATTCGATGGCGTAAAGCACCGCCAAGGGCCAAAGCAGCGCCGCAATTCCCAGATATACTTTGCCCGCGCCGTCCAGCTGCAGGGCGCACACAAAGGTATCCGTAATCCGGAAGAATTCGATATACGCATTCTGCGGATTCAAAATCAGGAAAGCTGCCAGCACGGAGGTAGCCAGGGTGGTGAGAAACACATAGGCCATCCTGATGCCGCGCTTTTCAATTTTCAAAAGCGGAAGCGCGCCGCCCAGCACCACCGGCAGCAGCGCACAGATTAACAGCAGCATAGCGTCCTCCTTACATCAGCGCAGCGGCCAGGGCTTCAAACACCCCAATCATTTCACCGGAGAAAATACCAAGCCCCACAATCAGCGCCGCATACACGGCCATGGGCAAAAGCATCTTCCAGGATACTTCGCATTTTTCTTCAATCTTCCCTTCTTCCCCAGGGAAGCAGCCGCGGATCACCACCGTGAGCAGATACGCCGCCGTAAGCACCGCAGAAATCAGCAGCGCCGCCGGGCCAATCCAGCTTGCGCTCATGCCGGTAGCCAGAGCGCCCTGAGCCAAATTCCACTTGCTGATAAAGCCCCCGGTGGGCGGGATGCCAATCAGGCCAAGGGAAGCAATCGTAAAGGCAGCGTAGGTAAAGGGCATGCGCTTGCCCATGCCATCCATTTCCTCCACGCTGGTTTTGCCCGTTTTATGGATCACCGCGCCGGCACCCATAAACAGGGTGTTCTTCATCAGGGAATGGAAGATCACATGGAGCATGGCCCCCACAAAGCCAATCTTCGTCATGGTGAACAGGCCAAAGAGCACATAGGAAACCTGGGAAACAGAGGAATAGGCCAGGCGCTTTTTCAGGCGCTTTTCCTTAAAAGCCAGCAGCGAGCCCATGAGCACCGTGATCAGGGAAAGCGCCAGCAGCACCATCTGCACCCAGGTACCCCGCAGCCTTTCCACGCCGGCCACGGAATAAAGCACGCGGATCACGCCCAGCACGCCCATCTTGGTGATCACGCCGGAAAGCACGGCGCTGGCAGGGGCCGGCGCCACAGGATGGGCCGTGGGCAGCCAGCCATGGAGGGGGAACATGCCCGCCTTCACAGAAAAGCCCACCAGCATGGCCATGAAAATCCCCATGGCCAATCCTTCCTTGCCCGCCAGAGCCTGCGCAGAAATGGGGCCATTGGCAAAATCTCCGCTCTGGCCCAAAGAGCCCACAAAGAAGATGCCAATCAGCGCGGCAGATGCGCCAATGACGGAATAGATCAGGTATTTGATAGCAGCCGCCACCGCTTCCCGATCCATATTATGAAGCACCAGGGGCACGGTAAGCAACGTCATGGCCTCGTAGAAGAGATAGAAGGTGAGCAGGTTTCCGCTCAGGGCCAGGCCGTTCAAAATGCCCTGGGTAATAGTGTAAAACAGGAAGAACCGGGCAGGCTTGGGATCGTGGTGGAGATATTCCACCGCATACAGCCCCACGCCGGGCCAAATCAGAGAAATGAGCAAAAGGTAGATGGAAGAAAGGTTATCCACCCGCAGCGTCAAGGTCAAAGTATTCGTCCAAGCAAGGGAAAACTGGCTGCCATTTTCCTGCACCGCCGCCACCACTGCAAGGGCGGAGGATGCCAGCATGGTGGCCATGCTGGCCCAGTGCAGCTTCTTTCCTTCCAATTTCATCAGCCGCCAGCAGATCGCCAGCAGGATGGGAAGAAAAATAGGCATCAGCAACAAGATCGTCATGACATTCAACCCCTCTATCTTCTTCTGTATCGTCAGTTAAACATGGCAATGCCTTGGTAAATCAGTTCCATCACACGGCCGCCGCCCACGCCCAGCACGATATTAATCAATACCAGGGCGATCATGGCGCCGGTAAAGGGAGCGTCCTTGGCCAGAGGGCTCTTGGTGAGCGGGTAGCGCTGGCCGGGGCGATAAAGGGTAAGGGTGGTGCGCAGCATATAGGCTACGTTCAGCACCGTGCTAAGGGCCAGGGTCAAAAGCAGCACCGTCGTCCGCCAATCCCCCAGCAAAAGCCCCGCCTGGGCCAGATATACTTTGGAGGAAAAGCCGCCCAGCAGGGGCACGCCAACCAATGAGCAGGCGCCAACGCCAAATGCCAATCCTGCCAGGGGCGCTCGGAGGCCGGAAGCGCGGATATCCCGGAAAGCGTCGCTGCCGCCTGATACTTCCCTGAGCTTATTGGCAGAAAGGAAGAGCATGGATTTGGCTGCTGAATGGGCCAGAATATGAAACAGCGCTGCCGCCATGCCCGCTTCCGTGCCCAGGGAAATGCCCAGGAAAATATACCCGATCTGGGAAACGGAGGAATAGGCCACCATGCGGCTCATGCTGTGCTCCCGAATGGCGTCAACGGAGCCCAGGATGATGCCCACCAGGGAGAATACAAACAATACATCCCCAATGCCCTGGGCGAAGATTTCCGCCCCTGCCGCCCGGAAGAAAATCTTGATCAGCAGGAAGATATACATCTTGGAGATCAGGGAGGACAAAAGGGCGCTGGAAGTGGGCGTTGCGCTGGCATATGCATTGGGCAGCCAGGTATGGAAGGGATACAGGGCGCTTTTTACGCCCACGCCCAAGGTCATCAGCACCGCCGCCAGGGACAGGGGAATTTTGTATTCCCCCTTCGCCATCAGCGCCTTCACGCTTTCTTCCAATTGGGGGAAGAGCAAATGCCCTGTGATGCAGTAAAGAATGCTCAGGCCCAGCAGGAAAAGGCCACTGCCCAACAGATTCATGATCATATACCTTGTAGCCGCAAAGAAGGTGCGCCCCTTATTGGTGGAGCAAATCAGTGCACAGGCGGCAATGGTGGTAATTTCAATGAACACATAGGCTGTGAACAGGTCGTTGGTAAAAGTGATCGCCATCATGGCGGATACCAGCAGGCACACCATGGTGGCATACAAATTCATGCGCTGGGGGGCTACATCTTTTGTGAGCTTGCGCCAGCCGCCCAAGATCGAAAAGAGCAGCACCAGGGAAAAGCCCAGGCCCATCAGGCCCTCAATCACGCCGATCTTCAATTCATTCCCAAAGGGCGCGCCCACTTCGCCCATTACATAGATATAGCTCTTTCCCTGCCCTGCCGTCATCAGCAAAATCACGCTCATGGCCACGCAGGCAAAGGAAGCCAATGCGGTCATCACACCGCGGGCCGCTTTCCCCTTGAGCACCGAGCAGATCACCGCGCACATCAGCGGCAGCACGATGAGGAAAAGGGGAAGATTCTGCCAAAGTTTCATTTTATTTCCCCTCTCTTCTTACAAGCTCGGCGATTTCATCAATATCCAACGTGTGATACCGCTGATAAAGCCGCAAGGTCAGCCCCAGCATTACACCGGTCACGCTCACCGATACCACAATGCCGGTGAGCACCAAGCCGGCGGGCAGCGGATTCACATAGAGGCTGGGATCGGTGATGCCATCCACATAAATGGGGGCAATGCGGGATTCCAGATAGCCGTAGGAGGCCAGGAAGAGATAGATGCCGCTATCCATCATGGAAAAGCCGATGATTTTCTTAATCAGGTTTTTATTGAGGAGAAGCTGAATAAAGCCAATGCCGAAAAGCGCCAGGGCCACCACTTCCTCCAGATGCTCATAAAACAGCTGCAGCATCAGAAATCCCCCTTTCTGAACATGGTATACAGGGCATACATGGTGCAGGCCACCACGCAGCCCACCACAAAATTAAGGGGCAAAAGCAGGCCTGCGGAAAAGATATTCCCCGCCACGCCGGGGGAAATGCCGCTTTCCAGATGATTGGCGCCGGTAAAAAAATGATATCCCTTGGCGCAGGAATAAAGCAGAAGCGACATCACCGATACCGCCTTGAATGTACGGAAGGTGAAAAAGCGCTCGATTTTCTGATAGCCAAAGGCGTTCTGATACAGAATCAGCCCGGCCCCCAGCACCGCGCCGCCGGAAAAACCGCCGCCCGGGGAAAGATGGCCGTTTAAGATAATGTAAATGCCAAATACCAGCGTCAAAGGCGTAAGGATTCGGGCGCAGGTCTGAAGGATTTCATCGTGGCGCGGTTCAAAATTCCGATCGTAGGCGTCTTCCCAAATGCGCCTTTCCTGGTCCTTTTCTCCCTTGATGCTCAGCAGCAGCAGCACCGTGCACACGCCGATGAACAGCACATGGGATTCGCCCAGGGTATCAAAGCCACGGTAATCCAGGATGATGCCGGTGATGATATTGACAGCGCCGGTTTCCTCCAGGGTATGCTCCACATAGAAGGCGGAAAGCTCGCTGTCCACCAGAGTATCCGCCTGACCGAAATTGGGCATATGCACGGCGGCAAACAGCAGGATGCCCACCAGCAGCAGGCACACCACCACTGCCGCCACCCGATACCATCTTTCAAAGGCCGGGTGTTTTTCCAGCTTTTTGGGGGTATTGAGGCGGGGATCCTCTTTTTCCTCCCGCTCCAGATGATCTTCTTCCGGGGCTTCCGGAGGCAATTCTTCCTCCAGCTCCTCTTCCATTTCCACTTCCAGGGCATTATCCCCATGCTCCAGCCATTCCTGAAGATGGGCCAGGGCCTTATTCTTCTTCCGCATCCTCTTCCGGGCTCCCCTCTTCTTTGATCGCATGGATCTTCTTGAGTGTGACAAACATGAGCAGTGATGAAATACCGGCGCCAACGGCGGCCTCGGTGATGGCCAGGTCAGGAGAGCGCAGCATGATCCACACAATGGACATGGCCAGCCCCTGCGACATGAAAATGATCACGGAGGAAAGCAGGCTCTTAGCCCTGCCCACCGCTATGGCGCACACCAGAATAAATACCAGCAAAATCACATTCAGCGCTTCCATAGCTTCGCCTCCGCATCAAAATGCTCGTCCGTTTCGCTGACCAGCCTGCCGATCAAATGACCGGATACCGGGCCGGTGAGCCAGAAAAAGCCAACGATGAAAATGATTTTTACCGTGACAGCATTCAGCCCCAAATACACGATGGCGGCCAGGGCAATGAGCAGGAGCCCCATGGTATCCCCCATGCCGGCGGCATGGATACGGTTTAAGGAATAACGGAAGCGGCTCACGCCCAGCACCGCCGTTACTTCCACAAGCAGCCCCGCAAGGAGCAGCACAGCAAAAATACCGAAGCGGATATACTCAAGCATTTTTCTTTTCCTCCTTTTCCTTGCGCGCCCGGTAGATGCCAATGTAAATTTTGCACAGCAGCACCACCGCCAGAAAGCTGAGCATGGCATAGATCAGCGCAATATCCATCAGATATCCTTCTCCCGTGATCAAGGTGATCAACAGGATCAGCAGGATCGTGATGGTGCCGATCATATTCACAGCGATGATCCGATCGGCAGTGTTGGGCCCTTTTACGGAGCGATACAATCCAAAGAACAGCAAAAGCCCCAGCACCGCCAGGGATGCATGAAGCAAAATCGCATACGCGTTAGCCATGGAGCGCCTCCTCAATTTTTTCCAGCCGTTTTTCAAATACGGTGTGATCCAGCCCCTCCGCCATTTCAGGGGTGAGGCAGTGAATTTTGATTTCATCGCCCCGGAGAGACAGGGTGATTGTGCCGGGAGTAAGGGTGATGGAATTTGCCAGAATCAGCCGGCCAAGCCGCGTTTTGAGCTTGGTGTGCACCGTGCGTACGATGGGCTCCGGCCTCTCGTGATACACCACCTTGGCCAGGGCCAAATTGGCCTTCAAAATCTCCCAGAGCATGACCCCGGAATAAGCGATCATCCTGGGCACGCAGCGATACAGCCCCCATTCTTTTTTCAGCGACCATTCACAGCAGGCACACAAAAAAAACATGGCCAATGCAACAACCGCCACGCCAATCCATGCGATTTCCCATGTGATACGGCCATTGAGCACCACCCAGAACACATACATCAGTACCGCCATATCCAAATCCCCTCTTTTTCTTTTGCATTTCCCCGACCGCTTCACTTCAAAAAGCCCCGCAGCCTATCGGGATCTTCAATTACAATCAATCCTCGATGCAGGGAGATCAGCCCATCCGCGGCAAATTTCCCCAGCACCCGGCTCACCACTTCCCGGGCAGATGAAATATCCCGAGCCAATTGCTCGTGCGTGAGCTTCACTTCCCTGCCGCCCCGGCTTTCCGCTTCCTGCAAAAGGCAGGAGGCCAGCCGCTTGTCCACCCTGGCAAAAAGCACCCTTTCCAGGGCGCCCATGATCTGAGAGCAGCGCTGGAGCGCCAGCCGGTTCATGGCATTTTCCACCAGAATATTCTGCATCACCCGCTCGGTGGCAGCTTTGGGAATCACCAGCATGCTCCCCGCCTTTTCGCCCTCCACCACGGCATCATAGCTTAAAAGATTCAGCACGCACCGGGCCATAAACAAGCACATTTCTCCCCGGCTCAGCCGATAAAGCAGAATCTGCTTTCCCTCATCCGAAATCATAGAGGCGCACAGGGAACCGGAAATCACCAGCACCAGCCCCAGGCACTCCGTCTGGCTGCGGGTATGCACCACTTCGCCTTTAGCGAAAGTAGTGATATATGCGCTCTGGGCCATCAGCTGAAATTCTTCCTCAGTGGCCAGGGCAGTAAAGGGAATCTGCTTTAGGTAAGCTGTGATTTCCACGCCGCAGCCCTCCTTCTTAAAAAAATTCTTCATGTTAAAAGGGCTTTCTGTAAGCCGGGGATAGTATACACCAAATGCCGCCTGTTTTCTGTGACTTATATCACAGAAGAATAAAAGGAACTTTGCTATAATTATATAAAGTAGGCTGTCCATATTGCAGCCTTGTGTGGATTCATTTTTTATGGAGGCTGCTGCCCGGATGAAAAAAATTTTTGCTGTGCTTCTGGTATTGGCACTCATCTTCTGCAGCACTGGCTGCGCCGCTGAATACCGGAAATATTCCAATACATACCTGGGTGTATTTGATACGGAAATTATTATCATGGGCTATGCCACTTCTCAGGCAGCTTTTGACGAAGTGGCGGATGAGGCGATTGCCCTACTGAAAGAATACAATCAGATTTTTGACGCTTACAATTCCTATCCCGGTCTCAATAACCTATGGTATATCAACCGTTATGCTGGCCAGGCCCCGGTGGAAATTCCAAAGCCCCTCTATGATCTGATTGCCTGGTGCAAGGGCATGTGGGACGGCGGCCGCCAGGAAACCAACATCGCCATGGGCGCCGTGCTTTCCATCTGGCACGATTACCGCACCGCCGGTTTGGAAAATCCTGCCAATGCCGTCCTGCCGCCCATGGATCAATTACTGGAAGCCCGCCTCCATACGGATATGGCTGATGTGATCCTGGATGAAGAAAAGTGCACCGTTTATTTCGCCGATCCCCTGCTTCGCCTGGATATCGGCGCGGTGGCCAAGGGCTGGGCGGCGGATGCCCTGCAGGAATATCTTTCTGCAAAAATGCCCTCTTTCCTGCTGAGCCTGGGGGGCAATGTGCTCTCCGGGGAAGCGCCCATGGATGGGCGACGCCACTGGGGCGTGAGCGTACAGGACCCCGATGCGGAAAATCTTCTTTTTTCCAATGATATTCTGGATGTACTATACGTAGATCAGCTGTCTGTGGTCACCAGCGGCGATTACTGGCGCTACTACACCGTGGACGGCAAAAAATACCACCACATCATCGATTCCAAAACCCTGATGCCTGCCGAATATATTCAGGCCGTTACGGTAGTATGTCCCTCTTCCCTGATGGCGGATTTTCTCACCACTACCCTGTTTGTGATGCCATATGAAGAAGGCCTCCGGCTGATTGAAAGCATTCCGGATGCAGAGGCACTCTGGTCCCTTATGGACGGCACCGTTAAAATGAGCAGCGGCATGAGCGCCTATGCCAAATCCCTGGGTGCTACGGCGTATGACTGAGGAAACACCATGAAAAAAAAGGATTTGATCATTCTCCTGGGGGCGGTATTGCTCATTGGCCTGGTATTTTTGATTTCCCATCTGGCTGGATTTGGCACAGCGCCCCTTGGCACAGTGCGCATCTATGTAAATGGCGAGCTATATCGGGAAGAGCGCTTAGGTCAAAGCCGGGATATTGAAATTGAGCAAGCTACCGGCGAAAAAAATATTTTGCATCTGACGGAAAACGGATTTTACATGGCCCATTCTACCTGCCAGAATCAACTGTGCGTGCAGCAGGGCCAGGTGACGTCCGATAATTATTATCTTCGGGCCATGGGCAGCCGGGTGATCTGCCTGCCCAACCGGGTGGAGGCGGAATTAACCCTTATCAACCAAACCCCGCCCCCCGATATGCCCGATCTCTAATTTTCTTCCAGGGCACGTGCCCTTTGAGATAAGAAGGAGAAGAAACTGCATTTTCCCCAAGGAAAATGAAGCAAGGAGGAAAACACCACGTGAAAAAACAACTGCCCGCCTGGCTCGTACTGCTCATCATCACTTTGGTTGCCGGGCTTGCCCTGGGCGGCACCTACGCGCTGACGAAGGACGCCATCGACACGCAGGCCATCGCCGCTGCAGAAAACGCCCGGAAAGCGGCCCTTCCTGCCGCTGATACCTTTACGGAAATGGATTTGAGCGTTAAATCCGCTTCCGCCAAGGGCTTTGCCGGCCCCGTCCATGTGGAGCTTTCCCTGGACGCCGAAGGCAAAATTGCCGCCCTGAAGATCGGCAATGAAGAATTCGCCGAAACTCCCGGTTTTGGCGCGGCAGCGCTGGAAGAAAGCTTTGCCGCCCAGTTTATTGGCAAGGCTGCGCCTTTGGCCCTTTCCGATATTGACGCCATTTCCGGCGCTACCGTAACCACCAATGCCGTAGTGGAAGCGGTGAATGCCGCCGCTCAGATTCCTGCACCTGCGGTTGATTGGTGCTATATAGGCGAAAAGGACGGCCAGGCAGTGGGCTATGTGGCCCAGATCACCGTGCAGGGCTTTGGCGGCCCCATCGAGGTGATTGCCGGCGTTGATTTGGAAATGAACATCACCGGTATCTCTGTTGGCGGCTCCAATTTCTCCGAAACGGCCGGCTTGGGCGCTAAGGCCAAGGATCCGTCCTTCGCTGCCCAGTTCGTTGGCAAGCCTGCTCCCGTCAAGGTGATCAAGGCCGGCGGCACACCGGCGGATAACACAGTGGACGCCATTACCGCCGCCACCATCACTTCCAATGCCGTGGCCAATGCTGTGAACAAAATTGCCGATCTGGTGGAAGGCATTCTCTTCCCCAATGGCCGGGGCGACGAAGTGACCCTGCCCGAAAAGCCTGCGGATGAATCCACCGTATTCGGTGCTTCCCAGAAGGGCTTCAAGAGCCCCGTGTATGCGGAAGCCGCCTTTGATGCCGAAGGCAAGATCATCTACATCTCCATCGGTAATGAAGAATTTGCCGAAACCGACGGCATCGGCACCCAGGTGCTGGAAGCCGAATTCATGGCGCAGTTCATCGGCAAGCAGATGCCCCTTTCCCTTTCCGATATCGATGCCGCTTCCGGCGCCACCGTTACCAGCAAGGCTGTGGTGGATGCTTTGAACGCTGCTTATAGCGCTTCCCAGGGCGCGGAAGTGGCTGCCGATCCCACCATGCCTCCCATGCCTGCAGATGAAACCATTTATGGCGCTTCCTCCAAGGGCTTTGCCGGCCCCGTGTGGGTGGATGTAGCCTTTGACGCCGAAGGCAAGATCACCTATCTGTCCGTAGGCAATGAAAAATTCGCCGAAACGGATGGCTTTGGCAGCCGGGCCAAGGAAGAATCTTTCATGATCCAGTTTATCGGCAAGGCTGCGCCCCTGAATAACAGCGACGTGGACCTGCTCACCGGCGCCACCATCACCAGCGAAGCCGTGGTGAAAGCCATCAACAAGGCTTATGAAAAGGCCACCGGCGCTTCCGGCAGCGAAGCTACCCCCGCTCCCACCGCAGCGCCCGCTGCAGGCAAGGAAGGCGCCTTCAGCGCTTCCTCCAAAGGCTACAATGGCCCCGTGTGGGTGGAAGTTTCCTTCGATGGCAATAAGATCACCTCCCTGGTTATTGGCGATGATCGCTTTGCCGAAACCGCCGGGCTGGGCAGCAAGGTAAAGGAAGAGGCCTTTATCGATCAGTTCATCGGCAAAACGGCGCCTCTGGCCCTTTCCGATATTGACGCCGTCACCGGCGCCACCGTTACCAGCGAAGCCGTGGTGTCAGCCATCAACAAGGCCTACGAAAAATCCACTTCTGAAAATTAAGGAGGCGTTGGCATTGCAGAAAAAGTCCTTTCGGCGGGGTATTCATCCCCTGCATCATGCGCATGAAGGCAAAATGCCCACGCGCAATCTGGAAACCCGGGAATATGTATCCGATATCGTCACCATCTCCATGGCCATGAACATCGGCGCTCCTGCCACCCCCTGCGTAAAGAAGGGTGATCAGGTGAAGCTGGGCCAGGTGATCGGCACGGCCAACGGCTTTATGAGCGTGCCCGTGCATGCCAGCGTATCGGGCGAAGTGACCGCCGTGGAAGCCATCCCCTATCTGGGGGGCGAACCCGTGATGGCCGTCACCATCAAAAATGATTTCACCGATACCTGGTGCGATCTTGAGCCCCTGGGCAGCGTGGAGCATGTGGATCCCGCCAAGGTGATCCCCGCTATCCAGCAGGCCGGCATCACCGGCATGGGCGGCGCTTCCTTCCCCACCCATGTGAAGCTCACCTTCAAAGAAGGCGCTGTATGCGATACCATTCTGGTCAACGGCGCCGAATGCGAAACCCACCTCACCGCCGACTATCGGCTGATGCTGGAAAACAGCGTGCGCATTGTGGACGGCCTTCGCGCCGTGATGCGCGCCCTGAAGGTGGAAAAGGGCATCATCGCCATTGAAGATAACAAGCCCGAAGCCATCGCCGCCATGCAGAAGGCCGCTGCCGGCCGGGACGGCGTGACCGTGCAGGCTCTGAAAACCAAGTACCCCCAGGGCGGCGAAAAGCAGCTGATCGAGGCCGTCACCGGCCGCCAGGTGCCCACCCGCGGATTGCCCATTGACGTGGGCCTGGTGGTGCTCAACGTAGGCACCTGCGCCGCCATCGCCGACGCCATCATCGACGGCAAGCCCCTGGTGAGCCGCATCACCACCGTCACCGGCTGCGTGCGGGAGCCCAGTAACCTGCGCCTGCGCATCGGCACCGTCACCCAGGATGCCATCGGCGCCTGCGGCGGCTTCTCCGATACCGTGGGCAAGGTATTCTTTGGCGGCGCCATGACGGGCCTTTGCCTCCCCAACACCGCCGTTCCCATGGCCAAGTCCACCAACGGCATCGTGGTCTTCAATGAAAAAGAATCCAAGAGCATGGATGAAAGCCCCTGCATCCACTGCGGCCGCTGCGTAGCCGCCTGCCCCATCGGGCTGAATCCCTATCAGATCAAGGTAGCGGCCGACGCCAGCAATTTTGAGGCTGCGGATAAGCTCCATGTGCAGGATTGCATGCTCTGCGGCTCCTGCGCCTATGTGTGCCCCTCCCGGCGCTGGCTCACCTCTTCCTTCAAGTTTGCCAAAGATAAGCTCGCCGCCCAGGCCCGGGCGAAAGGAGGCGCAAGCAAATGACCTTAAGATTATCCTCCGCCCCTCATGTGCATAGCCCGGTAACCACCCAGCGGCTGATGCTCTATGTGCTCATTTCTCTTTTGCCCACGGCGGCCTTTGGCGTATACGCCTTTGGCATTCCCGCCCTTACCGTGCTGCTCATTTCCATGGCCAGCGCCGTGCTGGCGGAAGCCATCTGGCAGAAGATCGCCAAGCAGCCCATTCGGGTGAATGATCTTTCCGCCCTGGTAACCGGCCTGATCCTGGGCCTGAATCTGCCCGCCAACGCGCCCTGGTGGATGGCCATGATCGGCAGCGCCTTTGCCATCATTATCGTCAAGCAGCTCTTTGGCGGCCTGGGTGATAATTTCCTGAACCCCGCCATGGCGGCCCGCGCCGTGCTGCTGGCCTCCTGGCCTGTGCATATGACCACCTACGTGGCCCCCACCTTCTTTTCCGGCGCCGATGCCGTGGCCACCGCCACGCCCCTGGTGCTGAAAAACTCCGCCCTGATGGATTTGTTCCTTGGC
Source organism: Clostridiales bacterium (assembly GCA_015056125.1). GTDB lineage: Bacteria > Bacillota > Clostridia > Christensenellales > Aristaeellaceae > RUG563. The sequence continues at coordinate 25,752 of SVGW01000008.1, read as the reverse complement.
AATGTGCCCGGTACCATCGGCGAAGTGAGCAAGATTGCTATCCTGCTGGGCTTCCTTTTCCTCCTTGTTACCGGCACTGTCACCTGGCGCATCCCCGTTGTGATGGTGGGCAGCGTGTTCCTTTTCTCTTGGCTCTTTGGCGCTGATCCCGTAATGGCCATTCTCTCCGGCGGCGTGCTCTTTGGCGCTGTCTTTATGGCCACCGACTATGTCACGTCCCCCATCACCCCCTGGGGCCAGGTGATCTACGCCTTTGGCATTGGCCTGATCATTTCCCTGATCCGCCAGTTCGGTGCCTATCCCGAAGGCGTCACCTACGGTATTCTGCTGATGAACATTGTATCCCCCCTCATCGACCGCTTCCTGCCCCGGAAGATTTACGGCCATCATAAGGAGGCTAAGAAGGCATGAGCGAAAAAAAGAATCTGGGAAAGGTGCTCTTTAACGGCATCATTCCTGAAAACCCCACCTTCCGCCTGGTGCTGGGCACCTGTCCCACCCTGGCTGTAACCACCAGCGCCTTAAACGGCCTGGGCATGGGCGCGGCGGCCACCTTCGTGCTGGTGTGCTCCAATGTGGTAGTATCTCTGCTGCGCAATTTCATCCCCGATAAGGTGCGTATTCCCGCATTTATCGTAATCATCTGCACCTTCGTTACCATGATCCAATTGCTGATGCAGGCCTTCGTGCCCGCACTCTATGAAGCCTTGGGCATCTTCATTCCTCTGATCGTGGTAAACTGCATCATCCTGGCTCGTGCGGAAGCCTTTGCCAGCAAGAATGCTCCGCTATCCTCTGCAGCAGACGGCTTGGGCATGGGCATCGGTTTTACCCTCTCCCTCACCATCATGGGTGCCATCCGCGAGTTGATCGGCGGCGGCACAGTATTTGGCATGAATGTGCTGGGCGCTTCCTACGAACCCATGCTTTTGATCGTGCTGGCCTCCGGCGGCTTCCTCACCTATGGCCTGCTGCTGGGGCTGTTCAACCTGATTGTGAAAAAAATCGAAGCCAAAAAGGCTGGTAAGGAGGCGGGCGCAGCATGAATGAAATCGTGAATATCCTGCTGTTTATGGTCAGCTGTATCCTCACCAACAACTTTATCTTCTCCCGGTTCCTGGGCTGCTGCCCCTTCCTGGGAGTATCCAGCAAGGTTGGCACTTCCGTGAGCATGGGCCTGGCGGTCACCTTCGTGATGACCATCGCTTCCTTCTTCTGCTACATGATCTATAATTGGCTGCTGGTGCCCCTGGGGCTCACCTTCATGAGCACCATCGCCTTTATCCTGGTCATTGCCGCTCTGGTGCAGTTTGTGGAAATGTTCTTAAAAAAGAGCAGCCCCACCCTCTACAGCGCCCTGGGCATCTACCTGCCCCTGATCACCACCAACTGCGCTGTGCTGGGCGTGGCCACCCTGAATGTGAACAACGCTTACAATATGCTCTACGCCGTGCTCAACGGCACCTTCTCTGCCCTTGGCTTCCTGCTGGCCATCGTGCTGATGGCGGGCGTTCGGGAGCGGCTGGAAAGCTCCAAGATCCCTGCCTGCATGAAGGGCTTCCCCATCACCCTGGTGGCTGCAGGCCTGATGGCCGTGGCCTTCATGGGCTTCAGCGGCCTGGTGTAAGGAGGAATTGAGAAATGACGACGATTCTCTATGCCGGATTGCTGCTGGGCATCCTGGGCCTGATCTTCGGCCTGGTGCTCACCTTTGCCAGCAAGAAATTCCACGTAGAAGTAGATGAACGGGTAGAACAGGTGAAAAATTGCCTGGGCGGCGCCAACTGCGGCGCCTGCGGCTATGCAGGCTGCGACGCCTTCGCTCAGGCCGTGGTGGAAGGCAAGGCCCCGGTAAACGGCTGCGCTCCCGCCGGCGAAAAAGGCATCAAGGAAATCAGCCGCATCATGGGCATGGAAGCACCCGACACCGAAAAGATGGTGGCCAGGGTTTTGTGCCAGGGTGAAAGCGGCGTGGCCAAAGACCGCTATATCTATGACGGCTATCAGAGCTGCGCCATCGCGGCCGGCCTGGCCGGCGGCCCCAAGGATTGCCGCTTTGCCTGCATCGGCCTGGGCGATTGTCAGGACAAGTGCAAATTTGGCGCCATCTCCATGAAAAACGGCATTGCCGCCGTGGACGCCGCCAAGTGCACCGCCTGCGGCGCCTGCGTGACTGCCTGCCCCCGGAATGTGCTCAAGCTAATGCCCCTTTCCCAGAGTGTGATCGTGCGCTGCCGCAATAGCGACACCGCCCGCATGGCCCGTGCCGTGTGCATGGACGCCTGCATCGGCTGCGGCCGCTGCAAAAAGGAATGCCAGTACGACGCCATCGTAGTGGAAAATGGCTACGCCCGCATCGATCCTGACAAGTGCACCCGCTGCGGCGCTTGCGCCCAGGTGTGCCCCTGTCACTGCATCACCATCGACTAACCGATCCAGGGGCCGCTCAGGCGCTTTGCCGGGCGGCCCTTTCTTTCTGAAGGAGGAATTTTTTATGCAATGGATCCCCGGCCTCGTATCCATCAGCTTCCGTCCCCTCTCCCCTGAGGAAGTCATCCGCATTGCCAAGGAAGCGGGCCTTGCCGCTATTGAATGGGGCGGCGATGTGCACGTGCCCTTCGGCGATATTGAAACAGCGGAAAAAGTGGGCGAAATGACCCGGGCAGCCGGCCTTTCCATGCCGGAATACGGCTCCTATTACCGCGTGGGCGCGGCTGACCCTGCGGATTTTGCCAAGGTGCTATCCAGCGCCAAGGCGCTTGGCACCAGCCATATCCGGGTGTGGGCCTATAATAAAAACCCAGACGAGATCGATGAAGAAACCTACGCCGCCATTGTAAAGGACGCTAAGCGCATCTGCAAGGAAGCGGCAGACCTCACCATCTGCCTGGAATGCCACAACAACACCCTCACCAGCAATTACAAATCCGCCCTGAAGTTCCTTGAGGACGTAGGCTGCGAAAACTTTAAAATGTTCTGGCAGCCCAATCAGTTTATCTCCCATGAGGAAAACCTGGAAGCTTGCCGGGCGCTTTTGCCATACATTGAACGGGTGCACACCTTCTCCTGGGAGGGCAAGGAAAAGTATCCCCTGGCCCAGCATACCGGCCGCTGGCAGGAATACATGGCCATCCTGGCAGAGAGCAAAAATGCCTCTATGCCCCTGATGCTGGAATTTATGCACGATAATAACCCCGACACCCTGAAAGAAACGGCAAAAACCCTGCTGGATTGGATAAAATAAAATGAACGTCTGCCTGCGATGCTGCGGGCAGACGTTCAGACCGTTGGCAAAGAGGGGAAACGGTTTGTGCCCGCCATTACAGCGGGCTTTTTTCTTTTGCTCTTTCAAGGGCCTGCATCAGCGCTGCCATCGTGGGATTGTGCATTCCCAGGCGGCTGGGGGCAAATATCAAAGCGCTCTCGCTGGTAGGCATTACATGCACCAATTGAAGCTCCTCCCCTGCCAAATCCCGGGCTACCTGCTCGGCCAGCAGCGCTACGCCGCTACCCTGGCGCACCAGATGGGCAATATTACGCCCGGAGGAGCCGCTGTAGCCAATCTGAGGATCAAAGCCTGCCTGGCGGCACAAGGCCAGGCTGATCCCCCGCAGGCCCGTTCCGCTGCCCAGCAGCAGAAAACGCTCTCCTCTGAAATAGGATAGGGGCATTCGCTCCTTTTCAGGCATTTTCCAATTGCCCGGTACCAACAGCACCAATTCATCCCTGGCCAATAAAATATACCGCTCAGGAAACGCTTGGTCCGGGGCGATACGATAAAACGCCCCATCACAATTCCCGCTTTGCAATATTTCATGAGCGGCAGTATTGGTTTGCTCCTCCAATTGCAATTGAATCTGTGGATGCGTAGCTGAAAATTCCGAAAGGAACTGAGGAATGCCATACTGATCCGCTACCGGCAAAAGCACCAGATGCATTTTCCCCCCGGAGCATGCCGCCTCCATCATTCTGCGGTATTGCCGGGAAAGCGCCTGGACCTCGGGATACATTCGCTTCCCGGCTGCCGTCAGCGCGATCTGGCGATGGCTTCTGTCCACAAGCACTGCGCCCAGATGCTTTTCCAGCTTCTGAATCTGCTTGGATACCACGGATTGAGACAGATACAGCTTTTCCGCCGCCTGAGAAAAGCTGCCCGTTTCCACCACTACCAAAAAAGCCTCGATCCATGCCTGATCCATAGCGCGCCCTTCTTTCATTCCATTTTGGAATAATTATACTTCAAAACAAAATTGAAAGCAAGCTTTGACTGCGCTATAATAAAAAAGCCTCCATTCTATCTACGAAAGGAAATATACCGTGAAAACCATTTATGCTTTTTTCGCCGCCCGGCGCTATTGGAAGGATGAGGCCCAGCTGCAGGCGGCATATGCCCGGCTTTCGGCATGGGCAGGGGAAAATGAACATTGCCTGATCACGGAATCCGGCCCGGAGACCCTCCCGAAAGGGGATTGCCTGGTGGCCATTCCCATGAGCGGCGCTATTCAGAAAAATGTGCTGGCGGCAGCCAAGCAGTATGATAGCCTGATCCTCTATGGCGCCTATATCCGGGGCAATGCTGCACCGGAGGATTGCGAGAGTATGCTCTGCTACAATGCTGCTCCTACCTTGATGGATACCTGGGCGGCGCTTCGCCGCACCAAGGAACGGGCCATGCTGGCGTTGAATGCCACCCAGCTCCAAGATAAGCTTCTGGTGCTGGATGCATATTACCACGTGAAAGGTGCGCGGCTGCTAAAAATCGGGGAAACGGAGCCCTGGGTGGTCAGCAATGCAGACAGCACAGATATATATACCCAGAAATTTGGCATAGAAGTGGTGCCGGTAGCCCAAAGCGAATTAGCCGCCCTATACGAAAGCGCTACGGATGAGCAGGCGGTGCCCTTCCTGCAATGGTTTCTAAGCCACAGCAAGGGCTGTGTGGAGCCTTCGCAGGCGGATCTAAAAAACGCCGCCCGGATGGCCTGGGTCCTGATCACATTGCTCCATCAATATAGGGCAGACGGCTGCGCCCTGGCCTGCTTTAACCTTCTTAAAACCGGCACCACAGCCTGCCTGGGTGTAAGCCATGTGAATGATTGCACCAATCTAGTGGCTGCCTGTGAATGCGATATGGACAGCGCCGTTACCATGCTGCTGATGAAAAAGCTGACGAAAACCAAGCTTTGGATGGCCAATCCCGGCTTGCAGCCAGATGGAACCATCAACTTTTCTCATTGCACCGGCCCTGTATGCTGCTTGGGTGCTCCCCTTCCCTATCGCCTCCGCAGCCACCACGAAAGCGGCATTGGCGCTGCCCTGCAAATTGAAATGCCCTTGAATCAGGTGGTCACCCTCTGCCGGATATCGGATAACATGCGGAAAATGACCCTACACCGGGGCGTCACTCTGAAAGGGCCTTATGAGCGCGCCTGCCGTACCCAGATGCATGTGAAATTGGAAGATATGGATCATTATCTGGCTACCGCCCTTGGCTGCCATCAGATATTAGCCTATGAGGATATCACGCAAAAGCTCACCGATCTGGCTACGCTTTTCAAGCTTGAAATTCTTTGAAATCCAATCGATCATATCATCACAGGAGGGCTTCACAATGATCAACATGGCTCGCTCCCAGGAAAAACGCATCAAGCGGGGAAACACGGACTGGTGGATTCATGAAAAATCCATGGTGGGCCGCAATGGCCTCACCTACATCGCCTATGTGACGGACGTGGGCGAAGTGCACATCAAAGAAATGGATGCCAAATGCTCCCGCAGCATCAGCAGGGATGTGTGCCTTTGCACCCTGAACTGCGACTACTCCGATGAGCACAACGCCCCCTCCATCTGCGTGATGGATGATGGTACCATCGTGGTGGTATACACCGGCCATGCCGCCACCCACAGCTTAAAATACTGCGTCACCCAGCGGCCCTATGATATCATGTCCTTTGGCCCGGAAACCGATCTTCCCTACACCGGCAGCGTCACCTATGCCCAGCTTTCCTATAATTCCGCCCGTAAAGAGCTGTGGCTTTTCACCCGGGTCAGCAGCGTCACCTGGGAATTTCGGGTATCCAAAGACAAGGGCGAATCCTGGAGCGATCCTACTACCTTCCTGCGCTCCGATGCCGGCGGCCTATTCTACTTTGATATCCGCAAGCAATTGGTACGCACCCAGAAAGGACCCAAGGAACGCTGGCTCTTTGCCCTCTACGGTCATCCACGCATTTCCAAGGATCACACCATCCGCAGCGGTATTTTTGATGCAGAAGGATATCTTTGCACCATGGATGGTGAACGTACGGAGAAGAACCTTTTTGCTGGCAATGAACTGATGCTCAGCGACCTTGTCACTGTATATGAAGCCCCAGAGGGCACCAGCGTTCGCCTGCTGGCGGTATCCCCCATGGAGCCCTGCCGGGTGGCCCTGTGCCCCTTTGAACTGGATAAACCGGAAACGGGCTATTATCTGAGTGCCACCTACAAGGATGGCAAATGGTGCCTGTCCAAGCCCATTGCCGGAATCGGCGAATTTCTCCAGCACGGCTATGGCCAGGGCGATCTGGGCTCCTCCACCTATGTGGGCGGTATGGCCTATTATTGGGGCGTAGGCGAGGCCGGCTTCAACTGGTGGACCGGTGTCACCCACTCCAACCGCCTCTATCTGGCCCGCTGTGATGAAAAAAATTGGCTGCTGGAAAGCTATGTATCCCACGACGCCGGTGACAGCTATCTGTTAGAGCAGGTCATCCGCTCCATTCCCAAGGAGCTTGGCATCAAAATCTGGCGCCCCATTGTGCCCACCCGGGCGCAAGGCAACATGCCCGTCTATTGGCACGAAGGGCACTATACCAGCCATACCGGCGGCTGGGACTGCGATACCGTGATGCTGGTGGAATACGACGATTAACCAAATCAAAAAAAGGATTTCCGGATATCCGGAAATCCTTTTTCATTTATAGCAGTTCCTTCATGAAAGTGAAGGTTTTTTCTGCCCACAGCGGGAATCCTTCATGGCCAAAATCGGGATAGATCACCACCTGCTTTTCAGAGGTGATCTTATTATAGGCGGCAAATTGCGTGGAGGGCGGGCAAATATTATCCATCAGGCCAGTGCCCATCATCACCTTCGCCTTAATCCTGGGCGCCAGGAACTGAAGATCGATATAGCCCAGCTTGGTAAATACTTCTTCCTCATGCTCATGATTGGGATCAAAGTGGCGGAAGTAATCCTTCAGGCCCTGATAAGCGTGAATATCCAAATCCATCTCCCACACCCGCTTATAATCGCACAGCCAGGGATAAGTGGGCACAGCCCGGGCGATACGGGGTTCCAGAGAAGCGCAGGCCAGCGTCAGCGCGCCGCCCTGGGAGCCGCCCATGGCGCCCACCCGCTTTTCATCCACTTCTTCCATATCCATCACGATGCCGGCCAGTTGGGCGGTATCCAGGAATACATTGCGGAAGAAGAGATTCTTGGGATCCTTATCATGCAGGCCCTTTACGATATGGCCATATACGGTGGGAGTGGCAGGGGCCTGGCTATCCTCGGATAAACCGCCCTGGCCGCGCACATCCAGAGAAGCGATCACAAAGCCGGCATAGGCATAGGGCAGCAGCTGCATAAAATCAGGCGCTGAGCCGCAATAGCCATGGAACCACACCATGCCGGGGCAGCGGCCCTGAATTTTTTCCGGCCGGGCAAAATTGGCGTGGATGCGGGCGCCGCCAACGCCGGTAAAATACAGATGCTGGCATACTACGCCAGGGGCCTGAAAATCGGCGTCCACCAATTCCACCTGGGCGTCCAGCGCCTTCATTTCGGCCAGCGCCTCATCCCAATAGGCGTCAAAATCAGCGGGGCGGGGATTGATTCCCTGGTACACCTTTAATTTTTCCAGCGACATATCTACGACAGGCATAAAAAAATCCTCCTTGCGTATATTACGGTGCAGCCTGAGGCTGCCGTATTTCATTCGTGATCCTGCTTTTCTTCCCGGTCATCCTCCAAGCGAAGAAGCTTAGCAGCCAGCTGCCTGGAAAGATTGGCCTGGGCCGCCAACCGGAAGATCAGATGCTCCAGCGGCATTTTTCCTTCTTTTACGGGCGCTGCAGCCTCCTGAACGGCCTTCACATGCTCCCCGGCTGCGCTATGGTAAATCGCCGTAAAGGCCGTATACGCTTCCCGCATTTCCCCCTCTGAAGCATCTGAGGCCAGCACCCGGGGAATATCCCCCGTATTCATGGATTGCTTCAGCAGGCAAATCATGATCAGGCAGGCCAGATGCATTCTTCCATAGCGCTTTTTTACCGGCGCAGGCAGCAGGCGGCTTTTCACATAATTATTCACCATCGCGGGCGTTACCTGCTTGTCTTCGCCGCCATCCACAGAAAACAGCGCCAGATATTCATTGAGCAGATAGATCACCTGATCCATATAAAGAGGCAGGGCGGGCAAATCTTCCCAGCTCGGCAGACGGTATGCCTTCAACCCATCTTCCCATTGAAGCAGCTTTTCCTCGGCCAGCGCCTGATCAAACGCCATGATGAAATCCCCCTATCCCATGCCTTGCGTGCATCTTGGGTTTCATTATAGCACATTCATTGGAAAATAGCCATATTTTCATGCTTTTTTCCCGGTTGACTTGATGGGCTTCTTGCTTTATGATGAACAATATGGAAAGATCATATCAACGAAAGGAGGGCGCGCATTGCAGAAAAACGGCGTAATCAGCGTGGTAGTGCCTGTATATAATGCGGAAAAAACGCTGGAGCCCTGCGTAAACAGCATCCTTTCCCAGGATTATGAGGCCCTTGAAATTTTTTTAGTGGATGATGGAAGCAAGGATGGAAGCCTGGAGCTGTGCCGGAAATTTGCCAACAGGGACAACCGAATCCGCGTGATCGCCCAGGAAAACGCCGGGGTTGCCATGGCCAGAAACGCTGCCCTGGAAAAAATCACCGGGGATTATGTGCTCTTTGTGGACAGCGATGATTTCCTCTCCCCCGGCGCCTGCCGTCAATTGGTCAATACCTTAGGAGACGGTCAATTGGCCATCGGGCATTACTATCTGGAAATCGGCAAAACCATCTCGGATCGCGGCATCCTCAGCGGCAGCCCGATGATGGATGAAAAAGCATTTATGGCAGCGCTAATGAAGCAGCCGGGCTCCTTTTATTACAGTGCCCTTTGGAATAAGCTTTACCTTGCCTCCATCATTCAGGAGCGTTGCCTGCGCTTTGATCCATTCCTCCATTGGGGAGAAGATTTTGCCTTTAATATGCAGTATTTCCACAGCGTGAAAAAAGCAACGGCTACGGATATGCCGGTATACCACTATGTGAAAAAGCCCGGCACAACCAGCCTGCGAGCCCTGACCCGTATTTTTCACAGTTGTCATATTAAATGGCGCCTTTTTTGCCATTTTAGAGCGCTTTGCAAGAAAAAAGGGGTATATGCCGGCCATCGCTGGCTGGTATGGCGGTATATTTTCAACATAACGCTGATTAACTAACCGATCCATGCATCTTTTTCAAACATTTGTTCTCTTTTCATATTTTTGTAACAAGTTGAATCCTGTTGAATCGAAAAGAACTAGGTCAAATCCGTTGTCGAAAAATGGCAAATTTCCAAATAAATTGACGCCATTAATTCTTATAGTACATATTACATTGCGCTTTTAATGCTTTTCGATATAATTGGATTATATCTTCCAAAGTGAGTGCAGGCTGCTGGAGAAAGAGGAAGAATAGTAGCCGCGCTCCTTGGCGGAAATATATGCGAAGAGGATGAGAGGTTCATATGAGTAGTATCCGGGTATTGATTGTAGACGATCACGAAGAGCTTCGCGCATCTCTTTATGAGTTTCTGCGCCATCAGCAGGGGATTGAAGTAGTGGGCGAAGCAGGAAACGGCATCGATGCGCTGAAACAGGTAGAAAGTACGGCTGTGGACGTGATGCTGTTGGATATGATCATGCCCAATCTGGACGGATTCGGCGTATTGGCCGAATTACAGCGTTTCTCCCCAGAAAAGCGCCCCAAAGTAATCGCTATCACCGCCCTGAGCCGGGATGATTTTATTTGCCGGGCTGTAAACCTGGGCGTATCCTACTATATGATCAAGCCGTTGGAGCAAAGCGTGGTGCTGGAAAGAATCCGGGATGTGGCGCAGATGGGTTCAGGAAACGCAGCTGATTCCAAATCCATTTCCACGCCCGGCACTACCATTGATGATAAATTATCCAATCTGTTTCTCACCATGGGTATCCCTGCTCACATCAAAGGCTATCAATTTCTTCGGGAGGCCATTAAATTGGTGATGGAAAATCCCACCATGATCAGCGGCATCACCAAGGAACTGTATCCCGCTATCGCCCGGCGCTTTAGCACCACTTCCAGCAAAGTAGAGCGCGCCATCCGCCATGCCATTGAAGTGGCCTGGAGCCGCGGCCGCATCGATGCGCTGAATAAGGCCTTTGGCTGCTGCGTGGCGCTGCCCGATGAAAAGCCCACCAACGGGGAATTCATCGCCTTGATCGCCGATAAATTATCCATGGAGCGCAGCGCATAAATACTAAAAAGGGCCCATGATGCCGACAATCATCAAAGGCACATTCCGCCCGCTTCTACTGCATATTTTTCCTGCTTCTGGGAATACTGCATCCATGGAGGAAAAAAAGTATGCATCCATTTGATTTGATTCCCCCTGCCCTGGAGCAGGGGCTTTGTCCCCTGGAACGCCTGATCAGCCCAGTCAGCCTGCCTGATGATGCGCCCTATGCCCGGGTGCGTGCGCTGCTGATGATGGCCGTGGAACGGTATTCCGTGCGATTATCCAATCTTCTTCTGCCCATGATTTCCAATCAGGATGCCCGCCGGGATCTTTCGCTGATCCAGAGAATCGATATGCGGCAGGAGGCATCCTTCAGCAGCTTAAAGGCCCGCGAAGAAGATGAACCGGATCAAGGCATCCTGCTTTCCATGCTGGCGCTGGAATTATCGGCTGTGCTGGCCCAGCGGCTGCCGGAGGGAGAAATGCGCCAGGCGTTGCATTTTGCACTGCCTGAATTCCTGGATGAAATCTATCGGCTATCTAATTTGATGATGCTCACAAAAAACAAATCTGCCCAGAAGCTCACGGGCGGATTTGTGGAAATCATGCCGGGACGCCCTTTAATGGCCTGCCAGCGCCATCCATATGATGAAGTGCGCAGGCCCTGTGCACCGGAAAGTATTCTGGAGGACATGATGCCGCCGCTGCTTGCCGCCGTATGCGCCCTTCAGCAGGAATGCTTCCTTCAATCCGCCCACCGGGCGGAGGAGCCGCTGTCTCAAGGATTATATTTGGAGCTTTCCATGATCGCAGGGCAGCATCAGGTGCATTTTGAATCGCTGTCGGCTCCGAAAGCGCCTTTGGAACGGCTGCTTCTTTGCCAATATACGGAAGGATATCTCTATGATTCCTGCGCCCAGGAGGAGGATCATGCTGCGCTTCGGCAAATGTATCTGGAGGAGCGGGATCACGAGCTTTCGCACATTCGCAAAGCTGCCGATCTGCTGGCGAAGGAAAAGGGAGAAAATATCCCCCTCCCCGAATTTCCGGATCGGCTGCGCCTGGGGCCTAACAAGGGATATGTAAGGGACGTGCTTCAAAATGTGGGGATCACAGCCCTCCGGGAGGGCTACACCGCCGTGGGGCAGCTTCCCCAGGGAGCAGATTTTTTCCGCTATCAGCAGCGCCTGTGCCCTCAGGAAGAGTGCCTTCCCTCCCATCAAGTAATATCTCAGCTCATTGAAAAAACAGGAGAAGATTATCGCTTTGAAATTGCCCTCCACCCCATCGAAGCCCTTCGCAACAGGCAGAAGGATAACACCCAGGTGGGCAGATAAAAGCATGCAAAAAACGATGCTTGGCATGCAAACCAAGCATCGCTTTTTCATCTTTGCTTATTCCGCCCGCTGGCCCAGCATTTTGATTTCATCATTATCAAAGAAAGCCACCGCAGCGAAGCCCGCATTTTCCAGGTTGCCAAGCTGTTTTCCCAGTTTTTTCTGCTGAGGAAGCACGGTAACGGTGTACTGAGCGCGCAGCGCCTCCGCCTTGCGCAGCACCTGGGCAAAGGAAGCATCATCCCGGTAAAGCAAGGCCAGCTTCGGGGCGGCAGGTACCTTGTAGCCCTGCTCCATGAGAATACCGCAGATGCGCTCAAAACCGATGGAGAAGCCCACCGCAGGCACCTGCTGGCCCAGGAATTTGCCAATCATGCCGTCATAGCGACCGCCGCCGGCCACAGCGCCGGAGAAAGCTGCACAGGTGATTTCAAACACCACACCGGTATAATAGCCCTGGCCGCGCACCAGAGAAGGCATATATGCGATCCCATATCGGCCCTGGGAAAGCTCCTTCACAGTATTCATAATGGCGAGCAGATTATCCGGCAGGCTCTTATCCTCCAGAAGGGAGGCCACATGCTCAATGGAGAAATCTCCTTCTTTGAGGAAGCTGTCCAGCGCTTCAATGGCGGCAGCGGGATATTCCTTCTCGGTCAGCTCGCTCTTCACGCCTTCCGCGCCGATCTTATCCAGCTTATCAAAGGTGATGCACACGCTATCCAGGGTATCCGGAGTAAAGCCCATGGCAGAAAGCATGCTGCGCAGCATCCGGCGATCATTGATATTGACAGTGAAATTATCAAATCCAATAGCCAGCAGCGCCCGGGCAGTCACATCGATCAATTCGATTTCAGCACGGATACTTTCATCCCCCAGGATATCAATGTCGCACTGCACGAATTCGCGCATCCGGCCTTTCTGGGGGCGCTCGGCACGGAACACCCGGTCGGTTTGGATCACTTTGAAGGGGGCAGGCAGATGATCCCGATTGGCGGCATAATAGCGGGAGAGTGGCAAAGTCAAATCATAGCGCAGGCCCATATCCGATAGGCTCTTTTCATCGCCGGCCGCCAGCGCGGCATTCAGCTTTTCGCCTCGCTTGAGCACCTTAAAAATCAGATTCAGGTTATCGCCGCCCTCGCTCTTATCCAGGTTTTCCATATCCTCCAGCATGGGGGTGGCAATTCTTTCAAAGCCGCTGGCCCGATATATTTCCAGAATCTTGCCCTGCACATAATCGCGCATGCGCATTTCATCCGGCAGATAATCCTTCATTCCCTTCAAGGGGTTGATCTTCATCTTGATCGCTCCTTTCATAACGATACAATTATAGCGTGTGCTTGACTGAATTTCAACTCCGGAAACGGAATTATTCTTTTTTTTAGCCGTTTTCTTTCATAAAAAAGGGACGCAGCCTAAGCTGTGTCCCTTTTCCATGCGGAGAGCATGCCCCGCCCAAGCGATTACCGCTGCACGCGGCCGGAAGCGTTGCCGCCAGCCAGGGCCAGCACTTCCTTTTCGGAAGCCTGGTTGAAGTCGTATTCGATGGTCTGCTTCAGGCAGGAAGCCGCCACGGCGTATTCGATGATCGCCTGGCAGTCGCCGGGCCACTTGTTCATGGCGTGGATCAGGCCGCCGCCGAAGGAGTCGCCGCCGCCTACGCGGTCGGTGATATGGATCAGATAATTCTTGGCGAAATAGGCGTCGTTGCCATCGTAGAGCATGCCGCTCCAGTTGTTGTCAGAAGCGCTGATGGAGCCGCGCAGGGTGATGGCCACATACTTGAAGCCAAAGCGTTCCTTCAGCTGCTTGGCCACGGATACATAGCCTTCCTTATTCAGCTTGCCGCTGTTGATATCGGTGTTTTCCGCTTCAATGCCGAACACGTCCTTGGCGTCTTCTTCATTGGCGATGCACACATCCACATAATGCATCAGCTTGCCCATCACTTCGCCGGCCTGTTCCCGGGTCCACAGTTTGCCGCGGTAGTTCAGGTCGCAGGAAACCATGATGCCCTTTTCCTTACAGGCCTTCACGGCGTCCAGGCAGATTTCGGGCAGCTCGCCGCCCAAAGCGGGAGTGATGCCGGTGAAGTGGAACCATTCGGCGCCATCCAGGATCTTGTCCCAGTCATAGTCCGCCCGCTTGGACAGAGCCATGGAGGAACCGGCGCGGTCATAGACCACTTTGCTGCCGCGCTGAGAAGCGCCCTTTTCGCAGAAATAGATACCCAGACGGGGACCCTGACGCAGCATCATGCTGGTGTCCACGCCAAACTGACGCAACGCGTTCACAGCATTCTGGCCAATTTCATGAGCAGGAACAGCAGATACAAACGCAGCTTCCTGACCGTAATTGGCCAGAGAAACGGCCACGTTGGCTTCGCCGCCGCCATAGGTGGCTTCAAAGCGGGTGGCCTGCGCAAAGCGCAGATACCCTTCGGGGTTGAGACGCATCATGATTTCACCAAAGCATACTACCTTCATTGTTCATGCACCGCCTTTTACAATTTTGCAGCCAAACCCGGCTGTTTGTCCCGTTATTTTTCTGCCTGGACCCAGGCAGCGAAGAAAATGGCAAACCTATGGGCCATTCTTTCTCCTAATACTGTCTAATACGCCAGCTATCTTATTTTTCCTGCCGTCAAAGGAATATTTTCTCATTTTTCTTCTTATTTCCCCTTCATTGACAAAGCCAGGGCCCTATCCTATAATGAAAGGGAAAAAATGCGGAAAACCGCAAATTTACCGTTGCAGAAAAGAGCTGATTCCATTTGTTTCCCCTTTTCTTTCTATGGATTGAAAACGATGAAGACCGCTTGTTTTTAGAATCGGTCTATTTGGAATATTCAAGGCTCATGTATGCCCAGGCGCTGAAAATCACCCAGAACGGAGAAGAGGCCCAGGACGTGGTATCCGATAGCATGATGGCCCTGATGAAAAAAATTGATCTGCTCCGCACCCTTCCGTGCAACAAATTGCAGGCCTATATTGTCATTACAGTGAAGCATACCGCCATCAACCTGTTTCACCGGAAAAAGCGCCAGCGGATTGATGAGGGCGTGGCTATTGAGGACTTGGCCGGAAACGGCAGCGTGGATCAGGCGCTGCTTGCCCAGGCCGGGGTGGAAAATATCAAGAATGCCATCGCCTCTCTTCCCGCCCGGGAAAAGGAAATTATGCTCATGAAATATTTCAGGGAGTTAACCGATGAAGAAATCGCCCAGGAAACCGGGCTGCGCGCCGTTTCCGTGCGGGTGCATTTAAGCCGCGCCCGGAAACATCTTTCCCAACTGCTTTCTGAAAGGAGGGAATGGCAATGAAGCATCATCAGGATCTATTAAAGGAAGCTTGCACCCAACTTGCCATGGAGGAAGCGGAACAGATCCTTCACGATCTGGATGAAGAAACCATGGAACAGGCGGATCAGCTGTTTAGGCGCCACCGGAAAACCGTGTTGGCCATGCTATCCAAGGGCAAAAAGAGCGCCGTCCCCTGGCTGCGGGCTGTCGCCTGCCTGATATTCATCATTGGGGGCGTATGGCTGGCTCTTACCCACCAATCCCCCGATCCCGTGCCCCTATCCCCTGTATCCACAGCCTCCGTAGCCCCGTATTATTCTCCTATTCCCACCTTTTCCCCTATTCCCACCCACACCCCAGCACCTTCTCCCACTCAACCCCCTATTCCAACGAATATTCCAACAAGTTCTCCCACTATTTCTCCTATTCCAACCCATACACCTTCTCCGGTTCCCACTTTCACGCCACTTCCCACGCAAACGCCTTTCACTTCCTCCGTTCCGGATGAATGGGGCGGCGAATATTTTCCCTCCATTCCTTCCGGCTATCAGCTGAGCGCCCTGGAGCAGGGGGGGAATATGATGCGGGCCACTTACGAAGCGAAGGAGGGCCTCCTCATATTCGAAGAATATTTCCAGCCAACCACCGTGCCCATTCCCGAATCCGCTCAGGCATCCTACGTGCTGGTGAATGAATACGTGGCTCTTCAAATGGCAGTGGAGGATCAAATCATCCTCTGCTGGGAGGCGGATGGGCGCACCATCATATTGACCGCGCCCGCCAACGAAGCGATGGAATTGGCCCTCAGCGTAAAAAAACTTTTGAATAAATGAAACATTGCTGCTTTCTCCCCTGTCTCCTGATTGAAACCCACTTGAAAGGAGCATGATCCCGATGAAAAAAATCATTTCCCTGCTGCTAAGCCTTGTGATGATTCTTTCCGCTTTCCCTGCCCTGGCCGAGGGCGCGGATATCCGGATGGAGCTGCCCACGGAAATCCATCGTTTCTTTTCCTCCGCCACCTTTAACGGCTACACCATTTATCCCGATTCCTTTGCTGTATTCGAGGATACACCCGGCGGAGACATTGCTTTTGCCGTAACCTCCAAAGGCTCCACACAAATCCTTTACGGCTTTGAAAAGAAAAACGGCGTCTGGGTATATTGGCTGAAAAACGGCGGTGTGCTGCCCCAGGTGCCCGGGCAATATCAATTAAGCAATGCTAAGGGCGGCTTTGATCTGCACACCGATCGGATCTATGAAAAAGACACCCTGTGCATTGCACTGCTGGAAGAAGAATTGGATTACTACCGCTATGTATCCCTCTTTTCTGTCAATGATAAAGGCCAATGGCATCTGACCAGCCTTTCCACTTATCTGCTTCGGGAAAAGGGCCAAACTTCCGCCCGGGTGTATTCCGATCATCTGGCCTATTACAATGAGGCCGATCTATTGGGCCATGCCTGGGGCGTGGTGGAAACCAATCTCCGCTACGTAAGTTTTTCTGCGTTCCCCGGCACCTTGGAGGAAGCCCGCCAGGTTCTTTCCACTCCCCCGGATATCCCCTATGGCAGCCAGCTTTCTGCCACCCAAATCCAGTTTACCGGCGGCCAGAAATTTGAAGTATATTCCGGCCCCGGCACCGAATATGAGCGGGCCGCCAACGGAAAAGCCATGGTGTCCACCAATGACTGGATTCAGGTATTCGGCCGGGAAGGGGATTATATCCTCATCCAGTATGATATCACCTCCGATCAGATGCGCTTTGGCTATATCCTGGCTTCCGCACTGCCTAAGAACGCTTCCGTTTCTTCTCTGCAATTGGATTTAACGGAAGCGGTGATTCTGCAAAACACCTATCTTACGGATGATCCCCTCAAAAGCCAGACCCGGATCCGCACCCTGAACGCCGGAGAAAGCGGCGTGAAATGGCTGGCCACCATGGGTGCATGGGCCTATGTGGAAGTAAGCGAAAGCGGCAAGCCCGTGCGGGGCTTTGTGCCGATTGGCGCCATTTCCCAAAGGCCGGAATACAGGAGCTATGCCGCCTCTTATACGGGCGTCAATTACACCGCTCAGGCCACCCTGGAGCTTACAGACAACGTCAATCTGGCCGCAACCATCCTGGTGCAGGGCGGCGTTGATCCCAAAATCCTCAGCTATCAGATTTATGCCAATAATCTGCCCGTATCCGCCGCTCTCTTAAATCAAGATTTGAGCACCAAAGACGGCTACACCTGCATCTTTACGCTGGACGCCTCACTCCCCTTCCAAACTACTCTGCTTGGCCTGTGCCCCGTCTATCCGGACGGGCCCCACCCCCAGGAAACAATTATCATTTCCCTCTACTGATCAAAAGCATCCGCCTTTCCCCGGCGGATGCTTTTTACATGTGTCAATCATTGACATTTTCTGCTTTTTCATCATATAATGAAGAAAAGCAATCATTGGAGGATACAAATGCAGGAAATCCACTCCTTTGGCGCGTGCCTGAAAAATATACTGAACAGCCGCGAGCTTTCCGCCCTGGAAGCATCCAAAATGCTGGACATGAAAAGCCCCACTTCTCTTTCACGCATTCTCCACGGCGAGGTGAACATGAAAACCCTGGAGCGCTTTTTTCAGCAGTTGCTCCAGACTCCCGCTTTTCAGTTCACGGAAGAAGAGCAAAGAGAGCTGCGGGAGGCCATCAAAATGGAGCGCCTGGGCCGGAAGGAATACCTGGCCCACCAGGCGCTTTGGCAATTGCTGCGCCCCATCAAGAATAACTCTGCTTCACCCCTTCATATTACCTGCTATCAAGAGGCAAATCAGGCGCATTTTGATACCCTGGAGCAGCTTTTTTCCTTCTATCATGGCTGCAGGAAGGTGGAATTAACTGTGGCAGGCTGCTGCTATCCCGCTTTCACAGAGGCCCTGGCTGCCATGCTGGCTGCGCCTTCCCTATCCTCTCCCGCCGCCATCACCCATTATCTGCGCTGCTGCAATGATTCCTGTGTTTATCTGGCCCGGGCATTAAGCTCCATTCGGCCGCTGCTCTCCCGCTCCAATTATGCCGCTTACATCGCCGATCCCAATTATCTTACCCCTGAAGCCATGACGCTGTATAAGAAAAATGAATTTCTTTGCGCCTTTGTGGATGAAAAAGGGAAGCAGCGGTGGCACCATGGGGTATTGGATACTCCTGATCACCTGATGCTGGTGGAATATCCCGCCCGGGCCATGTATGCCTTTCATGCCGATCAGCTGATGCAATTCCATGAAAAGCTTTTGCCGGTGAAGCCCCGTTTTTCCACCCAGCAGCTGCAGGGCTATGTGGAATATATTCAGTTTTTTCGCAAACTGGAATGGGATAAAGAAATTTATTCCCTCAAGCCCGATCTGCCCTTTCATGTGATCCATCCGGATCTGCTTTTATCCGCCGTATATGATTGCATTCCCACCACGCCCTTTGCTGCCGCAGCCAATTTGGAATTAATGCTGCAGGAAATGTATATGATTCAGCTGCAGCGCTGGAAAAATATTTTTGAAAAGAAAAAAGTAACCCACATGATTTTTTCCTTCCAAACCATGCTGGATTTTGCCCGCACCGGGGTGCAGACGGATCATTTCTTCGCTATGCGCCCCTTCACCCCAGAGGAAAGAAGGAAGATTCTTTCTCATCTGCGCAATCAAATGCAGGAAAACCCCTACTTCAATATCTATTTTGCTTCGGAAGAAACCACCTCTTTCCAGTTGGAAATTTGCGGCTATGAAAATACTGGCGTGCTCTTTAGCAGCACCACCACGTCCTATAATCTATCCCAGGAATATATGGATGCGGTGATCTGGCAGCAGGCTTTTTGCCAAACCTACCGCAATTTCTTTCTCAGCGAATTTCTGCCTGCCAGGGTGCATCCGCCCAGGGAATCGCTCATAATGATGGATCAGATTATCGATGCGATTCCGGCGGAAAACGATCAATAAAAAAGTTTCTCCCAGGCAGGAGCTATGGGGTGCTCCGCCCCGTGGCCCTTCCTCCGGATGCTGCAATTCCCATTTGCAAGCAACGTGCCGGTGTAACACAAGGAACGGTTATCTGTCACGGGCAGGTTGGTATATATGCCGCCAGCCGGATGCTTTGCATCCGGAAAAACGAGAAAAAATGCCGGTTGGAGAAAGCTTGCTTTCTCTCCCGGCATTTTCTCGTTTTCTTTGTGCCCGTGAAATTGCTTTTTTGTTTTTTAAGCTTCTTGCGGAAAAACCAAGGCTTTTTAAGTCTGCTCCGTTGCATACCGGAATCCAGAGGAGGATCTCCTCTGGCGAGGGGTACAGGGAGCGAGAAGCCCCCTGCCTCCTTTTCACTTCACCCGTTCCACCGTCCACACATTGCCATCGGTAGCCAGGCGGATGATGCCGTTTTCGCAGAAATAGTAAGGAATTTTTTCTTCCTTAAGGATTTCCACGCCCTCGGCTGTACTGCGGCCGCTGGTGACGATCACCAATTCCGGGTTCACCATATCCAGGAAGCCGGGCTGCATATTAGCATAGCCGTGATGGGGATATTTGAGGATATCCGCCTGAATATCCAGATTTTCTCCTTCAGTAATGAGCAGCTTTTGGGTATCCATCTGAATATCGCCGGTAAAGAAAATGCGCCGCTGACCATATTCAATCATCAGCATCACAGATTTATTATTCACCCGTTTCAGGCTTTCATCCGTGCGCTGAAGCACCGTCACCTTCACATCGCCAAATTCCAAGCTTTCCCCATCTGCGACTCTGCGGAAAGGAATCTCCAGGGCGTGCAGATCGGAAT
Source organism: Clostridiales bacterium (assembly GCA_015056125.1). Classification (GTDB taxonomy): domain Bacteria; phylum Bacillota; class Clostridia; order Christensenellales; family Aristaeellaceae; genus RUG563. The sequence continues at coordinate 5,755 of SVGW01000008.1, read as the reverse complement.
ATACCTTAAAGCGAACGCTGTCTCCCTCCGGATAATCCTCCGGAAAGCCCAGCAAAAATTCCTTGGCGGGGTAATTTTTGAGCACATGATTGAAGCCGCCGATATGATCGGCGTCTGGATGAGAATTGACAGCGTAGGTAAGCTCCGTCACGCCCAGCTTTTTTAGCATCGTTTCCGTTTCCCGCCACTGGCTGCCGGCGCAGTCAATCAGCATGGAATATTCGCCAAAGCGCACAAGGGCGGCGTCATTGCCATTGATCTTGGGGAAATAAATTTCCAGAAGCTTCGCATCTTCGGCAAAGGCAAAATCGGTATTTTCGCCCTTGATTTTATCCACAATCACCGTTTCCTCGCCCAGAGCCGCCAAGGGCAGGAGGGCCAGACACACCATCAAAATCAGCAGTTTTTTCATTACTATTACTCCCTTATTCAACGCTGAACGCGTATACCGTGGTGGTCTGATAGGTATCCCCCGCCTTCAATACGGTAGAAGGGAAATGGGGCTGATTGGGGCTATCGGGATAATGCTGGGTTTCCAGGGCGATGCCGGCAAAAGCGCCGTAGGCAGCGCCGCCGTGGCCCGTCAGGTTCAGCCCCTGGCCGGAATAGATCTGCAAGCCTGGCTCGGTGGTAAGCACCCGCATGGTGCGGCCGCTTTCCGCATCCTTGAGCACCGCGGCTTCCCGCATGCCTTCGCCCCGGATCACGTAGTTTACATCATATCCCTCGGCTTCGTCCACCAAGCGGCATTCCTTCCGCCGGGCCACGCCATCCCCCACCTTCATGGGCTGGTTGAAATCCAAGGGCGTGCCCGCCACGGCCATAAATTCGCCGGTAGGAATCAGTTCTTTATCCACATCCGTCACATAATCGCTGTGAATCTGCAGGGTATGATGGAGAATATCCCCCTGGCCCGCCAGGTTGAAATAGGCGTGGTTGGTCAGATTCACGATGGTATCCTGCTCGGAAACAGCCAGATAGCGAATGGTCAGATTGCATTGATCATCAAAAGCAAAGGACACCTGCACCCGCATCTTGCCGGGGAACCCTTCTTCGCCATCGTGGGCCACATAGGTAAAGAGCACCACATCTTCCCCATCCGCTTCCAGGCCCTGGCCCTTCCACCATTTCTTGTCAAAGCCTTCCCGACCGCCGTGAAGGTTGTTCTTTCCGTTATTGGGAAACAGGGTATATTCCTGGCCGTTTAAAGTAAAGCGGGCTTTGGCAATGCGGTTGCCGTAGCGGCCCACCGTGGCGCCCAGATAATTGGGCTTCTGGTCATATTCCTCCAAAGTATCAAAGCCCAGGCACACGTCGGCCAGATTGCCGTTTTTATCCGGCACTTGAATGGATACGATATGCGCGCCAAAATCCAGCACGGATACGGACGCACCGATTTTATTGGTCATGGTATACAGGGTCATCTGGCGGCCAATCAGGTCGATTCCAAAGGGCTTTGCCGTGATGCTCATGCGTAATTCCTCCATTTTTTCCATAGTCCGTGTTCTATTATATGATAAATTTTCATTCTTGAAAAGTATAAATTCCTTTTTGCCGGAAAAAATAACCGCATACAGGAGGCGATGAAATGCGGTTTCAGCCAGAAAAAAGGATGCTGAGGGCCGGGATGGGGGCCTGTGCGGTGTTTGCCCTTTCAGCCCTTACCTTGATTTTTCTTTTCTTATCCCACCAAACGGCAGAGCCTGCCTTGGCCCTGGGCGGACGGGGTGAATGGACGGTGCTTGAAGGAGCGCCGGAACCCCAAGGCACCCAAACCTATCTTTCCAGGGCGGCGCTTTTGGAGGGAAAGCTGATGCAGGTGAGCCCCCAGTCCCCGCTCCCCAAGGACTTTTCCCCGCCCAACACGCGGGATATTCGGGCCATGGTGGGCTCCTATCTTCCGGCAGAGGAGGGCGTGATGCTATGCCAGGAGGCGGTGTATGCCCTGTGCACCATTCAGTTTGAATATCCCCTGGAGCATGGGATTTCCCTGATTCGGGGCACCCTTTCCAATGCCCAGCAGGAGGAGTGGCGCAGGGAAGCCTTTGACCGCTATGCCAGGGTATATCCTCTTAATGAAGCGCTGAGCCGGGTAACAGAGGAAATCCCGGGGGGCGGAGAAAGCGAACATCAAACCGGCTATGCCCTGGATCTATCCATGAAAGGCCCTCTTTCCCTGGTGGGCGCCGATCCGCTTTTGCACAATACCACGGGGCGGTGGCTCAATGAAAACCTATGGCGTTTCGGATGGATTTATCGTTTTTCTCCCCAGGAGGAGAGCAATGGTAGCTGCGAAGGGATTCATTTGCGCTATGTGGGAAAGGTACACGCAGCGGCCATGCATGCCCTGGGAATAGGAATGGAGGAATACCTGGCGCTGCTGCGGGAGGAAAAGGCCCTTACTCTTCTCAAATCCCAGGCGCCCTACGCCTACCTCTACGCCATTCCCTGTGAAAGCAGCCTAAGCTTTCCCATCCCCGATGGCGCCGATTACGAAGCCAGCTCAGATAATATGGGCTATGCCATCGTGTCCATAGCCGCCCAGGATCATTTTTAACAATTGTTTCCTGTATTTTTTACATCTGTAACAATTCCCTCTGTTTCCTTGACAATTCTTTCTTCTCGACCTATCATTTTTATATACCCAAATAAGAAAGGAAGGGTTTTCTGATGAAACGATTGCTTGCTATTTTTCTCACCCTGGCATTGCTGGCCGCCTGCCCCCTATCCTTGGCGGAAACTGCGGCCCCGGAGCGCACCGCCGCCGAAAAGGAAATGGACGCCCTGCTGGAAGCGCACCTTCGCACCAAGGATTTGCCCGCTTCCCTGGGCACTTGGGAAGAAAGCAACTGGTATCAGGATTGGCTGGATGAATATGATCTTGCAGGGAATTATCATCCCAGCCAGGACTATGGCGAACTGGCCGAGGAGCACGCCGTATGCGACGTAGCATACGAAGCTTGGGTGAATTTGTGCGGCATCACCAATGATAATGATTTTTCCATTGCCTCGGAAGCCTATCTTTTTGAGCATGTGTTGGAAGATGTTTCCCGTCAATTGTGGCTGGTAATCCGGGTGCATGATGATCTGGTGCCTGATTTTTGCATTTTGATCGACCGGGACACCCAGGCCGTGCTGGCCACTTCCGATGTGGCCGTCTATCAGGAGGCCTTGGAAGTACGCAGCGTCATCGCGAAAGAGGAACGGGAAAAAAGAGCCCAGGTGATCCAGGATGCCAAAAAGCTACTCTTTTCCCTGTATGGCGCTTATGAAGAAATGCATATTACCCAGGAAATGCTGGATCAATATCAATTTGACGTCTTCCCCCTTACGGATGATCCGGAAGGGCGATGGTATATCTGGGCCTATGCTCCCTATGATCAGATTCAGCTGTGCTCCGATTTTTATCTGATCACGGATGCCTCTGTCCAAATCATTTATATCTTAAATCAGAATACAGATCGCCGCATACAGGAGGAAGAAGCGAAGCGGCAGGAGCAGGTGCAGGAATTGCTGGACACTTTGGGGCCTTGGGGCGAATGGAGCATTGAGGAAAAGGCCCAGTACGCTGAAATTTATAATGGGCAAACCTGCTACGGCGTGCCAGGGGAAGATGATCTTTCCTATGAAGATGCCTTAAAAATCGCCAAGGATACTTTGCTGAAGGCATATCCTGAGCAGCTCACCCAGGAAATGCTGGATGGCGCTATGATTGAACCCAGCTTCTTCATTGAGCCGCATAAGCTTTACGGCACCTTATATGATGCCCCCTTCTATTACCTTACCATCCTGCCAGAAGGAAAAGAAAGCCTCCTTTGGTACGAAGTGATCCTGGATGGAAAAGACGGCCAGGTGTATCTCACCCACGATCCTAATTCCGCCGGAAACGGCTGATATTTTCATGGATAATTCCTCCTGCCTTGGCGCATGCTGTAGGCAGGAGGTGTTTTTTTATGAATCAGGGAACCTGGGATAAGATTCGGGTGGTGCAGTACGGCTGCGGCAAAATGGGCCGCATCCTCATGCGCTATCTCCTGGAAAAGGGCGCTGAAATCGTGGGCGCCATTGATACGGATGAATCCATCATCGATCATGATATCGGCGAAATTGCCGGCCTGAACCGTCAAACCGGCATCAAAGTGAAATGCCACGAGGAAACGGTATTGGATAACTGCGATGCGGATATTGCCATTTTGGCGCTGCAGAGCTATCTACCCGATATGCACAAGCCCATTTTGGAATGCGTGACCCGGGGAATCAACGTGATCACCACATCGGAGGAGGCCCTCTATCCCTGGACCACGTCCCCCGCCATCACCAACCAATTGGACGCCCTGGCCAAGCGCACCGGCTGCACCATCGTGGGCAGCGGCATGCAGGATGTGTTCTGGGTGAACTTCCCGGCGCTGATCGCGGGCGGCGTGCACAAAATTTCCGAAATCGAGGGCGCCGTCAGCTACAACGTGGAGGATTACGGCATCGCCCTGGCCCGGGCACACGGCGTAGGCCTGACCCCGGAGGAATTTGAAAAAACGGTGGCCCATTCCCTGTCCATGCCTGCCTACGTATGGAATAGCAATGAAGCATTGTGCATGAAGATGGGCTGGAGCATCGAAAAGACCCAGCAAAAGGCCATTCCCGTGCTGGCGGATCACGATGTGAAAAGCGAAACCCTGGGCCAGGTGATTAAAAAGGGCAACGCCATCGGCATGAGCGCCGTGGTTACTACCCTCACCCATCAGGGCATCGTGGTGGAAACCCAGTGCATCGGCAAGGTATATGAAAAGGGCGAAGGGGATCTTTGCGAATTCACCATCCATGGGGAGCCGGACACCCGCTTTTCCGTATCCAAGCCGGATACCGTGGCCCATACCTGCGCCACCATCGTGAACCGCATTCCGGACGTGCTCCATGCCCCTGCCGGCTTTTTCACCATGGATAAGCTGCCCATTCCCCGACACCAGACCTATCCTATGTTTTTGAACATTGGCGAATGTTAATATGCGCGGGGCCTTTGGGCCCCGCAATTTTCTTTCAGAAAGGGATTGACAAGACGTCCGGGAAATGCTATACTAATTAAGCGCTTCCGGCAGGGCCGTCAGTCGCATCACGCGGAGAGATGGCCGAGGGGTTGATGGCGCTGGTCTTGAAAACCAGTGATGCTGAAAAGCACCGGGGGTTCGAATCCCTCTCTCTCCGCCATTTTCCCATAAGCGCCTTGCATGGTGGCCCATTGCAAGTAAAAGTAAATATGGAGAAGTACCCAAGAGGCCGAAGGGGCTCCCCTGCTAAGGGAGTAGTGTGCTAACGCGCAGCGAGAGTTCAAATCTCTCCTTCTCCGCCAGAAACCGACAGTCTTTCATCAAAGATTGCCGGTTTTTTCTTTTCTCAATCCATTCCGCATGCCATGTTAGGGGGAACCATGGGGGCTTCGCCCCTCCACCCCACCAGGGATGGTCGTCCCTGGACCCATCCTCCGGTCACGCAATCCACATTTTCAGGCAGCGTGCCGGTGAAGCGCCGGGAAACGATATCGCCCACGGGCACGGCGGCAAACGCCGCCGGCCGGATGCAAAGCATCCGGGAAAACGCGAAAACCCGACAGAGGAGAAAGCTCGCTTTCTCTCTTCAGACTGTCAAAAAACCCTTGGGATGCGTCGAAGGGCCGCTGCCCTTCGACTGAAATCCGCAGCCGGCGACATGTGCGGCGGCGAGGGCCGTAGCCTGCCGCCGCCTGTGGCGGATGCAGGCAGGA
>SVGW01000007.1 GCA_015056125.1 Clostridiales bacterium | reverse complement strand
GGTCGTAAATTGATATAGGAAGCGGAATGCTTCCGCTCCTCGCCGCCGCACATGTCGCCGGCTGCGGATTACAGTCGAAGGGCAGCGGCCCTTCGACGCATCCCAGGGGTTTTTTGACAGTCTGAAAGCTCTCTGCCATCATGGCAGAGAGCTTTGTTAGCTGTTTTGTGCCTGGTGCACGCCGATCAGACAGGGAGCTGAACCGGCAGCACTCCTTGGTAATCATTCGCCTTCATGGCAGAAACAATGGCCTGAACCGCCAAAGTGGTATATCCGTAACCGGTAATCGCCGCATTGCAGCCGGAAACCTCCCGGGCCTCGTAGGGAGATTTGAGCAGAACAGCCACAATAGGCTTTCCCTTTTTCTCCATCGCCCTGAGAACTTCCAATTGCTGCGGCTTGGCATTGACATCAAAAATGCCCACCACCGCCAAGTCAAATTCTTCCTGCATAGCCCGCTCCACCTCTTCCGTCATGCCGTCCAAAGAAGAAACGCAGGCGATGCAGTTTTCAAATTCATCCTTAAAAATATCGGCAAAGCTCAGCGTCTGCCGCAGGGATTCCTCTACGCCCCGGACGGCATCGCAGACAGGGGACACGCACAGGATCTTTTTCCCATCCAGCCGGGATAAAATGCCGTTATCCCAGATCCTGGTGATGGCGCTTCGCATATCCTTTTGATTTTCCCGGATAGCTTCTTCATCATAAATCAGCCGATTGGCCAATTCAAGATTGGGCTCGGCATCGGCAATGGCAAAGCGTTCTTTCTGCCGGGTGATCCGGCAGCAGGATTCATTGATCCTTTCCTCCGTCAGCCTTCCGCTTTCCACCGCGGCGTAAACGGCCTTAAAGGCTTCCTCCACCACTTCCGGCTTGAAAGAATAATACAACAGCTGATCGCATCCCGCTTCGATGGCGCGCACAGCCGCTTCGCCGTGCGGGAAAGCTTTCGCGATGGCACTCATGCCCAGGGCGTCCGTGATGGCAACGCCGTCAAATTTCATTTCCTTGCGCAGAAGATCCGTCATAATTTTCCGGGAAAGCGTAGCCGGTGAATCCTCCAGCGCCGAAAAAGTGACGTGGGCGGTCATCAGCGCACCCGCCCCCGCCTCAAACACCTTTTGAAACGGCATGAATTCTGTCTTTCGCAGGGTTTCTCCATCCACCTGATTCACCGCCGTAGCCAAATGGGTATCGGATGAGACATTACCATGGCCCGGAAAATGCTTCACAGCCGTGATCACCCCCGCTTCCTGAAGCCCGGCAGAAAAAGCCTTGCCGCGCTTCAGCACTTCTTCGGGACGATCGGAATAAGAGCGGGTGCCGATAATGGGATTACGGGGATCCATATTCACATCCAAAACGGGGGCATCATTGATATTGCAGCCCGCGGCGCGCAGGATCTTTCCCAGCCGATAGCCCACTGCATGCATTCCTTTGGCATCCTTCCCCATAGCTGAATAAGCCATGGCGCCGGGGATCTGCGCCGCGCCCTCATAAAAGCGGGTCACCCAGCCGCCCTCCTGATCAATGGCTAAAAAAGGATATTCCCCCGTGGCCTGCAGCGCGATCTTTCGCAGATCATGGGTCATGGCGCAAAGCCCCTGGGTGGAATAAGCGTTCATAGCACTGAGGCAGAAATTGCCCACATGATGCTGCAGGCAAAAATCGGAAAAATCCTCCGATACCTTCGTTCCCGGAACACCCACCATAAACAACCTGCCAATTTTTATTTTCAATTCATCGCTCAGCATACGATCATCCTTTCACTCGTTTGATCTCATATTCCATTCTGCTTTTTTCCCAGAATTCCTCTTTAGCCCCAAGCGTTTCATGAAAAAAACCAGCCTTTCGTCTGTCAGAAACGGCTGTTTCAAGCTGCTTGTTCATCAAAATAATTTCTCCTCCCGGCCCCTCTTGCATTTTGCGCATCCCCGGCGTATAATACAAAAAATGATCGAATCGTACGAGAGTGCGATTCATTCAATTTTTAGAGCGCTCCAAAAGGAGAAACGCATGCCTACGATTATGGATGTGGCGAAGCGTGCGGGGGTATCCAGAAGCACGGTTTCGCTGGTGATCAACAAAAGCCCCCTGGTAAAGGATGAGACCCGGAAGCTTGTGGAGCAGGTGATCGGGGAAATCAATTATGTGCCCAACAGCAATGCCCGGGGCCTGAGCGCCAGGGTGACCAATACCCTGGGCGTGGTATTCATGCAGGATTTTCTGCCTGGGGCCACCCAGGTTTCCTATGATAACGATCAGCACATCGGCCTATGCTCCTTCAACATCAGCAACGGTATCATGGATGGCCTGGCGGGCACGGATTACGGCGTGATCACAGAGCGCTTCTGCTCCTTTGCAGAGCCGGACGCCCTTCCCCGGGTGGTGAGGGAAAAGCGAGTGGACGGCCTCTTCGTGGTGGGCAATCCATACAGCAGGCAATTTATTGAAAATCTGAAAGCGACAGGCCTGCCTTTTGTGATGGTGGGCGTGGGAAGCTTTGAAAAGGATATCGATTCCATCTATGCGGACCCGGGCCAGGGAACGTGCCTGGCCGTCCGGGAACTGATCGATACGGGGCACAGAAAGATCTGCCTGATCAACTGTCCCTCCCGGCTAGTCACCTATCGCATGCGCCTGGAGGGATACCAAAGGGAGCTGGAAGCCCACGGCCTGCCCTTCCGGGAGGATTGGAACCTGCAGCCTGCCAAAAACAACGGAAGCACTGCCTATGAAGCCTTCCGGGCATTCTGGGAAGCGGGCAACCGCCCGGACGCCATCGTGGCGGCCAACGTGCAAGCGGCTTCCGGGGCCATGGCCTATCTGTATGAGCAGGGCATCAGGATCCCGGATGATATCTCCATTATCGCCTATGAGGATTCCTCCGTGTGCGGCTATGCCACCCCGGCCCTTACAGCAGTGAATATCCGCAAGGAGGAGCTGGGGGCCCGGGCCGCCCGATGCCTTACGGAGCGGATTCTCCATCCTGATAAAGAAACAGAAAATATCGCGCTTCAGCCTTTCCTGGTGAGAAGAAACAGTGTAAAGCAGCGCTGAAACAGGGAGAAAAAATATATGCAAAATCATGCCCGTTATACCATCGGCCTGGATTATGGATCTTTATCCTGCCGGGGCGTATTGGTGAATATCGCTGACGGAAAAGTGATGGAGGAAGCCATGATGGCCTATCCCCATGGGGTGATGGACCATGCGCTTCCTGACGGAACGCCCCTCCAGGGGGAATGGTGCCTGCAGCACCCGGAGGATTACACGCTTGCCCTGGAAACAGTGGTGCGGGAGCTGATAAAGAAAAGCGGCGTCAAAAAAGAGCAGGTGACAGGCATCGGCGTGGATTGCACGGTGTGCACTCCCCTGCCTGTGGATGAGCATTTCAGGCCCTTGTGCCTGGATCCCAAATGGGCCTCCCATCCCCATGCATGGGTGAAAATGTGGAAGCATCACGGCGCGGCATCCCAGGCGGAGGATATCAACCGGGTATGCCATGAACGAGCAAAAAAATACCTGGATTGGTACGGCGGAAGGATCAATTCCGAATGCATGTTGGCCAAGGTGATGCAGGTATTGGATGAGGACCGCCCGGTTTTTGACGCCGCTGCCGCCTTTATGGAAATGGCGGATTACCTTACCTCTTTGCTGGTGGGAAAGCCCGCCTTCAGCACCTCCATGGCCTCTGCCAAGGCATTCTGGGGGATCAAAGAGGGCTATGCCGATGGGGAATTTTATGCCGCCCTCCGGCCGGAGCTGCGTGATTTGCCGAAAAAACTGATGGAGCATTATCCCGATCGCACGGTGGCCCGGCCCGGGGAATGCGTGGGCGGGCTGTGCGAGGAAATGGCAGAAAAGCTGGGGCTGTGCCCGGGCACTTGCGTATCCGCCGCCCAGATGGACGCCTACACCCCCATGCTGGGGCTGGGGATTGCAAAAGAAGGAAAGCTTATGATGGTGATGGGCACCTCCACGGGCATTATGCTGCTTAGCCGGGAGCCCAAAGCCGTGGAAGGGGTCACCACTTGCCTGCCCGAAACCTATTATCCGGGCTTCTGGGGCTACAGCGCCGGCCAGGCCAGCGTGGGCGATGGCTTCCAATGGTTTTCGGAAAACTGCGTATCTGCCCAGTATCAGCAGGAAGCCAAGGAACGGGGGCTGCATATTCAGCAGCTGCTCACTGAAAAGGCGGAAAAGCTTGGCATCGGCGAATCCGGGGTGATGGCGCTGGACTGGATCAACGGCAACAAATCAGTGCTGGGAAACAGCCGCTTATCCGGCGCATTTATCGGTATCAGCCTCACCACGCGACCGGAGCACCTTTACCGGGCGCTCCTGGAAGCCACAGCCTTTGGCGCACGGATCGTGGTGGAGGCCTTTCGGAAGGCCGGGGTAACGGTGGAGGAAATTCACGCATGCGGCGGCATCGCGGGAAAAAATCCCCTGATGATGCAGATCTATGCCGATGTATTGGGGGTGCCCCTGCATGTAAGCCGCCTCACGCAGGCGCCGGCCTTGGGCATGGCCATTTATGCCGCAGCCGCCGCCAATGCCCACGAAAGCATCTTTGCTGCCGTGGAAAAAATGAGCGGCCAGGACAACATCATATATTATCCCAGCAAGGAAAATCAGGCAAAATATGAAGCGCTTTATCAGGAATATGCGCTGCTCCACGATTATTTCGGCCGGGGGAAAAACCCCGTGATGGAAAAGCTGTATGCCTTAAAAAACCGGGAGGAATGAGCATGGAACAATTTCAAAGAGGATACCCCAAGGCCTATGATGTAATCGTGGCGGGGGGCGGGCCCGCAGGGGTGGCAGCGGCGGTATCCGCTGCGCGGCTGGGGGCCAAAACGGCGCTGATCGAGCGCTATGGCATCCTGGGCGGCATGCTCACCTCCGGCCATGTGCAGCCCATCCTGGGCCGTGCGGAAGGCCGCACCATGTATCATGAAATCGTGGAGCTGCTGGAAGAAGGGCATCCCGGCCAGCGGGAGCACACCACCCGAAACGGACGGGAAATTGCCATCGATATTGAAGAAGCCAAGCATCGCCTGCTGAAATTGTGCCTGGAAAACGGCGTATATGTCTACTTGCAGACGCCGGTGGTGGCGGTGCTGAAGGAGGAAAATCGGGTAACGGGCGTAACGGTGTGTACCCCGGAAGGACTGATGGATCTAAGCGCCCATGCCGTGGTGGACGCCACCGGCGATGGCTTTGTGGCCGCCCAGGCGGGCGCGCCCTATCAGGTAGGCCGGGATTCGGACGGCAAATGCCAGCCCGTCACGCTTGAATTCACCGTTGAAAACGTGGATGAAACCTTTGATTTTTCCTGCTGGGGCGGCACCTGCCCCCATACCCTGCCCGATGGGCGGCGATACAGTGAGGTATGCAAAGAAGCCTGCAAAAAGGGCGAATTGCCGGAAAATGTGAGCATCGTGCGCATCCATTACACCCCCAATCCCGGAGAAAGGACCATCAACGCCACCCAGGTTAATGGCCGCAACACCCTGACGGTGGAGGGCAATGTGGAAGCGGAATATCTTTTGCGGGAGCAGATCCCTGTGATCGTGGATTTTTTAAGAAAAGTGGCGCCTGGCTTTGAAAACTGCCGGGTAAAATCCACCGCTACCACCCTGGGCGTGCGGGAATCCCGCCGGTTCGTAGGGGATTATGTAATCTCCGACGAGGACGTGGAAAAGGGCGCTCGCCATGAGGATGTGGTGGTGCACAAGGCCTGGTTCCTGATCGATATCCATAATCCTGCCGGGGGCGGCCAGGCGGAAAAGCATTCCCAGCCCGCTACCCCCTACGATATTCCCTACCGCAGCCTGCTGCCCAAGGGAATTGAAGGGCTGCTTTTGTCGGGCCGCAATATTTCTGGCACCCACCGGGCCCATGCATCCTATCGCGTTATGGGCGTTGCCATGCCCACCGGTCAGGCAGCCGGAACGGCAGCAGCGTTGTGCGCTAAGGAGGGCTGCACCCCCAGGGAACTGGATGCACACAAGGTACAATCCGCGCTGATGGATTACGGCGCCATGCTTTTTAAGGAGGATGAATGAAATGCTGCTGACTGATGACAAGATCCGCATTCTCTGTTACGGGGATTCCAACACCTGGGGTACAGTGGGCAAATGGGTGGAAGATGATCATCTGAGCGACCGCTATGACTGCCACACCCGCTGGACGGGGGTGCTGCAGGAAACGCTGGGCGATGATTATGATGTGATCGAAATGGGCCTTGGCGGCCGCGCAAGCATTTATGCCCGGGAAGAAACGCCGTGGCAAAACGGCGAGGTGGGGCTGGTGGCGGCCCTGAGCACCGCCCATCCTGTGGACCTGGTGATCATCATGCTGGGCACTAATGATCTGCAGGTCCATAAAACCATCACGGAAGAGGAGCTGCCCCTGGGCATTTCCCACCTGGCTGACCGAGTGCTTTCCAGCCGCCACGGACGGGATGAAAAAGCGCCCCGGCTGCTGATCGTGGCGCCCCCCGAAATTCGGCCCTCCGCCCCGGGGGGAAGAACCCACGTCTATGAAAAATTCCGCTGCGAGATCGGCCGGGAGCTGAGCCTGAAATTTCCAGAAGTATACCGGAGAGTGGCCGAAGAAAAGGGCTGCTGGTATTTTAACGCCCAGGAAGTGGCCCAGCCCGGGGGAGCGGACGGCGTGCATCTGGACGCCGTATCCCATCAGAAGCTGGGGAAAGCCCTGGCCCAGCTGGTGAAAAACGCGATCTTTGTGCCGGAAAAGAAGGAGCTGCCCCTTTTGCTCAGCGGCGCCCAGACCCGCACCTATATGCGCTTCCACAGGATGCCCCCCGCTGCTCAGGGCATGGGTATTTATGAGGATCGGGCCTATATCCTCTACAATACAGGCATGTGCGCCGTGCATGATCTTTTGCGCCAGGATTACGAGCCCATTGATTATTTCCCCCTGGGCTCCTTTAACGATGGCACCCCCACCAAGGATTATCTCAACCACGCCAATTCCTGCATGTTTTCCAAGCACCATTATCAGGGAAACCCTATTCCGCTGCTGTACGTGACCATCGGCACCGGCATCGGCGCGGATGAGGACGGTTATTTCTACCGCTGCGCAGTGGAAAATCTGACCAGTTCTCTGGGAGAGGACGGCAAGGAGCATTTCCATGCCGAAACCCTCCAGGTAATCACCTATATGCCCGGGGATATGACGGGGCGCAAATGGATGCAGCCCTGCTGGGGATGCCCTGCCTTCCTCATGGACCCGGACGAAGAATGCCTGTATATTTTCTCCGCCCAGTACCGCACCAAGCGGGAATGCCTGCCCGAGGATCTGCAGAACACCTATATCATCACCAAATTCCGCCTGCCCAAGCTGTCCGAAGGCAGTATGGTACGCTTGACTCCCGAAGATATTCTGGATCAGTTCACGGTGAAATCAGGAGTCATGTTCACCCAGGGCGGCACCATTGCAGATGGGAAGCTGATCTACACCTTCGGCTGCCCCCGCCGCTATCCCGATCAGATCATGGTGTTTGACCTGAAGGAAAAGAAGCTGCTCCACGAAATCGGCGACATGGATGAAGCCTTCTGCCAGGAAGAAATCGAGTGCTGCGCGCCCTACCGGGGCAAGCTGCTGTGCAACACCAGCAAGGGCGGCATCTATGAAATCCACGTTGCTCCCATGAAAGAAGGAAATGAATAATGCTCCCCACCGTTGCTTTGCAAAAAACAGTGCCGGTAGTAGGTGCTTATGATGTGGTTGTATGCGGCGGCGGGGTGGCCGGAGTGGCTGCGGCGGTTTCTGCTGCCCGGGCCGGGATGAAAACGGCGCTGGTAGAGCGCCAGGGCTGTTTTGGAGGCACGGCCACGCTGGGATATGTGAACCCCGTCAGTGGATTTTTCCATAAGGGAAAGCGTGTGGTGGGGGGCATTGCATGGGAAATGGTGGAACACCTTGAAAAGCGCGGCGCCGCGCTGGTGGAATTGCCCAAGGGGCATGTGTCCATCCATGGAGAGGATTTCAAGCTGGTGATGCAGGAAATGCTCCTGGAAAGCGGCGTAACGCTGTATACCAATACCTATCTTTCCGATTGCGTAAAAGAGGACGGGCGCATCACGCACCTGATCATTGAATGCAAGAATGGCACCGAAGCCCTGGCTGTAGCCCTGGTGATCGATGCCACCGGCGAAGGGGACGTATGCCGCCGCACGGGCGTGCCCATGATGCCCCCGCAGGAAGATCTACAGCCCATTTCCCTGTGCTTTGTACTGGAAGGCGTGGATGTATCCACACCGCTTTTGAAGGATTATATCCATCATGACGGCAAAAACGGCCACGGCTCCTGCCAGCCGGAAATCCATGATTACCTCACCGAATGCATGGAACAAGGGAAGCTGCGGCAGTTTGGCGGGCCCTGGTTCAATACCATGGTAAAGGGCCGCGCCCTCACCGTGAATATCACCAGGATCGCAGCAAACGCGGCGGACCGGGCGGATTACACCCGGGCCGAAATGCAGCTGCGGGAGGATATGTTTGCCATTGTGGAATTGCTCCGGGAAAAATATCCCGAATTCAAAGCCTGCAGCATCGTAGCATCCGGCGTGAATGCCGGGGTGCGGGAAACGGGGCGCATAGACGGAATGGGCATGGCCAGGGGCGATTCCTTCACCCAAAGGCCCGAATGCCCCGTGGCCCTGTGCGCTCATCCCATGGATATGCATAGGGCGGGCAGCGCCGCCCAATCGCTGATCCGGCTGGATGCGCCCGGCTTCGTGCCCCACACGGCACTGATCCCAAAGAACATCCAAAATCTCCTGGCGGCAGGGCGTTGCATCTGCGCCGATCAGGCTGCCTTTGCTTCCCTGCGCGTACAGGCGACCTTGATGGCCGTTGGAGAAGCAGCCGGGGTGATGGCGGCCATGTGCCGGGAGCAGGGCACGCCTGTGCAGGAAATTGACGCCGTTCAATTGCAAAAGCGCCTGGAGCAATCCTGCCCCTTACCGGATCGGATCCACTCCGAATCATCCAAGCGATAAAAAAGAGCGGGCATTCAAGCCTGCTCTTTTTTGATTTTGCATCTTTACATCTGCTTATTCTCCCATCTTCAGGATCAGTTCATCCTCGAAAACACCGTCGTGTATAATGACATGACCATCCACAGAAACGACCGGATGATTGATATCAAAATCAATGTGTTCGGTTGAATGAATAATTTCACCGCGCTGATGATTGTTTCCAATGGCAACATGCACGCAGCCGATGGAATGGCTCTGATCTTCTTTCCAGCCATATATGCCGTTCTCCAGAGAATCGGTCGTCACAATACCGAGTTCATCGCAAAGCTCGGGCTTGGGATCGATATCCTTCATAAGCTGATCCAGGCGGGCCACCTGAATCGGGTTTCCGGAATAACGTACCAGGAAGCTATCCTCATATTCCATACGAAGCGGCTCCATCCACAATTCACACTGACCGGGAAGATTGGGCCGGATCGGGAAGCCATGCTGATTGTACGCCCGTTCTGTGGCGCCATCGGCTACAACCACGCCGTGAACACTGTGGAAACTGGGCACAATGGCCACTTCGGAATAGAATGGAATAATGCCCATGACCGGATACATGCCGTCCGGCGCAGAACCTACTTTTACATATAGATCCGTGCCTTTTTCTGTGGTGACGTGCACTTCATCCGCCCTCTTTAACCAGTTGTAGAGTGCCACGGCACGGCGCCTGTTCATCATGACCTGCTCTTCATTGATCTGCCATTTATCCAGGCCGTCAATTTCCAGAATAAAGCGCTTTCCGCTGCCTTTTCCGGCCAGCGCTGCATCCGCTTCTTTCTTTGACCCAATGAAGTAATCAAATCCGGTCTGCACCTGGGGGGTCACCATAAAAGTAATATCAGCGCTCAGCACCGCCCGTTTCACCGGCTCCATAATTGGCAGTTTCGTATATTTTTCATCTCCGCCGTAAATACCCACATCGATGATGCAGATGTTCATGCCAAGCTTTCTTGCACACTCTGCAAACAGATAAGAATACTCATAGGATTTGGTATCTCCAAGCATAACAATGTTATCGCCGGGCTTCGCTTCTGCAAGCTTAAGGAGAATGAATTCTGAATTTTTCAACGCCAATTCGTGCTGTTCACGGGTTAGTAACATTGATTTTTCCTCCTTTTAATCCATAAGATTGTGCATATACAGTGGCTTTTCCTTCTGCAGAAAGGCGTACCAGCACCGAGATCCGGCCACCATACATTCTTCTCTCCGTAATATGCGGCGGAACTGAATCTGTATTATCAGAACCGGTGGCCACTACGCACGCGCCATCTTCTGCATAAAAGCGCACTCGCTCAATCTCTGCATCTTTTACTGCTTTTCCGTCTTCATCAACTGCATAGCAGGACAGGGCAACCAATTCACCCGGGCCGGCATCATCGGCATTTTCCGCTTGAAGAACCAACCTGCAAGGAGCCTTTGTTGTTTCTTCCATATGCCTTGCCGCAATCTCCTGATTTTTATATCCCACCGCCTCCAGCTTCCCGGGCTGATACACCACATCCCATTCCGCGTGCTGACATGGCTTCAAATCCTTTTTCCCCAAAGACTTACCGTTCAGGAATAATTCTGCCGCATCGCAATTTGTATAAGCATAGACCTTGATTGTTTGCCCTTCTTCCCCCGAATGATTCCAATGGGGCAGCAAATGGATCATCGGATGCCCGCTCCAGAAAGACTGATTCTGATAGAATGCATCTTTTTTCTGCAGATACATATCGATGGCTCCGGCAGCAGAGCAAAGCCTGGGCCATCCGGATGCGCCTCGAAAATCAAAAGCGATCCACTGCATGCCCCCCATAATCCAGGGACGCGCATCAATAAACTGCCAGTAAAATTCCCTGCTTCTGAAATAGTTATCGGTATCGTGGTCATAGCCGGAGATTCTGCCCAGGGCAGGCACATTCGGCCCATACCAGCTTCTGCTGGTTCCGGTTGCTGAATGCTCGGAGGCGATCATTGGCTTTTCCGGAAAGCGATGACGCAGGGAGTCATATGCTTCAAAATTGTAATTCACACCCACAATATCGCAGCAATCAAATACGGTGGCTTCTGCGGGCCTGCGATCCACTGCCGCTGTGACCGGCCGTGTCGGATCCAGTTTCTTGATCAATGCGTACATCGCCCGCCCGATTCTGCTACCCCGGTCTTCCATGAAAAACGGCTCTTCATTTCCTACGGACCACATCATGACGCCGGGATGATTCCGATCCCGTTTGATCAATGTTTCCAGTTCCTTCATGGCATGCGGCGCAGAGCTGAACCACCGCACCTCATTCATGGAAACAATCCCCAGCCGATCCAATTCATCCATAAAAGCTTCCCCATGGGGATAATGAGAGCACCTGAACCCATTGGCCCCCATTTCTTTGATCAGCCGTGCTTTATAGCGCAGGATGCTCTCCTCCACGGCAATACCTGTCAATCCGTAATCCCCGTGGGCGCAGACGCCTTTGATTTTTACATTTCTTCCATTCAGGAAAAATCCCTGTTCGCTGGAAAAAGCAATTTCTCTGAAGCCGAATGATGTATACGTTTCATCCGTCACTTCGCCGTTTACGGAAATTTTTGTGTGTACCCGGTGAAGCTTCGGATTATCCACATCCCAAAGTGCCGGTTTCTTTACCGCCCCTTTCTGCACCAGCTTCTTGATTTCCCGATCCGAAACCGGTACTTCATCCTCCATCACCAGAAGAATCGCATCGTTTTCATCCAGAATCTTTGTCTGCACAGTAACGGTTACTTCGCCAAAAGAATCATTTCTGATTTCCGTTTCCACCGGCACCAGCCAATCCTCTTTTCGCTTTTCAGGATGCACATAAACGCCGTAACGGTTGACAGAAACCGCTTCCCGCTTTTCCAGCCACACATTTCTGTAAATGCCGCCCCCTTGATACCACCAGCCTTCGCCTGTACCGCTTTCCACCCGGATAGCCAGCACATTATCTTCATCATAGTCGATAAAATCGGTTATATCGATATCAAAAGGGGTATGCGCCTCAAAATGATCCAGCAAATAGACGCCGTTAAAATAAATCGTGGCATGATCCGCGATTCCTTCAAAGTACAGAACAATCCTTTTGTCTCTATCCTCCGAAGAAAAGGTGTAATGTTTTCGATACCAGGCAGGATGATAATCCATGGCGCCGATGGCATCATTGTAAGCCGCCTTCGGCGTTTGAGCAATGATATAATCATGGGGCAGATGAACCCGCTGAAAAGGAACCAGGGCCAGTTCCTTTTTGGCATTTGGCTCCACCCGATGATTGGGGTGATCCGGAAAATTCACGGAAAAAGGGCCAGCAAGGCTTCTTACCGTTTTGGCCTGGCAAACAGATTGGCCTTTGCCCGGCGGCGGTAAGATTTCAATGTCTCCGTCATGAAACAGCCAATTGTCGTTCCATTTCATTTTTTCCGTCATTGAACAGTGCCTCCGTAGAAAAAATATACTTGCACAGCGTCCTTCTTCCCCAATTGAATATGCGGAGCAGGGGGAATACATCCATCTGCCTGGGAACAAAATCCATCTTGATTTAGTCATTCGGCACCGAAACGCCTGCTTGCTCCCATCATGGATTTCCTGTGCCGCTTATATTTTATCTGTCATATGAAAAAAGGACAATATATCGTATTTATGAATTTGTTGGCTGTATTTACTCTTACAGTAAAGAATGCGCAATCCACATCGTTCGTAAGGATTGATTCAGCGGATGCAAGAAAGTTGACAGCAAAATACGCCAAATCATTGGGAAAATGATGATTTTCTGATATACTTTGACGGGCAAAAGCAAGAGAAATCAACTTTTGTATTGAGCATGCTAAAAATTCCCGGTTTGAAATTTAGGTTTTTTAAGAGGTCCTTCCGCTGCCGGAGAGGACCTCTTTTTCATTTCATCCATTTTCAGCTTTTTTGTCAATTTTCCTTTGTCAATCACACAGCATTCGTTTACCGGTCTGATAATATTTTTTCATTTCCTCTATGGGTACCATGCTGCCTCCCGTAGCCCAAACCAAATGGGTGGCATTTTCCAGTTCCCGAAAGGCGCTGAAGGCATCGCTGGTTTCCATCAGCACCGGGCCGTACATGCCCGCCAGTGCGCTGGGCTCCAGATCAATCTTTTCCGTATCGCTCAGCTGCGCCAGCATTCGGAACATGCGTTCATCCGTAAGCGTGTAGCAGCCTGCGATAAAGGGCGCCATGAGCCGCCCCACAAACCCTGATGCGCGGCTCACCGCCAGGCCATCTGCCGCAGTATGGCTGTCAATGCCCATATCCTCCAGGCTGATTTCATTGTGCTTTCCTGTGGCCATGCCAAGCATCATGCAGCAGGCCTGTACAGGCTCGGCAAAAAAACAATGCACGCTGTCGCCAAACACCTGCTTCAGCCCAAAAGCAATTCCCCCTGGCGCTCCCCCCACGCCGCAGGGCAGATAAACCAAAAGAGGATGATCTGGTCCCACTTTTATTTCCATCTCCTGCAGTTGCTTTCGGAGCCGCAGCGCCGCCACGGCGTAGCCCAGAAACAGTGTCTTGGAATTTTCATCATCCACAAAGTGACAATAAGGATCGGCTTGGGCCAGCTCCCGCCCCTGCTTCACGGCTTCCGAATAATTGCCTTCATATTCCACCACTGTTACGCCTTTGGATCGAAGCAGATCCTTTTTCCACTGGCGGGCGTCGGCAGACATATGCACCGTTACCCGAAAGCCTAATTGGGCACTCATAATACCAATAGACAAGCCCAGATTGCCGGTAGACCCAACGGCAATGGAATACCGGCTGAACAGCTTCCGCAGGGGCGCCGTATCCAAAATGCTGTAATCATCCTCAAGATGCAGCATGCCTTTGGCAAGGGCGATTTCCTCTGCCGTTTTAAGCACTTCATATACGCCGCCTCGGGCCTTGACGGAGCCGGATACAGGCAAATGGCTATCCATTTTCAAAAGTAGCTTCCCCGGAAAAACACAGTGCTGATCTTCTTCCAGGGCTTTTTTCATCTCCGGAATTTCTCTCAGCGGGCTTTCCACAATACCGTTTTGAGGCAATGTTTCCGGAAAAGCCACGCGAAAATAGGCCGCAAAGCGATCAAGGCGCGCCGATGCGTCCATGATATCCTCCATGGTCAGGGGGCATATACGCATGGCCTCCTCAAAAGGCAATTTTTCTGTATTTAGCCAGCAGCTTTCTTTTAACGCCTGCAAATCATCCAGCAGCATTTCTTTTTCCTCCTTCAGCCGTTCAAGCGTAGGATGCGCCCGGCATTTTCTCCCGTCAGCGCCATCTTTTCATAAACGCACCGGCCATTGACAATCACATAATCCATCCCCTCCGTCAATTGGTTGGGATGATCATAGGTTGCCGGATCATGCAGGCGATCATAATCAAAGATCACCACATCGGCATCAAAGCCTTCTTTCAGCAGCCCTTTACCTTTAAAACGCAGCCGATCAGCCGTCAGCCCGGTCATTTTATAAATCATCTGCTCCAAAGAAAAAATTTTCTTTTCCTTGACAAAATAATTGATGGCATGAGGAAAAGTGGAACTGCCTCGGGGATGCCCCGGCACTTCCCAGGAAGTATTGATGCCATCGGTGCCCACCACACAATAGGGCGAACGGATAATATCGCACACGTCTTCATCGCACATGCTGCAATACACACCTGTCCCGCCACAGCCGTTATCTATCATCAAATCAAAATAGGCGTCCCAGGGATCCTTGCCAATTTTCTTTGCATAATCCGATACAAACATTCCCGCCGCTTCTCTTGTCTGTGGCATGGATGTGATATAGACGCCTTCCCAGCCTCCCGCATTGAGATAATAATTATCATAGGGTGCTGCAGGATCCTCCATCTCTGAACGCACCTTGACGCGGAACGCAGGCTCCCGCAGTCTGTCGGCCACATGGGCCATGCCTTTAGAAAAATGCCAATTAGGCATGCAGGCATACAAAGAAGTCATATTGCGGGTATAGGGATATTGATCGCAGGTGACGGGAATCCCCTCTTCATTGGCCCTTTGAATCATGGGCAATGTTTCCTTCTGCAGCCCCCAATTGGGTCGGCCAAGCACCTTATGATGCGAAATACATACCCGCGTTCCTGCCTGACGGCCCACGTTAATTGTTTCGCGAACCGCATCCACCAATCCCTCGGATTCGCTGCGCATATGGCTGGCATAAATCCCCCCAAAGGGCGCAATCACCCTGGCCAAGGAAATAATTTCATCCGGCTGAGCATAACAGACAGGCACATAAATGAGCCCCGTGGATAATCCTGCCGCGCCCGCTTCCATGGCCTCCCGCAGCATGGCACACATTCTGTCCAATTCCTTTTTCGTAGGCGGGCGGTTATCCATGCCCATCACACCCTGGCGTAATATCCGATGGCCCACATAAAAGCGCATATTGGTAGTCTTATGGCATTTTTCGGCATAACGAAGATAGGTATTATAATCCGTCCAGGAACGCACGTCCTCCAGGGGCAGGGCCGGGCTGAATGTGCGCTGCAAATCCTCTGCGCGCTCCAAAGCAACGGGGGCCTGGGATAGTCCACAGTTTCCGCACTGCTCCGTGGTAATCCCCTGAGGGGTTTTAAACAGCTTTCCTTCCCCCGTGCCCAGCAATTTATCTCCATGAGAATGGGCGTCAATAAAGCCCGGGCACACAACAGCCCCCTTTGCATCAATTATGCGTTTTGCTTCTTCCGTACCCACAGTATGCAAAAGCTTTCCATCCTTGATGCCCATGCATCCTTTTTGCGCTGCTGCGCCGCTGCCATCAATGAGTGTTCCATTTGTGATCAGAATATCCAGCATTACATATTTCCTCCTGCGCCAAACGTTTATTATAAATTAACATAAATTGCTTTATAAGTCAACTCGTTTAGCGTTATTTAACGCATTATTGCTTTTTTTCGTCTCCTATGGCATAATAATGAGGCAACCGGCCCGAAGGGCGGTTGGCCGTCTCGCCGACTCCCGAAGGGGCAGGCGGCGAGCATGATGGCATAATAATGAGGCAACCGGCCCGGAGGGCGGTTGGCCGTCTCGCCGACTCCCGAAGGGGCAGGCGGCGAGCATTATAAAATATAAGAGGAGAGAGCCCATGAGCGAACTAAATTTAGGGCAGCGCATCCGCATTGAGCGAATGGCGCATAGCCTGAGCATCCGCAAGTTGGCGCAGGCAGCCGGCATCACCCCTTCCATGCTCAGCCAAATTGAAAATGAGCAGGTGAATCCCTCCATTCAAACCCTGCGCAGCCTGGCCAAGGTGATGGATATTCCGCTGTACAGTTTTTTTCAGGAAGAGGCCCAGGTGGATACCATCGTTACGCCGGAAAACCGCATGACCATTGGCCGCAAAACAGAGCCGGATGTAATCTATGAGCTGCTTACTCCGGATACCCAGGGTACCATTGAATTTTGCATGATGATCATTCCGCCAGGTGCGTCCTCCAACAATCAGGCCCAAAGCCACAAAGGAGAGGAAACGGCTTTTTTCCATGCCGGAAAAGTTGTAGAGTTGGAAATGGCGGGCAATATCTATTCCATGAAGCCCGGCGATAGCGTGCGCATTCCTGCCGATTGTCCCCATCGTTGGCGTAACCCAACTGATGAAGTCGCGCAGGTTATTTTTGCGCTTTCTCCTCCGTCATTTTAAAAAATCGCAGGGAGGATACAGAAATAACTGGTTTTATACCACTGAGAAACCCCGCAATCGCAACAATGGCTGCAAGAATGCGGTCATTTTTGCATTTGCGGGGTTTGTTTGCGCTCTGCCGCCGCTCTGGCGGGGGGCTGTTTTTTTATTCTGGCCGGTATTCCTCCAGGAACACGCCGTTTTTCTTTAAAGTATCCCGGAGTACATCCGTATCAATTTGATTGGCAGGAACGCCGGTGGCGATGCTCTGAGCAGCCGCCGTGCCCGCCGCCTGGCCAAGGGCCATCACGATGGGCGTGAGGCGGGTGGAGGAGCACGCCTCCTGGGTGGCGCTGATGCAGCGGCCAGCCACGATAATATTTTCCACTTCATGGGTGATCAGGCAGCGGTAAGGGATGGAATACCAGCTGCCGGGCTTTAAGAATTTATGCAGGGTGCCTTCGCCATCGGGAGAATGCACGTCAATGGGATAGCCGCCCATAGCCACCGCATCGGGAAACATCACATTCCCGGTTAAATCATCCACGGTGAGCTTATACACGCCATTAATTTTCCGGCTTTCCCGGATGCCGATATTGGGCCCGGAAAAAGCCAGGCGGCAATTTTCAAAGCCGGGCACATATTTGCGCAGGAAATGCAGCGTTTCCTGCACCTGCTTGCGGCCCAGGATTTCGGCCTCGGTGAGCTCAAAGGCATCCACGGCGCTGTGCTTGGTGATGCGGGTCATATTCACGATATATTCCCCGTCCGTGCTGGTTTCAAAGCAGAGCACGGCCTCCCGGTCATAGGTGAATTCCCCGGCTTCCTTGGCCGCCTTCATGCGGCTGTACACCCCGGAAATATCAAAGCGCTGCCGATTGCGCACGTCCTTGGGCACGCAGTGGAACAAATCATCCGGGTTTTCAGCCATATACTGGCACACCTTTTCCCGATCCACATTATACACATGGAAATTCATGGTCATCGGCTGGGCCAGGTTGTCCGATTCCCGGCCAAATACGCTGCCGATGCCCGCTGCATTGGCCACATCCGCATCGGCAGAAGCATCGATAAACACCTTGGCGCGTAGATCGTAAAAGCCGCCCTTGGTATAGATCTGGGCGCTTTTGATCACGCCGTTTTCCACTTTGCAGCCGGTAAATACCGCATGATAGAGGATTTGGGCGCCGCTTTCCATCACCATATCTTCCCATACTACCTTCATCCCCTCGGGATCAAAGGCAGTGGTGGTATCGCAAAAGCCCACGCCATCCTTCACATGGCCGGTGGAAAAGCCCCGGCGGATCATTTCCTCCGTCATTTCCTGGGGAATGCCGGTAACCACCTGGCGCTCCCCTGCATGGAAGGTCATCTGGGGGCCGGTGCCGCAGGCCGTAAGGGCTCCGCCCAAATAGCCATGCTGCTCAATGAGAATGGTGTTCATGCCGCAGCGGGCGCTGGCAATGGCCGCCACGGTGCCGGTGGGGCCGCCGCCGATAACGGCCACATCAAAATCCAATCGTTTCATCTGTTTTCCTTTCCACGCAGCACGGCTGCGCCAATTTACTTTGCAGATTCGAGTTCTGTTTTATGTATTCTACTATAGCAAAGCCCGCCCGAAAATACAAGATTGAAAAAAACAATTTGATCAGCAAAAAAGCCCTGTCCCAGAATAGGACAGGGCCTGCTTGTTTATATTACTTGATCTGGATGCCATACATATAAGCGTTATCCTTATCGCAGGTACCAATCACCAAGATATTGCGGTATACCGCAGGGGAACCCTGGATATCGCCGCCCAAATCCAGCGTGCTGCCCAGCTTTCCGGAATCGCCCTCCAGCAGATACAGCTTGCCTTCGCCATCCGCCTGAATAATCCAGGCGTCCCCGGCTTCGTTATACACGGCCACGGGAGAGGAAATGGTTTCCGCATCCAGGCGATAGCGCCAGGCCACATCGCCGCTTTCCTTTTTGAAGGCGATCACATCGCTGCCGCCCTCATCCACCATATTCACGGTGAAGATCACCAGATCATCAATGCCATTCTGGCCGATCACGGGGCTGGCCTTGCAGCCGGACTGCTGATTCTTATCGTAATCGCACTTGATATCGTATTTCCAGATTTCTTCGCCGGTGAGGGCGTTCAGCTTGCGGATGGACACATCCTTCTTGCTGCCCAGGCGGGAATAAGCGGTGTTGCCGGTATACAGGCTCACAGCCTCCGCGCTATCCATATCCAGGGCGATGGCCGCATCGGTGTTATCGCCAGTATCCATGGCCCACACCGTTTTCATGGTATCGCTGTCCACGCAGCGGAGCAGGCCATAGGCATCCGCCATATAGATATACTTATCATACATGGCCACGCTGCTTTCCACCGCCGTCATGGTATCCTTGGAAGCATTGGCCTTGGTGCGCAGATAGGTGGTCTTCTGCTGGGTTTCCATGCCGGCCTCCTTATCAGGCTCGGCAGCGGTGGGGAAGGTGAAGGTGGAATTCAGATCGACGGTATAGAGCAGGCCGTTTTCACCGGCCACCACCATGGCGTCGTCCTGCCACAGGAAGAGGGCGGTTCCATCAAAGGCGCCGTTGGAGCCATACTGCTTCTGGGAGTTGGACTTACGGCCGTTGATGAAAAATTCCTTTTCATTGTTGATCAGGTTGAACACATGCAGGCCGATATCACCGGTTTTGCTGGGCAGAATCGATACGCCCTGGCCCACGGAAAGCAGGGGCCGCCCGCTGGTATCGATGGCCACGCTGCCCTTGAGGGGATAGCCCACATTGATGGGATCCCGGGTAGCTTCGCCGCTTTCAAGATTCAGGAAATAAATTTTGCCATCCTGCGCGCCAAAGATCACTTCCCGCAGAGCGGATGTATTCCGGGCATCCTCATAGAGGGTATCCATCATTTTTCGCACATCCACAGGCCACTTCACAATGGCGGGCTGGCCGCTCCAGCCAACGCCGTAAAGAGTGCCGGAATCCTTGGTGCGCAGGCTGCCGATTTCACTCTTCCAGATTACGCTCATTTCTTCCTGCTCTACTTCCACCGTGCCAAAGGAAGCGTTGCGGCGGAAGTTGTCGCCGCGGAAGGTGAGCACGCCAATTTCCAGGCGATTATAATTATCGGGGTTGGGCGCAATATAACCATTTTCCCGTTTGAAATCCTGCTGGCTGCTGCCGCCGATAAACACCGTATCCGTCACCTTTACGTTGGTGGTAGAGGTGGAAGCATCCGCCTCCGCTGTGAGCCGGGGCAGGGGAGAAGGCGTGGGCTCCGGAGTGGGAACGGCGGTGGGTTCAGGGGTGGGCACAGGCGTAGGCACAGGGGTGGGTTCAGGGGTAGGCACAGGGGTGGGTTCAGGGGTGGGCACGGCGGTCGGAGCTGCCGTGGGGGCCGGGGTAGCCGGGGCCGGGGTAGGCGCCCAGGTTGCCACGGGCACATTGGTGGACTGAATATTCACAGGCGCCTGGGTAGCCGGGGCCTGGGTGGGAATCACCTCGGTGCTCTTGGGTTCCACCGTGGGAGTGGCAGTGGGGGGAACCAAAGTGGCCGCCGGAATCTGCGTGCTCACCGGGGCCTGAGTGGGCACGGGGGTGGGATCGCTGATCATCAAAAGCACCCATTTATCCGTGCGGATCCATACATCGTTTTCCTTGATGGCGGCAAAAATTTCGCCGTCATAGGGCGTGGCAAATACGGCCGTGATAGCCCAGATCTTATTGGTTTCCTCTTCCCCGTTTACCAAAGAAACGGAGCAGGGAATCTCATTGCCCTCCCGATCCTGGATGCCCACGGCTTCCACCGATTTGGAGGTGATCAGGTGGAACAGCAGGCGGGAATTGGTGGTGCCGTTATTGGCCACCGTCTGGAAAGAGATGGCTTCCGCAGGCACCTTTTCTTCCGGGCTCACCAGATGGAGCACGCTGTTTACAGCGCCCACCACCCCATCCTTCAAAGGCTTTAAGGGGCCCACATTGGGCACAAAATACAGCGCCGCTGCCAGCAGTGCAAGCACCAATACCACGATCAAAAGAATCTTCAGCCAGGGGCGGCCGTACTCTTCCTCTTCATCCTCGTATGCATCTTCCAATCCCACCTGGCGGCGCATAAAGCCATCCTCCTCATAAGCAGGAGCCTGGCGGGGGAACTGACGATAGGCGGAATCGGTAGGATCCTCCATGGGAGCGGGCTGCTGGCGCACCCATTCCCGCTGTTCATTTTCGTCCTGAACAGGTGCTTCCTGAGCAGGCATATCCCGGCGGCGGGAAACGGGCGCCGCTTCTTCCTCCCCGGTATGATGGCGATCGCTGCGGCGATGGCGCACCATGGCGGAGGAGGGCGCAGGCGTGACGGGATAGCTGGCCCGGTCTTCTGCGGGAGCGGCAGGCTTTACCGCCTGCTGAGCCACCCGGCTGGATTTTTCGTTATACTGATCATTATAATCGCTCAAAGGTCGAAACCTCCTTTACTTAGCAGCATCTGGAGAAACACACAGATCGCCTGATATAGTATACCAGAAAAGCCCCTGTTTCACAAGCGCAAATATCCAATCATCCTTCTTTGTTACAAATTGATTGCATGAAGGCGGCCTACTATGCTAAAATAGGATAGCTGCCCATGCCCATGGATAGGCTGCATGCTAAAGAAGAGTTCCCGGAGGAAGAAACCATGCATCGCTTTTTCGCTAAAAGGCTGGATGATACTCACGCTGCGCTGCTACCCGATGAAGCGGCTCATGCCCTGAAAGTGCTCAGGCTATCTGCCGGGGATGATTGCCAGGCGCTGATGGAGGGCCAGGTATATGCCGCCCATATTGAAGAAACATCGCCGGAAGTTATTCTCCTGTTGGAAGATCAGCTTCCCTCTCCCGAGCCCTCCGTGCGCATTACGCTGTATCAGGGCCTGCCCAAGGGAGATAAAATGGATTATATTGCCCAGAAATGCACCGAAGCGGGCATTTATCGCATTGTGCCGGTGCTTTTTTCCCGGTGCGTGGCCAAATGGGAGAAAAAGGACGATGATAAAAAGCTCCCCCGGTGGCAGCGCATCGCTGCCGAAGCCGCCAAGCAGTGTGGCCGGGCCATTACCCCCGAAATTCTTTCCCCCCTCTCCGTGAAGGCCCTGTGCGCTGCTTTGCCCCTCCATGATCTTTCCCTGGTTCCCTGGGAAGAGCAAAAGGGCAATGGCCTAAAGAAAAACTGGACGGGGCAAAAGGACGTGGCCATCGTGATTGGCCCGGAGGGCGGTATATCCCCAGAAGAAATTCAGCTGCTCAAAGCTGCCGGAGCCGTGCCTGTTACCTTGGGCCCCCGGATTTTCCGCACAGAAACGGCCGGGCTGGCCGCAGGTATTTCACTGCTCACCTTATCAGGAGATATGGAATGAAAAAAGAAAAAGCCTTGAATGAACGCGCCTTTTCCCTGGATTGCTCCCTGGCGCTGCACCAGCGGCTGTGCTGGCTGATCTGCGCCCTGGCCGCCATGGCAGGAGCCCTGGCCATTTTGCGCTTTTCCCCCGGTGATTTATCCATTTACCTCACCATCGCCTTGGCCATTGCGCTTATGCTGATCTATCAGTGGCTGGCCCAAGCCCCCCTCCGCGCCCTGAGAGGCTGGATGAAAAAAAGAGAGGAAAACCGCGCCCTGGTTCCCCACGCCCTGCATTTTGTCGTCAGCCTGGAAAAAACGCTGCCTGCCATGAAGCGTAAGGAAATGGCCTACACCATCACCTGCGCCAAGGGCGTATTGCTCTTTGAAGCGGGCAAATGCCAGGATGCCCTTTCCCTTTTGCAAAGCTTTGATAGAATCTGGGATGAATCCCAGCGTGAGCATCTGAATAGCTTAATCGATCAGATGCAATCGCTGATGAAACATCCCCATCACGGAGAGGAAGAATAATCCATGCGCACCGTTGCTTTCCACACCTTGGGCTGCAAGGTGAACCAATATGATTCCCAGGCCATGCTGGAAAAATTCGAGCAGGCGGGCTATGAAGTAAGGGATTTTTCGGATACCGCCGACGTATATGTGGTAAACACCTGCACGGTGACCGGCACCGGGGATAAAAAAAGCCTGCAGGCGGTGCGAAGAGTGCTCAGGCAAAATCCATCCGCCCAAGTAGTCATTGCAGGATGCCTGGCCCAGCGGGATGGGGAAAAGCTCCTTTCCACCGGGGCGCGGCTGGTAATCGGCAATGCAAGGCGGGGGGAAGTGGTATCCCTTTTAGAAGAAGCCATGGAAACCAACCAGCAAATCGCCGCCGTTTCCGATGTACTCAGAGTGCCCTATGAGCCCCTTGTCATTTCCCGCCATGAGGGGCATACCCGGGCAGTGCTGAAAATTCAGGAGGGCTGCGATCGGTATTGCACCTACTGTATTATTCCCTATGTGCGGGGCGGTATTCGTTCCAGAAGGCCCCAGGATATCCGGGAAGAAGCCATTCGGCTTTCTCAAGCCGGCTTTTCCGAATTGGTGCTCACCGGTATCCACTTGACCAGCTACGGCCGGGATTTGGAAAATGAATCCCTTCTGGACGCCATCCGCGCCTGCGATGTGGAGGGAGTAAAAAGAATTCGCCTGGGTTCCCTGGAGCCCGTGATCGTGACGGAAGAATTTGTGAATGCCCTGAAGCAGGAAAAGAAGGTGTGCCCCCAATTTCACCTGGCGCTGCAATCGGGAAGCGATACGGTGCTGCGCAGAATGCGCCGCCGCTATACCACGGAGGAATTTCGCGCCGCCTGCGCGCTGCTTCGCAGCGCTTTTCCTCACTGTGCCATCACCACCGATGTGATCTGCGGTTTCCCTGGGGAAACGGAAGAGGAATATCAGGAAACGGTGGCCTTCTCCAAGGAAATCGGCTTTGCCCGGATGCATATCTTCCCCTACAGTGCTCGCCAGGGCACCCCTGCCGCCCAGATGAGTGGCCAGGTGCCAAAGGCAATGCGGGAGGAGCGGGCACGGATGCTGATCAGAGAAGGGGCCATCCTTGCGCAAAAATATATGGAAAGCTTTATGGGCCAGGAAGTGCAGGTGCTCTTTGAAGAGGAAGAGGAGGGCATTTGCCACGGATACACCTCAGAATATATTTCCTGCCAGGTGAAGGGCGCAAAGCCCGGAGAAATGAGAGCAGTCACCGTCACCGGGGTGAATGGTGATGTGCTGCTGGGAGAATGATCGAAAATGAAGCGGCTACTGGGCGCCATCCGCAAAGCGGATGAAGAATATAAGCTGATCGGGGCAGGGGAAAAAATTGCCGTAGGGGTATCCGGCGGCAAGGACTCCCTGGCCCTGCTTCTGTTGCTTTCTGCTTACCGTCGCTTTGCGCCCCGGCCTTTTTCCCTATGCGCCATCACCTTAAAAATCGGCGATCCTTTTGATACCGCGCCCATCCAATCCCTGTGCGATCAGCTTGAGGTGCCCTTTCACCTGGAGGAAATGGATCTGATAGACGCCCTGCGCCGGGAAAAGAACCCCTGCTCCCTGTGTGCGCGCCTGCGCAGGGGCACCTTGGATCGGGCCGCTGCGGAGCTTGGCTGCACCGCCCTGGCCCTTGGGCATCACCGGGAGGACGCGGTGGAAACCTGGCTGATGAGCGCCCTTTCCGAGGGGAGGTTTTATCATCTCGCGCCTAAGGCCCAGATGGAGCGGGCCGGCATTCAGGTGATCCGTCCGCTCATTGATGTAAAAGAGGCGGCCATCGCCGATCTGTGCCGCCGATATCATTTGCCTGTCATCAAAAATCCCTGTCCGGTGGACGGGCATACCCGGCGCGCCGAAATAAAGGATTTGTTAGCCGATCTGGAAGGGCGATTCCCCGGAGCAAAGGAAAAATTATCCGCCGCCTTAAAACGGGAAAGAATGGGAGGTGATGCTCATGAAAATGGACCCACAGCAAACCCAATTGGAAGCGGTGATGGAGGAAACCATCTTCCGCAATGATGAAAACGGCTACTCGGTGATCCAGGTGCGGGTGGGAAGAGAGAGCATCACCGCCGTGGGTACCCTGCCCGCCCTGGCCGCCGGGGAACAAATTTTATTAACCGGCGTATGGGTGGAGCATCCCCAGTACGGCCAGCAGTGGAAGGCCGCTTCCTGCGAAATCCGCAAGCCCACCACCCTTCTGGGGATCGAACGCTATCTTGGCTCCGGGCTGATTCACGGGGTAGGCCCTGCCACAGCCAAATTGCTTGTGCAGGAATTTGGCGCCCGCACCCTGGATATTCTTTCCGAGCACCCCGAGCGCTTAACCGAAGTATCCGGCATCGGCCGGAAGCGGGCGGCTCAGATCGCCCAATCCTTCCAGGAGCAATATGCCGCCCGGGAGGCCATGGTATTTTTGCAAAGCTACGGCGTGCCCCCATCCCTGGCGGTGAAGATCAGCCGGGTATACGGAGCCGATGCCCAGCGGAAAATTCGGGAAAATCCCTACCGGCTGATCGACGATATTGAAGGCGTGGGCTTTCTCACCGCCGACCGGATCGCCCTGTCCCTTGGTATTCCCATGGACAGCGAATTTCGTCTGCGGGCAGGGCTGAAATATGTGCTCCAGGAAGCGGCCGTGGGGGAAGGGCATACTTTCCTGCCCCGGGAAATGCTGCTGGATAAGGCGGCGAGGGCGCTTCGGGTGAATCTTGAAATGCTCATGCACCAATTGGACGCCCTGCTCTTTGCCCGGGAGATTATCGCCATGGATGTTCAGGGACAGGACGCCCTCATGCTCTCCCCCTATTTCTACGCCGAAAAGGAAATTGCCCGGTACTTGCGGCTTTTGATGGGCGCAGCCCAAACGGCCTCTGCCCCGGTGATTGAGCACCAGATCCGGGATTTTGAAAAGGATCACCGCATTCATTTCAGCGAAAATCAGCGAAAGGCGGTATCCGAAGCCGTAAAGCGTGGGCTGCTTGTGATCACCGGCGGCCCCGGCACCGGCAAAACCACCATTATCAACTGCATCCTTTCCCTCCTTGGCAAGGATGTGCTTTTGGCCGCGCCCACCGGGCGAGCCGCCAAGCGCATGAGCGAGGCCACCGGCCACGAGGCGAAAACTCTCCACCGGCTTTTGGAATTTGCAGGAGAAGAGGGGCAATTTCAGCGGGATGAGCAAAATCCCCTGGATTGCACCTGCGTGATTGTGGATGAAATGAGCATGGTGGATGTGTTTCTCATGCGCAGCCTGCTCCGCGCCTTAAAGCCCGGCACCCGGCTGATTCTGGTGGGAGACGCCGATCAATTGCCCTCCGTGGGCGCAGGCAATGTGCTGGGGGATATCCTTGCCAGCGGCGTAGTGCCCTCGGTGCGATTAACGGATATTTTCCGTCAATCGGAGGAAAGCCTGATCGTATTAAACGCCCACCGCATCAATCACGGGGAACCCCCCATCTTAAACCGCCGGGACAGCGATTTTTTCTTTGAGCGCAAGCCCTTTGCCGAAAATGCCGCCGAATCCATCGTGGGCCTTTGCGCCCGTCGCCTCCCCGCCTTTTTGCATACCGACGACCCCGCCCGGGATATTCAGGTGCTTTCACCTATCAAAAAATCCGGAGCCGGAGTGTATACCCTCAATGAAATGCTTCAGGCGGCCCTCAATCCCCCCGCTCCCCAAAAGCCCGAAATCACCTACGCCAGCACCGTTTTCCGCCTGGGCGATAAAGTGATGCACATTAAAAATAATTATCAATTGGCATGGAAGGGAGATCATGGGGAAGAAGGCGAAGGGGTATTCAACGGGGACGTGGGCTTTGTGACCCAAGTGGACACCCAGGATCGCATCCTCACCGTGCGCTACGATGACGAGCGCACCGTGGAATATGATTATCAGCAATTGGAGGAATTGGAGCTGGCCTATTGCCTCTCCGTTCACAAGAGCCAGGGTAGTGAATTTCCCTGCGTAGTGATGCCCGTGCTGGGAGGGCCGCCAAGATTGCTCACCCGCAATCTTTTCTACACCGCCCTCACCCGGGCCCGGAAGCTGGTGGTGCTGGTGGGGAAGGAAGAATGCATTGCCGAAATGGTGCGCAACAACCACATTGCCGCCCGCTATACCACCCTGTGCCAGCGGCTGCAGGAGGAATTGCGCTGAATCCCCCCATCGCAACCATCCGTTGCGCAATTGCCACCGGGCATGGATGGCGCCGCAACCGCTCTTCGTGGTATATTTTCTCCACAAGGAGGATGATCAAGCATGAAACTGAATGAAAAAATCTACTGGTGCCGTAAAAAGGCGGGGCTGAGCCAGGAGGCCTTGGCAGAGATCATTGGCGTGAGCCGCCAGAGCATCAGCAAGTGGGAAACCGGGGAAGCATCCCCGGAAATTTCCAAGCTGCCCCTGCTGGCCAGAGCGTTTCACGTTACGGCAGATTGGCTGCTTTCCGAGGATGGCATTCCCCAGGAAGAGCCTGCGCCCCAGCCCATACCCGAGCCCGAACCCATCCCGCAGCCCGAGCAGGAAAGCTCCTCCTGGCCGGATTGGGTGGAAAATCTGCCAGGGTTCATTTCCCGGGCAGTGAAGCGCTTTGGATGGCTCTATGGCGTTCGCACGGCGATAAGCGGCGGGATTATGACCTTATTCGGCTTTTTAATGCGCGCCCTCACCCGCACCACCATCAATGAAATGGATATGATGGGCATGGTCGATCCCTTCTTTGGCAGCTCCTCCCAGGGCCTCACCTGGTATGACGAAGCGGGAAATATCATAGAAGCGCCGCCCTATGCAGATGAATTTATGGAAAGCATGGGCATTGTGGAAAATGCTTCCGCCTCCTTTTCCGTCAGCACGCCCTTTGATATGATCTCCGGTTTTGTGATTTTTCTTGGCGTAATCACGCTGATTGCCGGCATTGCATTGGCTTGGGTGCTCTATCGCTGGGGCAAAAACAATCAGCCTTAAACCTCACCCAAATAAAAAGGACGGCCGCCTTTTGCTGCCGTCATTTTTTTGATGCATTGAATCAGATTTTGATGGCCTTTTCCTGAGCGATCAGGCAAAGCTCCGCCGCTTTAAAGGCATGGGCCTGGGTCATGGCATTTTCCGTGCGGTTGAGGCAATCCAGAATCAACTGGCCAAAGTAGGGGAAGCCCACGGTGTTATTGGCGTCAATATACTGTTCGCCCTTGCCGTTCACAAGGAAAAGATGATTGCCCCGGGCCGTTTCCCCAGCCACGTTGATATACTTGCGCAATTCAATGTATCCTTCCGTGCCCAAAATCAGGGTGCGCCCATCGCCCCAGGTGCGCAAGCCATCGGGAGTAAACCAGTCCACCCGAAAATAATTGGTAGTGCCGTTTTTGCCGGTAAGGGCGCAATCGCCAAAGTCCTCCAATTCGGGGGTTTCGGGATGATTGTAGTTGGCCACCCGGCTCAGGGTAACCTCCGCATCCTCTTCCCCGCTGTAAAACAGATACTGCTCAATTTGATGGCTGCCAATATCGCATAGAATGCCGCCGTACTTTTCTTTTTGATAGAACCAATCAGGCCGGGGGCCGCCCAGGCGATGGGGCCCAAAGCCCGCCACCTGCAGCACCTTGCCGATTTCCCCCGCCGCAATGATATTCCCCGCCAGCATGGCCGCTTCCACATGCAGCCGTTCAGAATAATACACCATATATTTTCTGCCGGTGGCCTTCACCTTTTCTTTGGCCAGGGCCAATTGAGCCAGAGAAGTGAAGGGACCCTTATCGGTGAAATAATCCTTGCCCGCATCCATCACCCGCATGCCAAGGGGCCCCCGCTGGCAGGGCACCGTGGCCGCAGCCACCAATTTCGTTTCCTGATCGGATAGAATTTCCTCCTCCGACCGGGCCGGAATCGCCCGGGGAAATTTTTGAAGGAATGTTTCCACCTTTTTGGGGTCGGGATCATATACGTATTTCATGGTGGCCCCGGCCTCGGTAAGCCCGTTGCACATGCCATAAATATGCCCGTGATCCAGCCCGATCACGGAAAAAACAAATTCGCCCGGCTTTACCACCGGCTGGGCCTTGCCCTGAGGCGCATAATTCATGCCGTCTGCTGCATTCATCTTTTCTTTCCTCCTGTATGGGATTTTTTCCTATTATACAGCAATAATTTTCTTTGTGCAACCAATTCTCTTGTGCAGATTCTTCTTTGTTTTTCTCTTGTATTCCCCTTGACAAGAAAATCCGCCGGTGCTAAACTATATTCAATTTCATATCAAAGGCGATGACGAAGACGGCAGGAATAAACGCAGCTTCCAGAGAGCCGGTATTGCTGGGAACCGGCAGCAGGCAAATTCCATACGCCCATCCCTTCCGAGCTGAAGCGGTGAAACCCGAAAGGGGAGTAAACGTCTTCCGTGAAGCCGCGTCAGGGCTAAAGGCTTGGAACACGAGCCGGATGAGAGGCGCTAATCAGCGCAATTTGAGTGGTACCGCGGGTTGATACATCAGCTCGTCTCAAAGGACAAAAACTTTGGGGCGAGCTTTTTTTCGCCCCGGAAATGGAGGAAACTTTCGATGGAAGCCATGAATCACAGCATGCCTGATCAGATGCGCGAGGTTGCCGCCCGTATCCGGGAATTAAGAGAAATCAGCGGCTATTCCGTGGAAAAAATGGCCCAGATGACCGATCTGACCGAGGAACAATACCTGGCTTATGAAAACGCCCAGGTGGATCTTCCCTTCACATTTATGCACAAATGCGCCCTCACCTTCAAGGTGGAAATGAGCGATCTGATGGAGGGCCGTTCTCCCCAGCTTTCTTCCTACACCATCACAAGAAAGGGCGCCGGGGAAGTGACCGCCCAGGAAAAGGGCATTGATATCCGCAATCTGGCCCCCCGCTTCCGCAAAAAGATCGCCGAGCCCTATTTTGTGCGCTATACCTACGACCCCTCCCTCCAGAATAAGCCCATCCATCAGGCCACCCACTCCGGCCAAGAATTTGACTATATTCTCTCCGGCGCCATGAAGGTGCAGATCGGTGAGCATGTGGAGCTTCTTCGAGAAGGGGATTCCATCTACTACGATTCCGCCACTCCCCATGGCATGATTGCTGCCGAAGGCGGGGACTGCGTATTCATGGCCGTGGTGCTCCCCGGGGAAGAAACGGAAGAGCAGCAGGTGATGGAAACCATCAAGGCCAGCCAGCCCATGGAAAAGCTGGTGTGCGAAAAATTTGTGCACACCATGGAGGATGCGCACGGTGCCCTGAAGAAGATCGATTTTTCTCATCTGGAATCTTTCAACTTTGCCTTTGATATCGTGGATGAATTGGCGGAGCGCAAGGGCGATGCCCTGGCCATGGTGCATTTGGATAAGGATCAGAATGAACGCCGCTTCACCTTCCTGGATATGAAAAAGCAATCCGCCCGCACCGCCAATTATTTCCGCTCTCTGGGCATCAAAAAAGGGGATCGAGTGCTGGTAGTGCTCCGCCGCCAGTATCATTTCTGGCTCACCATGATGGCCCTTTGCAAGATTGGCGCTGTGGCCATCCCCGCTACCGATCAGCTTCTTGCTCACGACTATGAATACCGCTTCAATAAGGCCGAAGCCAGTGCCATTATCTGCACTGCCTTTGGTAAGGCCACCGATCATGTGGAGGAAGCCCTGCCCAAGTGTCCCACGGTGAAAACATTGGTGGTATGCGGCGGTGCCAAGGATGGATGGCATGATTTTGACAGCGAATATTCCATGTATTCTTCCAAATTTGCCCGCACGGAAGATACTGCCTGCGGCAACGACCCCATGGTGATGTTCTTTACCTCCGGCACCACCGGCTATCCCAAGCTGGTATCCCATAGCCACACCTATCCCCTGGGCCACTATATCACCGCCCGCTACTGGCACTGCGTGGTGCCCGGAAAATTGCACCTCACCATCTCCGATACCGGCTGGGGCAAGGCCCTGTGGGGCAAGCTCTACGGCCAGTGGTTGTGCGAATCCCCCGTATTTGTGTACGACTTTGAGCGCTTCAACGCGGCGGATATTCTGCCCATGTTTGCCAAGTATGATATCAAAACCTTCTGCGCTCCCCCCACCATGTATCGCATGCTGATCAAGGAAGATTTGAGCAAATATGATCTTTCCTCCATCATCCATGCCACCGTGGCCGGCGAAGCGCTGAACCCCGAAGTATTCTACCAGTTCCAGAAGGCCACGGGCCTCTCTCTCATGGAAGGCTTTGGCCAGACCGAAACCACCCTCACCATCGGAAACCTGGTGGGCATGACCCCGAAGGTTGGCTCCATGGGCCGACCCTCTCCCATGTTCAACGTGGATATCGTGGATAAGGATGGCAATTCCGTTCCTACCGGCGAAACGGGCGAAATCGTGGTGCGTCTGGGCGAAAACGACCCGCCCTGCGGCTTGTATCTGGGCTACTGCGGCCAGGATAATTCCCATCCCGACGGCCTCTATCATACCGGCGATACTGCCTGGCGGGATGAGGACGGCTACTTCTGGTATGTGGGCCGGGTGGACGATCTGATCAAGTCCTCTGGCTATCGCATCGGGCCTTTTGAAATCGAATCGGTGATCATGGAATTGCCCTATGTGCTGGAATGCGGCGTATCTGCCGCCCCCGATCCCGTGCGTGGCCAGGTGGTAAAGGCCAGCGTCGTATTGGTGAAGGGCAAGGAAGGCACTGAGGAGCTCAAGAAAGAAATCCAGAACTACGTAAAGCAGCGCACCGCACCCTACAAGTATCCCCGCATTGTGGTGTTTAGAGATGAGCTGCCCAAGACCATCAGCGGCAAGATCCAGCACAACCTCCTGTAAGCCACGCGGACACACTGCTGACATATACTCAAAGCCATCCTTCCCATTTGGTTTTTGGGAGGGAGTCCGAGGGAACCGCTTTTGACGCAAAAGCGGTTCCCTCGGATTATTTTTCCCCAAAGCCTCCTCCCGCTTTTTTTCGTTTTCGCCCTTGACAAGCCAGGGAAACTGTGGTATTCTATGGCTCCTCTCAGTTTTTTGTTACGTTACTCTGAACCCAACCAACGGTACCCCGACCCAGGTACCACTCTTTTTTGTGCGCCTTTCCTAAATGACCTTAGCTTCTCTTCCTAACCCGACCGACACAACCAAATAGGAGGACCCATGAGCTACATCGAAGTGCACGATCTGTGCAAGCGTTTTACTGTGCGCAAAAAACGGGAAAAGGGACAATTCCTGCGGGAAAAAACAATCGTGGAGGCCCTAAAAAACGTATCCTTCTCCATTGATCAGGGCGAGCTCGTCGGCTACATCGGCCCCAACGGCGCGGGCAAATCCACCACGGTAAAAATCCTTTCCGGCATTCTCACCCCCGATGGGGGCGAAGCCAGCATCGGCGGGATCGTACCCTGGAAGGAACGGAAAAAACATGTGAAGCGCATTGGCGTGGTGTTCGGCCAGCGCAGCCAATTATGGTGGGATGTGCCCATCATTGATAGCTACAACCTGCTCCGTGATATTTACCGGGTGCCGGAAAACGACTATCAAAAGCGCCTCCGGGAACTGACGGATGCTTTGGACCTTGGCAATATCCTGCGCACGCCGCTGCGGCTTTTGAGCCTGGGACAAAAAATGCGGGCGGAGCTTTGCGGATCGCTGCTCCACCGGCCCGAGCTTCTCTTCCTGGATGAGCCCACCATCGGCCTGGATGCGGTAAGCAAATTATCCCTTCGGGATTTTCTCAAAGAAGAAAATCAGAAAAACGGCACCACCATCCTCCTCACCACCCACGATATGGAGGATATCGCTGCCCTGTGCCCAAGGGTATTGGTGCTGGGCCACGGGAAAAAGCTCTTTGACGGGGCGCTGCCCGATCTTCTCTCCCGGTATGATACCCAGCGGGTGGTGAACGTGCGCTACAACGGGGATTGCTTTTTGCCCCGGCTGCCGAAGGGCTGCAGTGTAACCAAAGAAGGGGACAGCTACAAAATCATTTACGCCCCCGAGCAATTGCAAACGCCTCAATTGCTTTCCATCCTGCAAAGCGCCGGGGAGATCCGGGAGCTGACGGCCCAGCCCCAGAACGTGGATCATATGATCGCCGCCATGTATAAGGAGATGGATCTATGAACGCATACGCATCCACCTTCCGCATGCGCTGGAAAATGGAGACCCAATACCGGGGCGCGGCCTTCGGCGGGCTTTTCTGCCAGCTGTTTTTCGGGCTTTTCCTCATTGCCCTTTATCGGGCGCTCTATGCCGGCAAGCCCCAGAGCATGCCCGTTTCCGCCATCGTCACCTATGTATGGCTTCAGCAGGCCTTCTTTCGGATGCTGCTTTCCGATGACGAAGATTTGCTCAGTAAAATCCAGACCGGCTCCATTGCCTATGACCTGTGCCGCCCCCTGAATCTTTACGGCTATTATTACATGCGCTCCATGGCGCAAAAGGCCCTGGGCAGCATCATGCGTTCCGTGCCCATGATTCTGGTGGCCGTGCTGCTGCCCGGCGGCTGGGGGCTTGCCGCTCCCGCCTCTGTCCCGGCGCTTTTGTGCGCCCTGGCGGCCGTCTTTCTGGGGCTTCTTTGCGTGTGCGCCATGACCAATATCACCATGGGCCTCACCATGCGCACCCTGGACAGCCGGGGCGTGCGCGCCATGCTGAACCTGCTGATGATGACCTTTTCAGGCAATATCCTCCCCCTCACCCTCTTCCCCGATTCCTGGCAAAGGGTGATCACACTCCTTCCCTACGCCCAACTGCTGGACGCCCCCATCCGCCTCTACACCGGAGAATGGGCCCTTTCTCAGGCGCCTTCGGTGCTGATCACCCAGATGATCTGGACGCTGCTGCTCACTTTCCTGGGGCTGATCATCTGGAAGCAAAATCAAAAACGCATCATTGTGCAGGGAGGATAAAGGATGGATACTGTCAAATTATATCTTCGATCCATGAAAATGCTGCTGCGCTGTCAGATGCAGTACCCCGTCTCCTTTCTTTTGCAAAGCCTGGCCCAATTGGTGATGACGGGCGGGGAAATGATGGCGGTGCTGCTGGTGATCGATCGCTTTGAAGCGCTGAACCAATGGACGGGGGGCGATTTGCTCTTCTTCTTTGGGCTGATGAACGTGGTGTTCTACATCACCGAGTGCTTCGCCCGAGGCGTGACCGGCGCATTTCCAAGCCTGGTGCGCACAGGGCGGTTGGACGGTTTTCTGGTGCGCCCCCGGGGGGTATTCACTCAGGTCATCTGCTATGCGGCGGATCCCAGGCGATTGATCTGCATCGGCATCGGCGCCCTGGCCATGGCGCTGGGGAGCATCCAATCCCAAGTGATCTGGACCTTGCCCAAGGTGCTTTTGCTCCTGGAAGCCATCTTCTTTGGCTATTTCCAGATTACCGGGCTTTTTCTCATTGAAGCCATCTTTTGCATGTTCTCGGTGAAATCC
Organism: Clostridiales bacterium; assembly: GCA_015056125.1. GTDB lineage: Bacteria > Bacillota > Clostridia > Christensenellales > Aristaeellaceae > RUG563. The sequence continues at coordinate 25,135 of SVGW01000007.1, read as the reverse complement.
GTTGAAGTGGTGAATGCGCTTACCTACGGCGGCCGCAGCTGCTGCCAATACCCGGTGGATATTTATCCAAGGCCCCTGCAAATGCTTTTCACCGTGGTGGCCCCATTCGGGCTCACCATGCATGTGCCGGGGGCGTATATCCTGGGCAAGCCCCTCTACGGATGGCCTGCCTGGTCGGCTTTCCTCTGCCCCCTGGCCGGAGGCGTCATTTTCCTCATCATGTATCTTTTCTTCCGCCGCGCCATGCGGTATTACCGTTCCACAGGGAGTTGATTCAATTGCCAGCCGTAACCACCCAGGGCATTGTGCTTCGCCACGCGGATTACCGGGAGCACGATCGGATGCTCACCCTGCTCTCCCCCAATTTAGGCCGGGTGGAGGCCCTTTGCCGGGGCTGCAAGCGTCCTCAAAGCCCATTGCTTGCCGCCAGCGAATGGTTTGCCCTGGGGGAATACGTGCTGTATGCAGGCAAGGGCCGCATGACCGTCACCTCCTGCAATCTTACCGAATCCTTCTATCCTCTGCGCACGGATTATGATAAGCTAAAGTATGCCACCTATATACTCTCGCTGTGCGAGACTGCCGCCCAGCCCGGGGAAAGAGCGGTGGAGATGTTCACCCTGCTGGCCCGGTCCCTTTCCAGGCTGAGTTATAGTGATCTTGCCCCAGAAGCGATTACCGCCGCCTTCCTCCTCCATTTTTCCTCCATCAGTGGCTATCGCCCCCGGCTTTCCCATTGCGTGCACTGTGGCAAGCGGATGGAAGATGCGCAGATTCGCCTGATGGATTTGGAAGAGGGCGGATTGGTGTGCACTGCATGCGCGGAAACCTTGAGCACCGTGCAAAGAGTGACCCCCGCCCAGGTTGCTTGGATGCGGGAAATTCTGGCGGTGGGCATCGATAAATCCCAGCTCTCCCCCCAGGACGCCCCGGCGGCCCTCCTTTCCAAATATGCCGAAATGCGCGTGGAAAAGCGAATTGGAAAGAAAGGGCTGCGGCTTTAAAAATGTAGAATGAAAAGTTTCAAATGCAAATAGGGAGCAACTTGTCCATTCTGCAAGTACGAGGCACATAGTCCCGTCTTGCAGAGCGCCAAGATTGCTCCCTGTTTTACTATTCTTAACTTTTAATTCTGAATGCTGAATTCCCTTACTGCACCAGCAGGCCCCGACCGCCGTCGATCACATAATTCACGCCGGTGATAAAGGCGGCGTCCTGGGAGCAGAGATACAATACCAGCTTCACCACTTCGATGGGCTCTGCCGCTCTGCCCAGGGCCGTTTTCATATTGGCCATGGCCGCCCGGGTGAGCACCGGGCCAGGGCTGACCGCGCAGCAGCGCACGCCATAGGGCGCACCGGCCGCCGCGATGGACTTGGTGAGCCCATAGGCGATGCCGCTCTTTTCCGCGCTGTAATCCGCGCCGGAGCGGGTGCCCGTTTCCCCGGAGGTAGAGCCGATATTGATGATCACGCCGCTGCCCTGGTCCATCATATGCTGCATGGCGGCACGGGCCATATACATGGGCGCCCGGAAGTTTACCTCCACGCCCCAATCCAATACTTCGATGGGCAGCTGATGGAAGGGCTTGCCTACCTTGCACATCCGGGAAGGCGCGCCGCCGGCAAAGCTGATGGTGATATCCACATGGCCGTAAAGTGCCATGGCCTTTTCCACTGCCGCCTCGATGGCCTCATACCGGCGCACATCCGTTTTCATGGCGATGGCGTCGCCGCCCCGGGCGCGGATCTCCGCTGCTTCCTTTTCCAGGATCTCTTCGTTGATATCCAGCATCAACACATGCGCGCCCTCTGCCGCCAGCATCTGGCAGGAAAGCAGGCCCATGCCGGAAGCCGCGCCGGTGACCAGGGCTACTTTATTTTCAAACCGCTTCATGTTCTATTTCTCCTTATCCTTCGTAGTTCTGGTGCCACAGAATCCGTTCAAAGATCTCCTTGGCGGTATGGGTGATGGGCTGGGTGCCCATATTCAGTTCATCATAGTAAGGCACGGTGAAGGTGAGCATGCTGCCAAGGGCCGGGCCGAAATACCGCTGCAGATAGGCAAACTTGCCGTTGCACAGCTGCACGAAGGGCACCTTCAATTCCTTCTTGGCCATCACGGTAGCCCGGCAGGCTTCCAGCAGTTCTTCCTCCGTATTGGCTACGGTAACGATCTTGGCGATATCTGCGCCCCGGTTTTCCTGCTCCTTGAGATGATCCACGATCTCCTGGGCGGAGAGGGCTTCGGGCATATGGGAGGACATGAGCACCTCCACGCCCTTGCTCTTCAAAATATCAATGATCTCCCGCTGACGCTTCATGGCGTCCTTATCCCAGGTGAGCTCCCGGGGGGAGGGGTTGAAGATATCGCCCATCACATCGCAGCCAACAGCGCCGGCTTCCGCCGCCCGGAGCAAAAGCTCGGCCCGGAAATCCTCGCTCTTATCGGCGAGATTGCCATTGCGGTAGATATAGGGCATGCAGGGGCGGCCGGTGGAATGGAAGATGCGCTTCATGCCATCCACAGTCCAGGCAGCTTCTTCCTGGCGGGCCAGGCCGACGGCAAAGGCCACGGCGCCGTTGTGCTCGGCAGTGCGCATGGCGATCAGGCATTTATCGATGGTGGGCTGAGAAATCATTCCCGCCACAAAGGGCTGGGGCAATGTAAGAAACGAAGATTTCATGGCTTTCATCCTTTCTTGGATTTTGTAACTTCATTGTACTATAGAAAGGCCGGAAACAAAATAGCACAAAGGGATAAATTTGCATTTTTGCGAACATAAAATCATCAAATATCCGTGTTTTTTATCAAAAAACGCCCGAAGCCGTATGCTTCGGGCGAAATGGATATATTTGCTCAGCCAATTTCTGCTCCGGCGGGCATGATGGAATCGGCGGTGAGCAGGCGCAATGTTTCACTGCCGTCTTCATTCACCTTTACGGCAGAGAGCAGCATGCCCTGGCTTTCAATGCCCATGATCTTCCGGGGCGCCAGATTGGCCAGCAGGATCAGATTCTTGCCCACCAGCTCCTCGGGATTATGGAACTTGGCGATGCCGGAGAGCACGGTGCGATGCTCAGTGCCCAGATCCAGATCAAATTTCAGCAGCTTATCGCTCTTTTCCACCTTTTCGCAGGCGCACACCTTGGCTACCCGCAGCTGGATCTTTTCAAAATCGCCAAAGGCAATGCAGCCCTCGGGGATTTCCACCTTCTTTTCCTTTTTCTCCTGCTTCTTTTCCTGTTTCTTCTCGGCCTTTTCGGGCTTCTTTTCTTCCTTGGGGCCTTCCAGGGCTTCCAGCTCCTTCTTGATATCAATGCGGGGGAAGAGGGCCTCGCCCTTTTTCACCTTGGTGCCCGCAGGCAGCTGACCAAAGGAAGCCAGGGATTCCCAGGTTTTGAGATCTTCATCGTTCACGCCCAGCTGCTCAAAAATGCGTTCGGGAGTATGGGGCATGAAGGGAGCAATGAGCACTGCCGCAAAGCGCACACACTCGGCCAGCATCAGCATCACATTGGCCAGGCGATCCTTCTTGCTCTCATCCTTGCCCAGCACCCAGGGCTGGGTAAGATCGATATACTTATTGCATTCCCCGATCACCTTCCAGATTTCAGCCAGGGCCTGGGAATACTGGAGCTTATCCATCTGCGCCTCCACCAGCTTGGGCAGGGCGGCACAGTGCTCCTTAAGAGGGGCGTCCACAGTATCGTCCACGGCGTCCGTCCAGGCGGGGATCACGCCGTCAAAATACTTTTCGATCATGGCCACCGTGCGAGATACCAGATTGCCCAGGTCATTGGCCAGATCGGCGTTCATGCGGGTGAGGAAGGCCTCGTTGGTGTAGTTGCCATCCGCGCCAAAGGGCATTTCGCGCAGGAGATAATAGCGCAGGGCGTCGGCGCCGTAGCGATTAACGATGGGCTGGGGATACACCACATTGCCCTTGGATTTGCTCATCTTATCATTGCCAAAGAGCAGCCAGCCATGGGCGAATACCTGCTTGGGCAGGGGCAGACCCAGGGCATGGAGCATAATGGGCCAATAGATGGTGTGGAAGCGCACGATTTCCTTGCCCACCAGATGCACATTGGCAGGCCAATATTTCTGCATCAGTTCATCGTGATCGGTGCCATAGCCCAGGGCGGTGATATAGTTGGAGAGAGCGTCAATCCACACATACACCACATGCTTGGGATCAAAATCCACCTGCACGCCCCACTTAAAGCTGGTACGGCTCACGCACAGATCCTGAAGGCCGGGCTTTAAGAAATTATTGATCATTTCATTGGCCCGGGAGGCAGGCTGGATGAAATCGGGATGGGATTCGATATATTCGATCAACCAATCCTGATATTTACTCATCCTAAAGAAGTAGCTTTCTTCAGTCACCAGCTGGGTGGGGCGGCCGCAGTCCGGGCACACCTTCACCCCATCCTTCTCCACCAGCTGGGAAGCGGTCCAGAAGGATTCACAGGGAGTGCAGTACTGGCCTTCGTAGGAGGCCTTGTAAATATCGCCCTGATCAAAGAACTGCTTAAAGATCTTCTGCACGATCTTTTCATGGCGCTCATCGGTGGTGCGGATGAAATCGTCATATTCGATATTCATCAGTTTCCACAAATCCTTGGTATTGGCCACGATTTTATCCACATATTCCTTGGGAGATACGCCGGCCTCGGCGGCCTTTTGCTCAATCTTCTGGCCGTGCTCGTCCGTGCCGGTGAGGAAATAGGCATCGTAGCCTGTGAGCCGCTTAAAACGGGTCATGGTATCGGCAGCCACGGTGGTGTAGGTGTGGCCAATATGCATATTGCCGGAGGGATAGTAAATGGGCGTGGTGATGTAGTAGGTTTTCTTGTTGCACTGATTACACATAGAAGCATTTCTCCTTCTTTTGATGGATGCGTCTGGCAAAAAAAGCCCCCGCATCATATGTTGATGCAGGGGCGTAAATTTACGCGGTACCACCCTGATTCGCGCACGGCTTTCCCATGCGCCTTCATTGGGCCTGTATCGGGGCCATCCGGCGAAGGCTGAACGTGCTTGCCCCCGCATGCTCCAGGGCCATGTTCCCCTGCGCTGCGCCGCCGCTTTCCACCATCCACGGCTCTCTTTGGACGCGCCCTCAGGGTACTCTCCCTTTCCTGGCATCTACTCTTTATCATACGATCAACCGGAAAAAAAGTCAAGGAAATTATTTCTCTTTCATGCCATCCAAGTAGGCCCGTACTCGTTGCTTTTTTTCAAATGGCAATTCCAAAATATCTCTCACAATACTTCGGCTTAAAGCATCGAGCTTGCTAATCACAATCCCTTTTTCTTTTTTTGTGGATTCTTTCTCCCCCGGCACATCTAAAAGAGCATCCAAAGATATGCCAAATTCACAAGCCATAAAAACCAGCATATCAATTTCCGGCTGAACACGCCCATTCTCCCACTGGCTAACCGTTCCTTGGGTAACTCCAAGCTTTTGCGCAAACTGAGTTTGGCTCATTTGTAATTTCTGACGCAGGTTTCTGATATTCAAGCTCAGCATATCCTTCACCCCTTGCGCATTGTATAAGCATCGCTATTATTTTGTCAAAATTATATTAGCGTTGCTATTTACTTTTTCAAAAAAACATGTTATTATTAGCATCGCTAATGTTTTGATCGGAGGTATCGATATGGTGAAAAAAAGCTTTTCCATTCGCTTGGATTCAGAAATGCTTGAAAAAATATCACGCATTGCCGCTTATGAGGGCCGCTCACTGAACCGTCAAATACTGGTGGTAATCAATCAATGCATCAAAAGATATGAGAGCTGCCTCCCATGCGAGGATAAACAGCCGCCCAACGTAACAACCAAGGAAAAATAAAAATCAGGTACAAAAAAGGACTTTCGGCATATGCTGAAAGCCCTTTGTGTGCTAACAATTTATATCTGCCCTTCCAGGAAATCGGCTACCGCCTTGCCCAGGGTCTCATAGCCTGCGGGGGTAAAATGAGTGCCGTCCAGGGCATGATCATCCACAGGCATCCGGGCGGACACGGTATACAGATCGTCCACCGGGATATTTTCTTCCTCCATCACCCGAAGGGCGGCGGCATTGTAGGCTTCAATATCCTTGTTCAGCCGCTTGAAATCAGGATTGGTAAAGCGGTCTTCCACCACCTGGGTGGTGAGGGCAAAGCAGATTTTAGCGTTGGGGAAAATCAGGCGCAGCCGCTTGATGATGCGCCGGAGATATTTTTCATAATCCGCCAGGGAAACCAGGGGTTCATCCCCAAACTGGCGCAGAATATCCCACAGCCCATTATTCCAATGCACCATATCGATCAGCGCCGCATCGCAATCCTTTTTGCTCCATTCGCCGATATAGCGCAGGGTATGCTGCACGAACCGGGCATTATCCTCCACCCAATACAGCTGGGCCTTGCCCATCAGGTTTTCCTTCACATAGCTATCATAGCCCTGACGGATGGAATCGCCGATCAAAAAAATTCGTTTCATTTTGCTTTCTCCTTACTGATACAGTTTAGGGATTCGCTCCAGGGAACGCACCAGGGGCATCCCCAGAGCATAGCAGGCCACCGCTTCCCCAAATCCCACGCTCAGCATATTTAGCGCCCAGGAGCCGCCGTACATCCAATACAATATGGGCCCAATGATCAGCGCATTGGCCAATACTGGCATCGCCGCCGCAAGATATTGATTCTTGCGCAAGCGCCTGGTAAGCAGCGCGGCAATCAGGGTGGCTAATGTGCCAAACACCCAATCCTGCCAGGTGGAGCAGAGGAGATTTGCCACAAAGCAGCCAATGGCCAGCCCCGGCACAGCGGCAGGGGTAAGTAAGGGCAGAAGAGTCATCGCTTCGGATACGCGAATCTGCACCGCGCCAAAGCTGATGGCTTGCAGCAGAACCGTCAGGCCAGCATACAGCGCTGCGATAATTCCGCTGAGACACAGATTTTTGACAGTGAAAAATTTTTTCATGTCAAAATTCTCCTTTCCGTCGAAAAACAGTCGGCTGCAGAAAATATACCATACTTTTTCCGGTATGACAAGCGCACTTTTCGAGCATGATATAGCTGTGACGCAGGCAAGGCTCATCTTTCGCTGCACGGCAGCACCGGGCTGCGGGCGCGCCTCAGGGAGGCGTGCGGCGGCCCCGGGTCACACGGGCAGAAAAAATGAGCAGGCCCGGGCAGCCGACAGCGCATTCGGCAGCCCCGCGTCCTCCCAATTTGAAAGGAGCGGATCAATCATGAATGAAAAGAAGAACCAGTGCATTCATTGCAGCGTGGAATCCTGCCGCCATCTCCGTCCCGAGCAGGGCATTTGCTCCCTGGAAAGCATTCAGGTAGCCCCCACACCCATGGCCTATTCCGGCGATCCTGCGGATGAAAGCATGTGCCAGAGCTATCACTGCAAATGAGCCAGAGAAAAAAAGAAACGCCTCGAACCAACCCTTCCCGGGATCCCCTCTTTGATGTAACCCAAGTGGCATCCTTTACCGAATGCACCGGCATCCTGCCCGCTCAGATCGAAACAGCGGAGCAGGGAGAGGACATTTCCCAATTGGAAAGCATTCATCCCATTCAGCCGCGGTTCATTGACGGAAATGATGAACAGTAGCGACCGGAGCAGGGGGCTTCTCGCCCCCTGTACCCCTCGCCAGAGGACATCGTCCTCTGGACTCCGGTATGCGACGGAACAATCAGGCAAAACGATGGGGTTTCCGCAAGAGACTTGAGGAAACGAAAAAGCAATTTCACGGGCACATAAAAAACGAGAAAATGCCGGAAGAGAAAGCAAGCTTTCTCCAACCGGCATTTTTTTCGTTTTCCCGGCGCTGCACCGGCACATTGTTTGATAGAAAAAGCCAAGTAATATCCGGAGGATGGATCCCGGGATGACCGTCCCTGGCGGGGTGGAGGGGCGAAGCCCCCATCGTTCCCTTCTACTCATCCTCGGGGATATGCTGCTCTCCCTCTTCATCCATGCCCAGGATTTTATTCAGCGCCTCCAAAACCCACTCCTTGATGGAGCGAGCATGCTTTTGCCCCTGGCGGATCATTTCCAGGCCGGGAGCGCCCAGGGCCTGATACAATCGATTGTTTCCCGCCTGCACCAGCAATAAAACGGCCCTGAGCATCATGCTCTTTTTTTCCCATTCCAAATCGGATAAGGCTTGCAGCGCCCGAACCAGCTTCCCCAGGCCATCCTCGCCCAATTCTTCAATGTATTTGGCGCCGGTTGCCTCCAGAAGGCCAAAGAGCGTTTCGATAAAGGACCGCTGCTCCTCTTCCTCCAGCTTGGCCACCCAATCCTTCAGCGTGCGGTCAAACAATAGGCTCACGCTGCTCACGTCCTTTTCCCTCACAAAGGCCGTGCCCTTCACCTCCCAGTGCACCGCATTATGCTGCAGCACGCTCACCTGGGCGCTTTTAACGATGCTATGGGCTTCCCGATGCTCCAGCAATAATCCCACCACCGAGGATTGGGGAATGATGGTGCGGATTCTGGGAAGCATGCGATAATAATCCATGCTCTGAATGAAAGAAAGAGGAAAGCCGGGGCCATCGTTATTAAAAATCAGTTCGATCCGGCTGCCTATTTCCGGAGCGCATTTCACCCCGGCGTATACCGCCAGATTGCCGCCCTTGGAATGCCCGCCCAGATACAGGCGGCGGCCCGAAAGCTGGGGAACCTGCCCCAAATATTTCAATGCCGATACCTGGGCCGGCACGGCCTGATCAAATACCAGAAAGCAATCCTCCTTCCACCCCACAAAGCTGGTATCCGTTCCCCGGTAGGATACATAGGCCCTATCCTCCCAAAGGATTGTAAGGGCGGCAAATTGCTTCTGCTCTCCTTCATCCAATTCATTCACAAAGGCGCAAAGAAGGATATCCCGATACCTATCCAATTGCATCAGCCGATGCAAAAGCACCGCCGATGTAATTTTAGGAAAGATGGAATAGGCGGCATTTTTTTCTTCGGGAAGGGGATTCTGATCAAAATACTTTTCCGCGGCTTTCCAAAGGGGAAGCGCTTCTCCTTCCCCGGGCCCGCTGAGCACTCCATCCCATTCCACATAGGCCAGCCAGGTGAAAATCAGGCTGTCCACCTCATTCAAAGGGGACTGGGCAAATGTTAAATCCCCCCGCCAATCCAGATAATCATATAAGTTTGCCATGCTTTTCTCCCCTTTCATTACTCATTATACCCATTTTTTCTTTTCCGTGCAACTTGGAGCCCGGAGCAGGGGCCTTCGCGGCCCCCGTACCCCCACGCCAGAGGAGATTCGCCTCTGGACTTCGGTATGCGACATAGGCATGTTTTCTAAGCTGCGTGAATGCGCAAGAAGCTTTGGGAACGAAGGAACGATTTACACGGGCACAATAAAAACGAGAAAACGCCGGTTGGAGAAAGCTTGCTTTCTCCAACCGGCGTTTTTTCTCGTTTTTTCTGGATGTAAAGCATCCGGCTGGCGACTATGGCCGCCGTGCCCGTGGCTGATATGGTTTCTTTCAAGCATCACCGGCACGTTGTTTGAAAAAGTGGATTGTATGTCCGGAGGAAGGGTCCAGGGACGACCGTCCCTGGTGGGGTGGGGCGAAGCCCCCATCGTCTTCCCTTCTTATTTATCGTAATTCACAACCAAGGAGAAATCGGGAGCCTTCAGGGAAGCGCCGCCGATGAGGCCGCCATCGATTTCAGGCTGCGCCATCAGGCCCTTCACGTTCTTGGGGTTCATGCTGCCGCCATACTGGATGCGCACGGTATCGGCCACTTCCTTGCCATACTTGCGCTGGATGGCTTCGCGGATCACGCCGATGGTTTCGTTGGCCTGTTCATCAGTGGCGGTAAGGCCAGTGCCAATGGCCCACACGGGCTCGTAAGCGATGACCACATTCTTGATTTCCTCATCGGTGAGGCCGTTGAGGGCGATCAGGGTCTGGTATTCAACCAGCGCATTGGTGTAGCCCGCTTCCCGCTCTTCCTTACGCTCGCCCACGCAGATAATGGGAGTGAGGCCGGCCTTCACGGCGGCCAGGGTGCGCAGGTTCACGGTAGCATCGGTTTCGCCGAAATACTGGCGGCGTTCGCTATGGCCGATGATCACATATTCCACGCCCATTTCCTTGAGCATGGCGGCGGAGATTTCGCCGGTGTAGGCGCCGGATTCCATGAAGTGCACGTTCTGAGCGCCCACATGGATGTTGGTGCCTTCGGTTTCCTTGAGCGCGGTGCAAAGATCCACATAGGGCACGCAGATCACAACGGTGGCATTGGCGTCCTTCACCAGGGGCTTAAGCTCATTCACCAGCACCTTGGCTTCGGCGGGAGTTTTATTCATTTTCCAGTTACCGGCAATGATGGGAGTACGCATAGGGGAAGACCTCCTTATAATTTATGCAGGGGAAACCGCTTTTGAAGGCAAAAGCGGTTTCCCCTGCACCCCTTCCGAAAACCAATCCGGGATGAAGGAAATTTTGCTTTTGCTTGTGCTTTCCCCGTGTTTCACTGGGAAAATAGTTGATAGGATAGCAATCAAAAAAGCCAGTATCAGTTTTCTTTGGGAGAGCGCGAGAGGGCCTTTCTTTTTTCGAAAAGAAAGGTCCTCTCGCTTAAATCATCAATTACTTATCGTTCAGAGCAGCCACGCCGGGGAGTTCCTTGCCTTCCAGGAATTCCAGGGAAGCGCCGCCGCCGGTGGACACATGGGTCACCTTATCGGAGTAGCCCAGGCGCTGGATCGCAGCCGCGCTGTCGCCACCGCCGATGATGGTGATGCCGGGGTTGTTGGCCACAGCTTCAGCCACAGCCTTGGTGCCAACGGCGAAGGTGGGGAATTCGGACACGCCCATGGGACCGTTCCAGATGATGGTGTGGGCACGGTTCACTTCGTTTACGAACATTTCCCGAGTCACCGGGCCGATATCCAGGCCTTCGAAGCCTTCGGGAATTTCCTGAGAATGCACGGTGATGTGGAGGCAATCATCCTTGAAATCATCGCCGGCTTCATTATCCACAGGCAGCACGATGCGCTTGCCCTTGTAAGCGGCCTTGGCCAGCAGTTCCTTAGCCAGATCCAGCTTATCATCTTCGCACAGGCTGTTGCCGATCTTGCCGCCCATGGCCTTCTGGAAGGTGTAGCTCATACCGCCGCCGATCACCAATACGTCCACCTTTTCCAGCAGGTTGTTGATCACGCCGATCTTATCGGATACCTTGGCGCCGCCCAGGATAGCCAGGAAAGGACGCTGGGGAGCTTCCAGAGCGCCGCCCATGATGCGCAGTTCCTTTTCGATCAGGTAGCCGCATACGGCGGGCAAGTAGTGGGTCACGCCTTCGGTGGAGGCATGAGCGCGGTGCGCGGTGCCGAAAGCATCGTTCACATACAGTTCCGCATAGGAAGCCAGCTTTTCAGCGAAAGCGGGATCATTCTTTTCTTCTTCGCCATGGAAGCGCAGGTTTTCAAGCAGCACCACGCCGCCTTCCTTGAGGGCATCCACTTTTTCCTGAGCATCGGGGCCCACAACATCCTTGGCCATGGCCACTTCCTGGTTCAGGTGCTCGGACAGGCGGGCAGCCACGGGCGCCAAGGAGAACTTGGTCACATCGCCCTTGGCCTTTTCCAGGGCAGCAGCGGTAGCGGCTTCCTGCTCTTCGGCGGGCAGGGCATCGATCTTGGCCTTTTCCTTCTTGTTCAGCTTCAGAGTATCGTTGAACACATTGTGGGGCTTGCCCATATGGCTGCACAGGATGACCTTGGCGCCATTGGCAATCAGGTACTTGATGGTGGGCAGGGCGCCAACGATGCGGTTTTCATCGGTAATCCGGGTTCCGTCCATGGGCACGTTAAAGTCTACACGCACCAACACGCGCTTGCCTTTTACGACAACATCTTCAATGGTCTTCTTGTTCATGATGGGCACTCCTTTTTATTGTTATTATTGTAGGGTTTTATATGCCAAGGGCGATAACGCCCCAGGAACCGGAAAAAATTCAGAATTAAGAATTTATTAATTAAGAATTGTAATCAAAAATTGAAAGACGATTATTTCTGCATTCTTAATTTTTAATTCTTAATTTATTGCAGCAGGCTCAAAATCTTTTTCGCTGCGGCTTCATCGGTAATCAGGGAATCGTGCTTTTCATGGCGAGTGGAGGCGATAATGGCTTCCGCCTTTCTTTCTCCCGCCGCCACGGCCACCATCAGGCTTTCCTTATGAAGCTTGGCCAGCCCCAGGCTGACGGTGCTGGTTTGCAGCACGGTTTTGCCGGAAAAATCAAAGAAATCGCCAAATGCTTCGCCCACGGCCCGCCGCTTTTTCAAAATATCCATATTCTCAACGGATAACCGGCGTTTTTGCGCCATCACGTCCGCCCGGCCGATGCCGTGCACCACCAGATCGGTGCGCTGCAAAAGCTCCAGAGTTTCCCTTACCTCCGCCAGCTTCATCATTTCCTGAAGCGCGGCAGCGTCCAGAGAATCGGGCAGATGCATCACCCTGTGATGCCCGCCCACGCGCCGGGCGATCTCCGCCGCCACTGCATTGGCCTGGGTTTCCACCGTGGCGCCCATGCCGCCCCGGGCCGGCACCACCATCACATTCATGGGCGTGGCGGATTGCATTCCCCGGGCCACTTCGATCATGGTGCTTCCCCCGGCCACGGCCATGGTCATGCCGCTTTGCATCAGCTTATGCACCCGATGCGCAGCCGCCCTTCCCACTTCCCTGAGCACCTGGGCATCCTGATCCGCATTACCGGCCACCACCACCACATGGGGCACATTCAAAAGATGGCTCAAATTCTGCTCAAGCTTGGTCAGGCCAAACATAGCTCGGCTCAAATCCCTGGCCCCGGAAATCACTTCGATGGCCTGGGGGGTCAATTGCATGCCGGCGGCGTCCATGGAAATGAGCCCCTGCTCCTTCAGCGCCGACGCCGCTGCCCGCACCTCGCGCTCAGGCAGATTCAGCCGCGCTGCCAGGGCGCGCCGGCCCACGGGCTGCATGGTCTCAATGCTGGCCAGCACCTGGGCTCGTCGCCCGATATCCGACATCAGATCAGGCGCAATCCGGCTTAGAACCTTCAGGTCTTCCTGCATGCGCCCTCTCTCCTTTCTTGTTGGACAAACATTGCCCCAGCGGGCAGATTGTGACCCGCTAAATAGTATACCATATTTCCATTAATATGTAAAGAAGGAAAAGAGGGAAATATTCATTTCTGCAAAAAAGCTGCCAAGGGCGCAAGGCCCGGCAGCTTTCGGGTTATTTTTCGTAGGAGCAGCTCATGGTCATTCTCACCACTTTGCCCTTTTCCAAATGATAGCTGATTTTCACCGTGCCGTTATCCGTGCGGTAGTAGGAATAATCCAGCCGGTCGTGGGTATCATCCAGGTGATAGAGCTTGGCAAAGCCCTCCGCTTCATCATAATAGATGCTTCGGTCGCCATTTTGGTCATAGGTCTGGCCCATATCCCGGAATTTTTCAGTTATTTCCTTTTCGGCCATGCCGATCTTGGTTTTCCGGGGGCCAACGGCGGATGTGCTCACCGTATCCAGATAATAGATCACATAGCCGGCTTCGGTCATGGAAAAGCGCGCTTCACCCCAGGAATAGGTGAGCTTCATCTTGGTGCCGCTCACCAGGGTATCTTCAATGGGCGTCTCCTCCAAGGGATTTCCGTATTTTTTCACGAAAGCATCCATGCTTGTTTCCATAATGGAGAAGCCGGTAAATTCGTCCGCTTCGTTAAAGTAGCGCTTAAAGGAAATATTGATCTTATATTCCCTTTCCATCACGTTGCTCACCTTGCCGTAGCCATTCACGGCCACTGCCTTCACGATCACTTTTTTGCCCCCGGGCAGATAGAAGGGCTCGCCTGTGTAGATGGGGGAATTGGAGGTGGGCGTTTGGCCATCGATGGTATAGTAGATGGTAAGATCGGTGCGCTTATCGGAATCCTCCGCCGTTTTATCCTCATCCGGAATCACCGTGCGCAGCCAGATGCGCTGCCGGGTCTCATATTCGCCGGGCGCCAAAGAAGCGTAGGGCGCCATGGGCACAGGCAGATTGATGGTATACTGCAGGCTCAATTCATCGCTGATCAGATCATTGGATACTGCCACCGCCCGCAGGGTATGCTGGCCCTCTCCCAGGTGAATCGCGGAGGTATAGAGGGTACCATCCTCGGGCAAAAGGCCCTCTTCATCGAGAATGTAGTAGATATCATAATCCTCAGCGGAGAGCAATTCCACATCTTTTTCGGACATGAGCCGCCCTGCGCTCAGGGACGCCGTAGGCGTTTTGGGGATCAATTCCTCCCGCTGCCTGCGGAAGGATACCTCCCCTGTATTTTCATACGCCAGTTTAAGGAAAGAGGATAATTCCATCTTTCTGTTCTGGCTTTCCAGCATGCGCACAATAGCCTGATAGGCCACAGGGTTTTCGGGCTCCATTTCGGTATACAGCTTGGTATAGATCGCCTCTGCATCGCTGTCCCGATCCGCCGCCTCATAAGCATCGGCCAGCTGCTGCAGCCGATCGTAAAGATCCTCAATTTCCGGCTCCTGCTCATAAGCCTTTTCAAAGGCGGCGATCGAGCGGTCAATATAGCCCTGATCCAACAATTCCTGGCCATAGCTCCACAGGGCCTTGGCGTTGGCGTCCCGGCCCATCCGGGCCATGATCAATTGGCCGGCGTCGCTTTGAGTCAGGAAAATCAGCCCGCCGCCAATGCCTATGAGGATCATCACGATCACCACGGTCCACAGCAGCGCCCAATTTACCATCATTTTTCTCACGGGGCGGGGCTTATCCCGGCGGCTTCTCTTAATTTCGCTGCCGGTGGTAGGAGGCGGCGGGGTACCCCGCCGCTCCGTGGGCTTTCCTGCGCCTTCGCTGCGGGGGCGGCGCTTGCCGGTTACCACAGCATCGGGCATCAGGGGGGCTTCTTCATGCACCCGGGCGCTGCCCATATGCTCTGTGCGGGGCTTATCAGGCCTGCCCTGGCGCCGGGCCGCCGTGCCAGAGGACGTGCGGGGAGAGCGGATCTCCGCGCCGCAGGCGTCGCACATCACGGCGTTATCAGCCAAGGAATTGCCGCAATTTGGGCATACCATCTTCGTCGCCTCCTTTCGAGCCTGTAAAAATCATTTCTTTACTGCATGGACCGCATGGCTTCATAAGCAGGGTCTTCCGCGTCAAATTCCCGCTCGGGGGCATCGCCGCCCAGGGCCTCAATGGCGCTGCGCAGCTCAATATAATCCAGATAGGGGGTTTCTTCGCTGGCGGCCACTTTTTTCAGCAGCGGCAGCGCCCGTTCATCCCCAAGCCGCCCCAGGCAATCCGCCAGCACCGCCACATGATCCTTGCGGCTTTCAAAAAGATGAAGGGCCGTTTCAAATACCTTTTCATCCCCGGGATAATTGCAAAGGAGGGTCAGCAGCGCTTCCTGGCCGGCAGGGGTAGCGCCGCTCAGGCCCGCCCGCATTTCTTCCACGGCGCGCTCGCCCAAAGAAGAAAGGCTTTCCAGCGCGTTATCTGCCAATTCATCCTCTTCATCGCTCCGCTTCTGCTGCCATTCCACATACAGAGAAAGAGGAGCATCGCTGTCGATTTCCCGAAGCAAGGTGACAGCGGCCATCTTCATTTCCTGGGTGGCCCGCTCCTTGCCCATCAAATTCATCAGCGCATCCTGGGCGGCAAGGCCCAGTTCGCCGATCCTGTTCATCAGCATATCCGGCACGGGAATCCGCTGCTTGAAATAATCCTCCATCCAGTTCACCAGCTGCTTGGGATTATCAAACTGGCCGAAATATTCACCCGGCTTGGCCCCGGCCAGCCAGTTCACCGGCGTATCCAGAAACTGGGCGTATACCTGGGGCATCGCCGCCTCCATGGCGTCGTAATTGCGGTATTCCTTAGCATGCTCCTTCATCCATACGGTAATATACCGTTCAAATTCCTTATCAAAATCAATGCAGCGCATAAGGCTCGGTTCACTCCTTTTCAGTCCATTGGGCAATTCGCTTCAAGGTTCTCATCAGCCGCTTTTTCCCGGGGGCGGCCCGAAATAATTCCGCCGCCTTCTTTCCGCGGCCGGCGGCCAGGAGAAGATAGAGGGCAAAGCTGACGGCATAATGAGGCTCCTGTCTTTCATCGCAGCTTTTCTTCTGGGCGGGGCTCATCCTCCGCCACACCGGCGGCACCAAATGATAAATTTGCTCAGCATCCATTTCCCCGGCCAGAGACATCACCATCAGATGCAAAAGCCGGTTGAGGGGGCCTTCCCGCAAACGCCGGGGAATGACGTTCAATTGATAGCCCAGGGCCTGGAGCAACATAGGCCTGGCCATTTGCGGCTCCTTTTCCTCCGGATGGCGGCGATACCACTGGGCCGCCGCATCGTAGGGATCAATTTCCAGCAGTGTTTCCAGAGCGCGATGGGCATCCTCATCCATTCCCAGCCGCTTGAGGGAAATATATTTTAAGCGCAGGTAATCCGTACCCGCCGGGAATTGCGAAAGCTGCTGATTGGCAAGCGCCAATGCTTCTTCGCTCTTTTCCATTTCCCAGGCAATGATGCAGAAGCTTTCCACCTGAGAAAGATTCTGGCAAAGAGGCGCCGCCAGGCAAAGATGAATGGCCGCATCCTCCTTTTTCCCTGCCAGGAAGCATGCTCTGGCCAGCAAAAGCCTTGGCATGGGCATCCCAGGCCTTTTTTCCGCCGCAAAGCGCAGATAGCGCCCCGCTTTTTCGGGGGGCAATAGCGTGCCAAGGAGCATGGCGTTTTGCCAGGTATGGCTTTTTTCCCATGCCCGCCAGGCATAATCCCTGGCCTCGTCCATCCGCCCGGCCAGCAGTGCCCGCTGAGCTTTTTTAGCAATCGCTTCGCCTCGGGCGCTCCGGGGAAGGGGCGCTTCCCACTGCCAGGGATAGCTTTCCAGCATATACTGGGCCTGGAGCGAAAATACCCCCTGGGGATCCAGACGCAGGCTGCCCTCCAGGGCATGCTCGGCCAGGGCCTCTTCGCCCCGGCCCAGAGCGCATTCCGCCAAAGTAAAGCAGGCGTTTCCCGTAAGCCCGCCCCGGGCAATGGCCTGGGAAAGGCATTTTTCCGCCGCGGTATAGCAGCCCATCCCGGTATAGATCCGGGCCAATTCCAGCGCTGTAGCAGGATCGCCGCTTTTTTCCAAGGCCTTTCGCATAAGCCGGGCCGCCTCGGGCATCCGGGCGGGCGTATAATGGCGCCTGGCGCGGGTAGCCCAATAGGAGGCCGGCCGCTCAAAGGGCACCACCACCCTGCGGCCCTGGATCATCGGCTTGCCCTCGCCATCAGATCAATCAATTCCTGCTTGGAAAAATGATGGGTGGTGCGACAGAAATGGCAGGTAAGCTCCGCCTGCCCATCTTCTTCAATCAGCTGGGTCAGCTCCTGCCGGCCCAGGGCAATCAGCGCCTTTTCCATCTTTTCCCGGCTGCAGTCACACTGATAGGAAAGCGCTTCCCGGGACAGGACCTTCATATCCATGCCTTCAAACCAGCCCTTGGCCAGATCTTCCAGGGGATCTTCCGCCACTTCCCGGCTGATGGAAGTGAAAAATAAAGAGCGCACTTCCAATTGCTCCAGCATTTCTTCAGTGCATCCCGGCATGGCCTGCATCAGCGCGCCGCCCGCAGACATACAAAAGCCATCGTGCACCAGGCAGCCCAAAGCCACCAGAGAGGGCACCTGTTCACTGGTGGTGAAATACTGGGCAAAATCTTCGCCCAATTCGCCGGAAACCAGGGGACTCTGGCCCACATAGGGCTCCTTCAATCCCAGATCCTTGATCACCGTGAGGCGGCCCTCATGGCCCACCAGACCGCCCACATCCAGATGCCCATCCTTTTTCAGGGGCAATTCCACTTCGGGATGATGCATGGAGATTTTCACCTTGCCGCCATGGGCCACAGAGGTGATTTTGCCGCCGGGGCCATCGCCGGCCACGGTAACGGTTACTGAGGCTTCCTCATTTTTCATCATCACACCCAGCATGGCGGTGGCCGTCATGGTGCGGCTCATGGCGGCCAGAGCAGTGGAGGAGGGCTGATGAATTTCAGCAGCCTTCCGGGCCAAGCCCGTGGTGCGGCACAGCAGCACCCGCGCCATCCCGCCAAAAAGCGTGATATGCAGCATTTCATCCGGCAGATTCAGTACGGAAAAATTATCATTCATGAAGTTATATTGTCAGGGGGAAACCATTCTTTGAAGCCAAAGAACGGTTTCCCCCTGTACCCCCTTCCAAGAAAGCAGTATGGGATATTCCTTGGCTGATCCTATTTTTATACTTTCCCCATGAAAATATACGGGAAGACATTGCTGATCATAGAGCGATCTGTATCTTTCCCAATTGGTTTTCGGGTGGGTGCGGGAGGGGGCTTTTGGCTCAAAAGCCTCCTCCCGCCATTTCCCCTCTCCCTTAATTCTTCAAGCTGTTAAGAGGCGCAGGGATGCGGCCGCCCCGGGCGGCAAAAAGCTCGGAGGAGAAGGGATGCACAGGGATTACCGGTGCACGGCCCAAAAGCCCGCCAAATTCCACAAAATCCCCCACCTTCTTGCCGGGAGCAGGGATCACACGCACGGCGGTGGTTTTGGTATTAATCATGCCAATGGCCGCTTCATCGGCAATAATGGCAGAGATGGTGGAAGCGGACGTATCCCCGGGTACGGCGATCATATCCAGGCCCACAGAGCAAACGCAGGTCATGGCTTCCAGCTTATCCAAGGTAAGCGCGCCGCAGGCAGCAGCCTCGATCATGCCGATATCCTCGCTCACGGGGATAAAGGCGCCGGAGAGGCCTCCCACGTGGGATGTGGCCATTACGCCACCCTTTTTCACGGCGTCATTCAGCAGCGCCAGGGCCGCAGTAGTGCCATGAGTGCCGCACTTTTCCAGGCCCATTTCTTCCAAAATATGGGCCACAGAGTCGCCGATGGCAGGGGTGGGGGCCAGGGAAAGATCCACAATGCCAAAGGGCACGTTCAGCCGGGCGGAAGCTTCCTGAGCCACCAATTGGCCCACCCGGGTGATGCGGAAAGCGGTGCGCTTGATGGTTTCGGCCACCACATCAAAGGGCGCGCCCTTCACGCTTTCCAGCGCACGCTTCACCACGCCCGGGCCGCTTACGCCCACGCTCACCGCGCAGTCGCCTTCGCCGGGACCATAAAAAGCGCCCGCCATGAAGGGGTTATCCTCCACGGCATTGGAGAAAATCACCAGCTTGGCGCAGCCAAAGCCGTCCCGATCCTTGGTGCGTTCGGCCAGATCCTTAATCACCTTTCCGCAGAGCACCACGGCGTCCATATCGATGCCCGCCTTGGTGGAGGCCACGTTTACGGAGGAGCACATCACATCCGTTTCCGCCAGGGCCTGGGGAATGGACTGAATGAGCCGCCGGTCCGCCGCGGTCATGCCCTTTTGCACCAGGGCAGAATAGCCGCCGATAAAGTCTACGCCCGTTTCCTTGGCCGCCTTATCCAGGGCATAAGCCACGGGGATGGGATCATTCACTGCGCCGGTAATCAGGGAAATGGGGGTGACGGAGATACGCTTGTTCACAATGGGCACACCGATTTCCCGCTCGATTTCCTCGCCCACCTTCACCAGATTTTCCGCCTGCTTGGCGATCCGGCTGTATACCCGGCTGGCCAGGCGGTGGGTGTCGTCGCAGACGCAGTTGAACAGGGAAATGCCCATGGTAATGGTGCGCACGTCCAGTTTTTCCTGATCGATCATGCGCAGGGTTTCCAGAATTTCATTGGTATGGATCATCGGGCCTTCCTCCTGCGTCAGATTTGATGCATTGCCTCAAAAATTTCGCTCTTCTGGATGCGAATCTGCAATCCCAGATCGGCGCCCAGCTGCTTGAGGCCGTCCTGAAGCTCAGCGAAGGAGCAGGTGGGCTCAGAAATATCCACGATCATCACCATGTTGAAGTAGCCGTCCAGAATGGTCTGGGAGATATCCAGGATATTGATGCCTCTTTCATAGAGAACCGCGCTGACCTTGGCAATGATGCCCTTGCGGTCAAACCCCAATACGGAAACCACAGCTTTGGATTGAACAGACATTGAAAAAACTCCTTTCGGATGATATGCCTTTTGCTTCGGCGCATTGCCCCACAATTCGCCAATCATATTATACCGCACCCCTGCTTTGTTTTCAAGTTTTCCCCTGCTTTTCCCAAGAAAAAAGCCACGTATCTTCTTCTATAAGTAGACCTATCTTTTTCTTGCAATTTGTCAAAAATGAATTATAATGAATTTAGCAAAAAAATCCCGCCAAGGAGGGAACCATATGAATTTATTTGAACGCTTCGCCGCCCTAAAAAAGCAGGTGGGCGGCAACTGGGAAAAAGAGAAATATGAGCCTACCATGGGCATGGAGGTGTGGGATAAAAACCGGATCACCCCGCCCTCTCCCATGATTCGCCGCATCCTTTCGGAAGTTCATTTTGCTCTGCAATTATCCAAGCGCCTGGACGGGCGATTCAATGAAGAAATCTCCGCCGCCCTTTCTCTGTTGGAAAAGGCCATTGAGGAAGACGGCGCGCTTTGCAATCGCAGCTGCCTGGAGGCAGAAAAGCTGCTTTTGCCCATGCAGAGCGCCGCCAAAGAATATGAAGTGCTCTATGCCTCCCATGCCCATATCGATATGAACTGGATGTGGGGATTCCAGGAAACGGTGAGCATCACCCTGTCCACCTTCCGCACCATGCTGAACCTGATGAAGGAATACCCTGATTTCACCTTCTCCCAGTCCCAGGCCTCCGTGTATAAAATCGTGGAAGAATACGATCCCGAAATGATGGAGGAAATCAAGGCCCGTATCCGGGAAGGACGCTGGGAAGTGACCGCCAACGCCTGGGTGGAAACGGATAAGAATATGCCCGACACTGAATCCCTCCTCCGCCATATCCGCTATACCCGGGATTACCTGCATGAAACCTGGGATATTGCCCCCGGTTCCATCAAGGTGGATTTTTCCCCGGATACCTTCGGCCACAGCCGCTTTGTGCCGGAGATCAACACCTTTGGCAATGTGCCCTATTATTATCACTGCCGGGGCTTGAAGCAGGATGTGACCCTGTACCGCTACCGGGCTCCCTCGGGCAAGGAAGTGCTCATGTATAAGGAGCCCTACTGGTACAACAGCGGGGTGAACCCGGACAACGGCACGGGTATTTTTGAAATCGAGCGCCGGTGCGCAGGCCTCAAAACCGCCCTGATCGTATACGGCGTGGGCAATCACGGGGGCGGCCCCACCAGGCGGGATATTGAGCGCATTCTGGAAATGCAGAATTGGCCCATCTTCCCCAGGCTCTCCTTTGGCACCCTTCATGAATATTTCGCCCGGGCGGAAAAGGTCCGGCAGGATCTGCCGGTGGTGGATCATGAGCTCAACGCCATTTTCACCGGCTGCTATACCACCCAGAGCCGCATCAAGCTGGCCAATCGCCGGGCGGAGGCCGCTCTATTGGATTCGGAAAAGATGAGTGCTCTTTCCCATTGCATTCTGGGCACGCCCTTCCATGCAGAGCAATATGAATCCGCCTGGCAAAAGGTATTATTCTGCCATTTCCATGATATTCTCACCGGCTCCTGCGTGCAGGAGAGCCGGGAGCATGCCATGGGCCAATTGGCTCAGGCCATTGCCACGGCTCAAACCCAACAGGCTAAAGCCTATGAGCAGCTTTCTCAAAATATTGATACCTCCATGTTCCCGGCAGAGGAAGCCTCCCACCTGCAGGCCGAAGGCGCAGGCGCGGGTTTTGGCATCGCCAATTATGCCGGAGTGCCCAATCCGGAGCGGGGCGCCGGGAAAACCAGAATTTATACCGTGTTTAACGCCTCCTCTCAGCTCCGGCAGGAAATGGTGGAAATCACGGTATGGGACTATGCCGGAAGCATGGCCGAAATTGAAATGATGAACCATCAGGGAGAAGCCATTCCCTTCCAGCTGCTGGACGACCAGCCCCAGCGCTACTGGGACCACTATTACGTGCGCATCCTGTTTGAAGCCCAGGTGCCTCCGCTTGGCTACGCGGTATACGCCCTGCGGGAAAAAGAAAGAGCTGATTATCCTACCTATCTGCACCCGGATCGAGAGGAACTGCCCAAGGGGCCCATCGTGCTGGAAAACGAATACCTCCGGGCCACATTCCTTGCCGGTGACGGCCAATTGCACTCCCTGATTAATAAGGAAAACGGGGAAGAAATGCTGCTGGCTCCCGCCGGGCTGCATCTGGTGCACACAGAAAACGGCGGCGCCACCGCCTGGAACGTGGGCCGGTATCTGGGTATGGAATCCGTCACGGAAACCGTCAAAGTCATTGCAAATCCGGGAGAGCTTCGTTCCAGCGTCACTTTTGAGCAAAAGGTCATGCAGTCCACCGTGAAAATGGCAGTTTCTTTGGACAAAGGCGCCCGGAATCTTTCCTATAAGCTGGAAGTGGATTGGCATGAAGCAGCCAGAAATCAGCCTTTCATCCCTCTTCTTTCCTATCGGCTGCCTTTAAAGAACGCCTCTGATATCCTCCTTTGCGATGTTCCTGCCGGCTGTGCCGAACGCACCGGCAAGGATTTGGATGTGCCCGCTCTCACCGGCGCCCTGGCAAAGGGAAGCGGCCTCGGTCTGATCACCGATTGCAAATACGGCTTCCGGCTTGCCGATCAGGTGCTTTCCGTTTCCCTGATCAACACCGCCTGTGATCCCGATCCCTATCCGGAGCGGGGCATTCATGCCATCCGGCTCTTTGTAACCCTCACCCAGGAAGATGCCCGGCAAATGAAGCTGGCCGCCGAAGCCTTGACCCGGCCCATGGTCGGCGTGCCCACCGGAGCGCACCCGGGCAAGCTGCCTCCCGTATGCTCGCTCATGGAAGTAAAGAGTGATCATTCGGTGGTCACTTCCCTGCAAATTGCGAAAGACGGCGCGCTGCTCATCCGCCTCTATGAGGCCAAGGGGCAGGAGGATAAAATCCAAATTCAATTGCCCACCGCCATCCGGGAAGCCTATCTCACCGATCTGGATGAAAATATTCTTGCCAAGGCCGAAATCAAAGAGGGCAAGGCCGCTTTCACCGCGCAGCCCTATGCCATCGTGCAAGCAAAGCTGATCTTCTGATTTTGTAAAAAAGTGTAAATTCCTGGATCAGGGCCTCCGCCGGAGGCCCTGTTTCTTTGCTGTTTCTCGAAAATTTTTCCCATTTCGTGCCTTGTTTCCGGGCGGGGGGCGTGGTATAATGCCGAAGTATGGGCAAAAATAGGGAGGGAACAGAAGATGCAGATCGGATTTGACCATGATAAGTACACCGCCATGCAGTCAGAGCGTATCCGGCAGCGTATCGACGCTTTCGGCGGAAAGCTGTATCTGGAATTGGGCGGCAAGCTCTTTGACGACAACCATGCCTCCCGGGTGCTTCCCGGCTTCCGGCCGGACAGCAAAATGTCCATGCTGCTCACGCTGAAGGAGCAGGCTGAGCTGGTGATCGTGATCAGCGCAGATGATATTGAAAAAAATAAGGTGCGGGGCGATCTTGGCATCACCTATGACGCCGATGTGCTCCGGCTGATTGATGCTTTCCGTGCCATTGGGATGTATGTGGGCAGCGTGGTGCTCACTCGCTGGCGGGAGCAGACCACGGCCGTCAGCTTCAAGCAGCGGCTGGAAAGCCTGGGGGTGCGGGTGTACCGCCATTTCCCCATTGAAGGCTATCCCTATAATGTGAAGCACATCGTAAGCGACGATGGCTTTGGCAAGGATGAATACATCGAAACCTCCCGGCCCCTGGTACTGGTGACGGCTCCCGGACCCGGCAGCGGCAAAATGGCCGTGTGCCTGAGCCAACTGTATCAGGATCACCGCAAGGGGATCCGGGCGGGCTATGCCAAATTTGAAACCTTCCCCATCTGGAATCTGCCGCTTAAGCACCCGGTAAACGTGGCCTATGAAGCCGCCACGGTGGACCTGGACGATATGAACATGATCGACCCCTTCCACCTGGAAGCCTACGGAGAAACCACGGTGAACTACAACCGGGATATCGAAATTTTTCCCGTGCTCAGCGCGGTATTTGAGCAGATTTACGGCAAATCCCCCTATGCTTCCCCCACGGATATGGGGGTCAATATGGTGGGCAACTGCATCATCGATGACGAAGTATGCCGGGAAGCGGCCAAGCAGGAGATCATCCGCCGCTATTATGCCGCCCGGTGTACCCTGCGCCAGGGCCACGGCTCCGAGGCCGAAGTGGAAAAGCTGCTGATGATGCTTCAGAAGATGGGGCTATCCGATGATAACCGCCCGGTAATCGCCGCCGCACGCCAGCGGGCTGAGGAAACGGGCGCCCCCGCCCTGGCCATGCAATTGCCCGATGGCCGCATCATCACCGGCAAAACATCCAATCTGCTGGGCCCCTCTGCGGCGCTTTTGCTCAATGTGCTCAAGGCCCTGGGCGGCATCGATAAGAAGGCCCATCTGATTTCTCCCCACGTAATCGAGCCCATCCAATCCTTAAAATGCACCTATCTTGGTAACCATAATCCCCGGTTGCACACCGATGAAATCCTGCTGGCGCTTTCCATCTGCGCCGCCACCGATGAATCCGCCGCCCGGGCCATGCGCCAATTGCCCCTTTTGCAAAGCTGCGAGGCTCACTCTACCGTGATCCTCTCCCAGGTAGATGATAACGTATTCAAGCGCCTGAAGGTGAACCTCACCTGCGATCCCAAGTATCAAACCAAGAAGCTGTATCATAAGTGACGGAAGCAGGGGCCTGCACCCATAGCAGGGGGCTTCTCGCCCCCTGTACCCCTCGCCAGAGGAGTTCCTCCTCTGGACTCCGGTATGCGACATACGCATTTTTTCAAAGTTCCGTGATTGCGCATGAAGCGTTAGAAACGGAGCACCGATTTTCACGGGCACAATAAAACGAGAAAACGCCGAGAGAGAAAGCACTGAACTGCACCCCATTTGTTAGACAAGTATGGTAAAATACTTGTACTAAGAAATGGGGTGTTTTTCTATGCCAAAGGGAGTACCGAATAAACGATATGCTGGGGAGTTCAAGCAGATGGTCGTAGAG
>SVGW01000006.1 GCA_015056125.1 Clostridiales bacterium | reverse complement strand
CTTTACCCCGCTTACAGGCGACAATGCCGAATTGTGAGGTTCGGAAGCATTCCGCTTCCTATATCAATTTACGACCGCAAAAATAGGCTTTCCAGCCCTATGAAAAGGGCTGGAAAGCCATTTTTGCAGTAAATGTGATGGATCGAATGGAAGACTGCTTTAGCTGACTTCCATTCGCAGTTTGTCGAAAATACTTTTTCGACAAACTGAAAGCAGCCATGACGGCTGCTTTTTTCATTTCATATATTGCAAATATTTTTCCGCCTTTTTGCCAACCACTGCATAGGCCCTTGGCCCGGTAAGGATTCGGTGAGAGGTGTTTTTCACATCTTCCATGCTTACCTTTTCAATGGCTGCTATGGTTTCCTCTGGCGGAATCACCTTGCCAAGAAGAATCTGATTATGCCCCAGGGCACTCATTCTGTTATATGCGCTTTCCAGGCCCAGGATAAAGCTGCCTTTCAATTGGGCCTTGGCCATGGAAAATTCCTTTTCAGTGATGCCGCTGTCCAGGAATTTTTTAAGCTCAATATCAATCTGCTCTAGCACAGTTTTGGCGTGTTTAGGAGAAGTGGCGGCATAAATGGTAAATTCGCCGCAATGAGGATAATTGGAAGGGCCGGAGTACACAGAATAGGCCATGCCCAATTCTTCCCGGATTCGCTGAAACAGCCGTGAGCTCATCCCCCCGCCCAGCACCGTATTCATCACCGCAGCGGGATAAATCTCCTTGCTTCCCATTTCGGTGCCCCGGAAGGAAAGGCAAAGATGCACCTGCTCCGTATCCTTATCCCGAAAAAGCTTGCGGGGCTGATCAATGGCCACGCTTACCGGGAATTCCTCCCCCGCTTCGCTTTCCCATCCTCCAAACTTTTCTTCCATCAAATCCCGAACCTGATCTCTGTCCACATTGCCTGCAACGGCCACAACCGCATTTTTAGGGCCATAGTGGCGCGATCTAAAAGCACGCAGATCATTCGGGGTATAAGCGGCAATCTTCTCAGCAGGGCCCAGAATGGTTTGCCCCAGGGCCTGATCGCCGAACACGGCTTCAGACAGCACATCATATACCACGTCTTCCGGAGAATCCTCCACCATGGAGATTTCCTCCAGGATTACGCCGCGCTCCTTATCTGTTTCAATGGGATCCAGAGCGGGATTCATCACAATGTCACTGAGCACATCCGCCGCCAAAGGCAAATCTTCATCAATCACCTTGGCATAATAATTGGTGCACAGCTTGCTGGTGGAGGCATTCAGATGGCCGCCCACCGCGTCCATTTCCTCAGCAATCTGCCGGGCAGTGCGTTTTTGGGTTCCCTTAAATGCCATGTGCTCCATAAAATGAGAAAGGCCGTTTTCGCTGGACTGCTCCAGCATGGAGCCCGCCTTCACCCATACGCCCATGGATGCAGATCGAAGATACGGCATCGCCTCCACCAGCACGGTCAATCCATTTTTCAGCACAAATTTATCCATTTGAAATCTCCTTATATTTGAAAAGAAGGGGGAAACTGTATTAGCTTCCCCCTTGTCTTTGGAAATTATAACCCGGAATTACTTCCGCTCGGGACGACCGTCACGGCGGGGCGGACGAGCGCCAGCAGGGGCGGGGCGGGTGAAATTGGTATTTTCATAGGTGATATCGTTGCGGATCAGGTTGATGCGGCCCTGAGAATCGATCTCGCACACCTTCACTTCGATTTCATCGCCGATATTCACTACATCTTCCACCTTTTCCACGCGCTTGTTATCCAGCTTAGAAATATGGATCATGCCATCCTTGCCGCCCACCAGTTCCACAAAGGCGCCAAAGTTCATAATGCGAACCACTTTGCCGGTAAACACATCACCCACTTCGATATCCTTGGCAATGCCCATGATGATGGCCTTGGCCTTATCGGCGGCAGCCTGATCGGGCGTGGAGATAAACACGCGGCCGTCATCTTCGATATCGATCTTCACGCCGGTTTCGGCGATAATCTTATTGATCATCTTGCCGCCGGGCCCGATTACTTCGCGGATCTTATCGGGGTTGATGGTGAAGTTGATGATCTTGGGGGCAAACTTAGAAAGGTTTTCCCGGGGATGGCCGATGGTTTCCAGCATGATGCCCAGAATATGCAGCCGGCCCTTGAGCGCCTGATTGAGGGCGCGGGAAAGAATTTCGCGGTTGATGCCCTTGATCTTGATATCCATCTGGATAGCGGTGATGCCGTTCATGGTGCCGGCCACCTTAAAGTCCATATCACCCAGGAAGTCTTCCAGGCCCTGGATATCGGTGAGCACTTCGATCTTGCCGGTTTCGGCATCCTGGATCAGGCCCATGGCCACGCCGGCCACAGGGGCATGAATCGGAACGCCGGCATCCATAAGGCTAAGGGTGCTGCCGCACACAGAAGCCATGGAGGAAGAGCCGTTGCTGCCCATAATTTCGGAAACCAGGCGAAGCGCATAGGGGAATTCCGCTTCGGAGGGGATCACAGGCACCAAAGCGCGCTCTGCCAGGGCGCCATGGCCGATTTCGCGGCGGTTGGGGCTGCGCAGGCGGCCGGCTTCACCGGTGGCGTAGGAGGGCATATTATACTGATGCATATAGCGCTTGCTCTCTTCATTGGAGAGGCCATCCAGCTGCTGGGCTTCGGAAACCATGCCCAGGGTGGTGATGGTGAGCGCCTGGGTTTCGCCGCGGGTGAACACGGCGCTGCCATGGGTGCGGGGCAGCACGCCCACTTCGCACCAGATGGGGCGCACTTCGGTAACCTTGCGGCCATCGGGACGAATGCCTTCGTCCAGAATCTTGCGGCGCATCACTTCCTTATTCAGGTAGTAGAGCGCATCGGCCACTTCGCCTTCCCGGCCGGGGAAGATATCCGCAAAGTGAGCAGCCACATCGGCGGATACTTCCGCTTCACGGGCCTGGCGTTCCTTGCGCACATAAGTGGAAAATACATACTGGCACTTTTCATAAGCATATTCCCGCACAGCTTCCTTGATATCATCGCCGGTAAGCACCAGGGGAAATTCGCTCTTTTCCTTGCCGATTTCGGCGGTGATCTTTTCCTGGAAAGCCACCAGTTCCTTAATGCTCTCGTGGGCAAAGAGGATAGCATCCATCATGGCGTCTTCGCTCACTTCATTGGCGCCGGCTTCCACCATCATGATGGCGTCCTTGGTGCCAGCCACGGTCACATGCATATCGGACTTGGCGCTCTGCTCTTCATCGGGGTTAATAATCAGCTGGCCATTGATGCGGCCTACCACCACGGCAGCCGTGGGGCCGCCCCAGGGAATATTGCTGATGCAAAGGGCGATGGAAGAGCCCAGCATGGCGGGGAATTCAGGGGGAGTATTGGGATCCACAGACAGGGTCTGGGCCACCACCTGCACATCATTGCGCAGGCCCTTGGGGAACAAAGGACGCAGAGGACGGTCGATCAGGCGGCAGGTCAGGGTCGCCTTTTCGGTGGGACGGCCTTCGCGCTTGATAAAGCCGCCGGGGATCTTGCCCACAGCATACTGCTTTTCTTCAAAGTCAACGGTCAGCGGGAAAAAATCCACGCCATCGCGGGGCTTGTCCGACGCGGTTGCGTTCACAAGCACCACGGTATCGCCATAGCGGACCACGGCGGAGCCGCCGGCCTGCTGAGCGTACTTGCCGAACTCCAAGGTAAGAGTGCGGCCAGCAAATTCCATCGAGTAAGACTTGTAATCCATTTTTCTTTTTCTCCTCACACACACACTTTTCTACCGGCCCCTGCCGATAGAAAGAAACAAAAGGCTATCGGCTGAAAGTCCTTCCAGCCGATAGCCCCATGCGCATTACTTGCGCAGACCCAGCTTGGCGATCAGTTCACGATAACGCTCGATATCGGTCTTCTTAAGATAATCCAGCAGACCGCGGCGCTGACCAACCATCAGCAGCAGACCACGACGGGAGTGGTGGTCCTTCTTGTTGAGCTTGAGGTGCTCGTTGAGGTGGTTGATGCGTTCGGTGAGCAGAGCTACCTGCACTTCGGGGGAACCGGTGTCGCCTTCGTGGCGGGCGTAGGTTTCCATGATCTGGGCCTTGAGCTGCTTATCCATGAGTGTTTCCTCCTTTTGGGGTGTGGCGACCCCTGCTTCAATCGCCGCATCCTCAGGCGTGCGTTGGAGCAGCGCCGGCCCGAGAAAGCGGTTCTAAAAACCACGCCTTTCATTTTATCATGAACGGCGTGGTTTGTAAATATGCTTATGGAATTTTTTTCAGCTTTTTTCGGAATTATTCCGCCTTTTCTTCCTCAGTGCGCTTATTGAAAATCACGTTCACCAGGATGCCCAGGATCAGGGCGGTGGCAATGGAAGAAATGGTGATGGGGCCCAGGTTCAGGGTGAGGCCGCCGATACCGGTTACCAGTATGGCAGCGACCACAAACAGGTTGCGGTTGTCATTAAGATTCACATGCTGCACCATTTTCAGGCCGCTTACGGCGATGAAGCCATACAGAGCGATGCAAACGCCGCCGGTGATGCAGGAGGGGATGGAGTTAACAAAAGCAGTGAAGGGGCCGAAGAAGCTGAGCACGATGCAGTACACAGCAGCCAGGGCAATGGTGGAGATGGAAGCGTTGCCGGTGATAGCCACGCAGCCCACGGATTCGCCGTAGGTGGTGTTGGGGCAGCCGCCAAAGAAAGAACCGATAATGGAACCAACGCCGTCGCCCAGCAGGGTGCGATGGAGGCCGGGTTCGGTGATCAGGTCGCGGTCAATGATGGTGGAAAGGTTCTTGTGGTCGGCGATATGCTCGGCCAGCACAACGAAGGCAACGGGCGCAAAGAGCATGAAGATATTCAGCACGGTGCTGAAGCCTTCAAACTTAGAGAAGCCTTCCTTGAACATGCCAACAAAGGTAAAGTTGGGCACTTCAAAGATCTTCACATTATTGAAAGCAGCCAGGTTCACAACCTTGATGGCATCGATGCCGGCGGCATTGCCGATCAGGGTGAGC
The DNA here is from genome assembly GCA_015056125.1 of Clostridiales bacterium. GTDB lineage: Bacteria > Bacillota > Clostridia > Christensenellales > Aristaeellaceae > RUG563. The sequence continues at coordinate 54,551 of SVGW01000006.1, read as the reverse complement.
ACCAGAGCGATGATGTAGGCACCCAGGATACCGATCACGAAGGGGATCAGCTTCATGCCCTTGGAACCCTTGGTGGAAGCGTACACGGTGATGAAGAAGGCCAGAACGCCCAGAGCAATGTGCACCAGGCTGTAGGAGCCTGCGGCGGTGTTGTTCAGGTTATTCACGGCGCTGCCGCAAAGGCTAAGGCCGATCAGGGCCACGGTGGGGCCGATGACAACGGGAGGAAGAAGCTTGTTCACCCAGGCAGAGCCGGTCTTCTTCACAATCAGGGCGATAAGCACGTATACCAGGCCGGCGAACACAGCGCCCAGGAAGATGCCCATGAAGCCAAAGGCCACAGCGCCGCACAGGGGGCCGATGAAGGCGAAAGAGCTGCCCAGGAACACAGGGCTCTTCTTCTTGGTCATGAACAGATAGAACAGCGTACCGAAGCCGGCGCCGCACAGGGCCGCGGGCTGGCTCATGTAGGTGCCGGAAGCATCCACCAGCACGGGCACCAGCAAGGTAGCGGCCATGATGGCCAGCAGCTGCTGAAGAGCGTAGATCAGGTTTTGTTTGATCGGCGGCTTATCGCCGATATCGTAAACCAGTTTCATTTGTTGTCCCCCCGTAGTTTTTTATTTATATCAACGCATGAGCGTCAATACCGCAAAAAAATATCTTGCCGGGCAGCGGCAAGACAGGTCAGCTGATCCTCATTTACCAGCCTGCAAATGCTGCTCCAGAAGATGAACCTTGGGAATTATAGCTGTTTTCGCCCATTTTGTCAATGAAAATCTGCCATTTTATATCGAATTTGGTCAGAATTAAGATTTCCGTAAAAAATACGCCGCAGAGCGCGGCGCATCCGATTATGGATTCAGCCATTCCATCACGGCGGCGATATTTTCTTCTGCCACATAGTCCCCGCCCTCGTGAATCAAGCGGATCATCCGAGCCGTTCCCTCATCCGGGTTCTTTTTAAGGGACAGCACCTTTTGCAGCACCTGTATCATGGATTTATAGGTTCCTTCCAATTTTTCATGATTCATCCCGCCCTGCAGGGTGAAAACAGCCGCATCCTTTGGAATCTTATTGATTTTACGCACTTCCTTCAGCAGCGCCCCCGTATCGCACAGCCCCACGCCGCATACGCCTGCAATTGCGTATCTCTTGGCCGCCTTTCTGTAATCCTTTACCGTGCTGGCCATGAGCCAGCCCATATACAAAATTTCACTTCCCTGAGCCAGCTTGCTTTCAGCCTCCGCCATTTCATAAACAGGCAATTTAGCCTTTTCTCCAATCATTTTGGCATAGCGGGCGGTGAAGCCGGTATTGGACGTGTATACGATCGCCTTCGGTTTCATTTTTCTGCTCCTCACTTATATTATCCCAATCAGTATATCACATATCCCTCCACATGCAAAGGGAGAAGCGCGACCGCTTCCCCCATTACCAATCTTTTTTATTTGTACAGCGGGCCGTAATGCTTGCAGGCAGCATAGTCGGCCGCTTCTTTATTCTGAGTACCGAAAGCAGACCAGGAATGGGGACGATAAATCTTATCCTCATCCACATTATGCATATTCACGGGAATACGCAGCATGGAGCACAGGGTGATCAGATCGGCGCCCACATGGCCGTATACCGTCACGCCATGATTGGCGCCCCAATTGGCCATCACGCTGTATACATCCTTAAACGCCCCTTCGCCGGTGAGCTTGGGCACAAACCAGGTGGTGGGCCAAGTGGGGTCGGTGCGCTTATCCAGCTTATCATGCACATCATCGGGAAGATCGGCGGTATAGCCCTCAGCAATCTGCATCACCAGGCCCACGCCCTCCACCACATTGGTGCGAAGCAGGGTTACGGGCATCTGAGCGCGGGTGCGGAAATGGCTGGAGAAGCCGCCGCCCCGGAAGTATTCATAGTCCGCCCGGCACCAGTCGGTGGCCTTGAGGCAATTATCCACGTCCTTCTCCGTCATTTCCCAGAAGGGCTTCATGCAGTTTTCGCCCTTTTCGTTGACAGAAGCGCCGGTGCAATCCAGGGCAGTGGCGCCGGAATTAATCATATGAATGAAGCCGTTTGCCGCCACGCCCTCGGGCTGCCAGCCGGTCACCCGTTTCACTGCCTCGGGGCTCCAATAGGTGCGCACGTCATGGAAGCAGGGCGCGGTATTGGTGATCATGGTGCCAAGGAGCATGGCCAGGCCGTTCATGGTGTCGTTTTCAGTAGCAAAGGGAGTGGGGGACTTCACGCCGTTCCAGTTAAAGGTGGAAGCCATGATGGCTTCGGTAAAATCGGCATTGGGCAGCCAGTCGGTCCACTGGCGCTGGCCCTGGAAGCCGCCGGCCACGGCGTTCTTGCCCAGTGCCTCTTCGTGCCAGCCCATTTCATCCAATTTGGCGTTGCCATAGAGGATATCCCTTGCGATCAAAGTGAGCTTTATGACAAATTCCCAATCCTTATCGGCGGGAACTACCTTGGATTTGCGGATGATTTCGGGCAGATTCTTGCCGGCATTCTTGTCAAAGCCTTCCTTGCAGTTGGCCTTCACCCACTTGAGGGCCTTTTCATATTCTTCATGATCGTAGATTTCCAGGGTGATGCGGCGGAGAATTTCCGTCATATCCACCCACTCAGGGCGAATGCCCAGATACTTCTGGAACACACTGTGATCGCAGAAGGAGCCCATGATGCCCATGGATACGCCGCCCAGATTCACATACGCCTTATTCTTCATCCAGCCAACCGCCACAGCGCCCTTGGCAAAGCGGATAATCTTTTCCTGCACATCGGCGGGAATGGAATTATCATCCAGATCCTGCACATCATGGCCGTAGATGGAGAAACAGGGCAGCCCCTTCTGAGCATAAGCCGCCATCACCGCAGCCAGATATACGGCGCCGGGGCGCTCGGTGCCGTTAAAGCCCCACACCGCCTTAATCGTATTGGGGTTCATATCGAAGGTTTCCATACCGTAGCACCAGCAGGGGGTGACGGACAGGGTGGCAACCACATTCTGGGTGGAGAAGTATTCCTCGCACTTGGCAGCTTCCGCGCCGCCGCCGATGGTGGAAGGGCCAATCACTGCCTGCACAGGGGTGCCGTCGGGATAACGCAGAGTTTCGATCAGGGCCTTGGCTGCTTTGGCCATATTCATGGTCTTTTCTTCCAGGCTTTCCCTTACGCCGCCCCAGCGGCCGTCGATTACGGGACGAATACCGATCTTGGGATAAATCATTGATTGTTCCTCCTTTTATTTTTCCGTTTCGTGGTTATTTACTGCCGTATCATCGTATTTTTTATATCCGGGATGCTTGCCGGTTACGTGATAATAGTTTTCCCTCAGATCCAGCAGCTTATCGATTTGGGGACCGGGGATTTCCTTTGCGCCGCCCAGCAGATGGGCCGTCAGGCTGATCTTGGCATACAGCTCCAAGGTTTCCATCCGATAATAAGCCGTAATCAAATCGGCGCCCACCGTCAGCGCGCCGTGATTTTTCAAAAGCAGCACATCGTGTTCCTTCAGATACGGCGCGATGGCATTGGGCACTTCATAAGTGGAAGGCGTGCCGTAAGGGGTCAGGGGAATCGAGCCAATGGCGATCACGGTTTCGATCATGGAATATTCATCCATGCTCTTCCCTGCCACCGCATAGCCGGTGGCCGTAGGGGGATGGGCATGCACCACCGCGCCCACGTCTTCTCTTTCCTGATAGCAGCGAAGATGCATTTTGATTTCGCTGGAGGCCTTATATCCGGGCAAGCCTTCCACCACATTCATATCCTTGTCAATCCGCACCAGCTTATCCGGCGTAATAAAGGATTTGCTAATCCCGGTAGGGGTGCAAAGGAAGGTGCCGTCATCCAATTTCACGGATACATTTCCGTCATTGGCCGCCACCCAGCCCAGCTGCCACATTTTGTGGCACACATCGCATATCTGTTCCCGAAGCATTTGAAGCTCCACAGGGTGTCACCTCATTTCAATATTCATTCTCTGGTTTCATCATATCCCTTGCGGCATCCATTTTCTTATGATATAATAGCCAATAGTAGGACGATATTCACTTTTTTCATCGAAAAGGAGGAAAAGATGCCAGCGTTCCGATTCCACGAAAGCCTGCAGCGGGGTTCTCCCGATTTTCCCCTGGAATATTATCTGCTCAATCAGCAGCACAGCCGCTATGAAATGTCCTTCCACTGGCATGAAGAAATTGAGCTTTTGCGGGTCATTTCCGGCGTTTTCACCCTTTCCATGGATGAAACCACCTATTCTCTCGCTCCCGGCGATGTGGCTTTCATCCCCTCCGGCTGCCTCCATGGCGGCGTGCCGGAAAACGCCGTGTATGAATGCGTGGTATTTGATATGCGCTTTTTGCTGAAAACCGGGGATGCCTGCCGCCGCTTTGTGGGCGATGTGCTCCACCGGCGCATCGCCGTCACCCCTGTATTTCCAGCCGGAAGCGAGGCGGCCCAGGCCGTTTCTCCCCTGTTTGACGCCCTCAGGGAAAAGCGAATCGGCTGCGAGCCCATCGCCCTGGGCTGCCTTCTGCGGCTGGTGGGAGAAATCTTCCGTCTGCATCTGTATCAGGATGCCCCCGGCGAGGAGGATTGCAGGCGGGTACTGCAATTAAAGCGCGTATTTGAATTGATTGAAAGCGAGTATGCTTCTCCTCTCACCCTTTCCCGTCTGGCTGCCTCCGTGCACATGACCCCCAAATATTTCTGCCGTTTTTTTAAGCAGGCCGTGCACCGCAGCCCCATGGATTATCTGAATTATTACCGCATCGAAATGGCCTGCTATGCCCTGGCTGCCACCGATTGCAATGTGACGGAAGCTGCGCTGGATAACGGCTTTAACGATCCCGGCTATTTCATTCGCACCTTCAAGCATTTTAAAGGCGAAACCCCAGGACGCTATGCTGCCAGAATGCGGCATTCTGCCTGATTGCGCTCCTAAATTCCAAATAAATATTTTTTTCATTTCCCCTATTGACTTTTTCCTTGTTCTGCCTTATAATCATATATGCTGTTTGAGACAGCAAGCCAAATGCGGTCGTGGCGGAATTGGCATACGCGCACGTTTGAGGGGCGTGTTCTTAACCGAGTACGGGTTCAAGTCCCGTCGACCGCACCAATTGGAGCATCAAGATGTATTGATGCTCTTTTTTGTTCGAAAGGAGAAGTTTATGGTTGACATACAGCATTATCTTTCACGTCTCACCCATTTACTGCAGGAGCGCTTCGGTTCCAGACTCCTGTATGTTGGCCTGCAGGGCAGCTATCTTCGCGGTGAAGCCACCGACACCAGCGATATTGATATCATGGCAGTGATTGATGAGCTCAGTGCTTCTGATCTTGCCGCCTATCGTGCCGTCATTCAATCCATGGAATATTTTGAACTATCCTGTGGCTTCATCTGCAGCAAGTTAGATTTGGCCTGCTGGAATCCTTTGGAAATTTGCCATGTGCTTCACACAACAAAGGATTTTTATGGTACGCTGAAAGATTTGATCCCATCCTATTCTCGGCAGGATGTGCAAAATTTCGTGAAAATGAGCTTGAATAATCTTTATCACGAAATCTGCCACCGCTATATCCACGCAGGCCCGGAACGGAGCAGAGAGGCATTGCCAGCCACGTATAAGGGCGTATTCTTTATCCTTCAGAACCTCTATTACCTCACAAATGGGCAATTTATCGCCACAAAAGCAGAATTGCTCGAATGCCTGGAGGGCAAAAACAGAGCGGTGCTGAAGCAGGCGCTGGATTTGAGCAGCGGCATTTCTCATGATTTTGATAAAAGCTTTCAGCTTCTGTTTTCCTGGTGTCAGGAAACCTTGTATTCCCTTTGAGTGAGAAAGCTATGGCACCCGTTTTTTCCGTCTTCTGCCATGAAAGAACCAATATGTTGCTTTGATTCTTTTTTTATGCTAAAATACAAATTAAAAAAGCGTGAGAAAGGCGGAAAAAATATGAAGCGTTTCCCCAACCATGCCCGTGTCGTTTTTATCGGCGACAGCATTACTGCCGGTGGAATCTGGATTGCCCATGTTTATGATCATTATCTCAAAAATTTTCCTGATGCGGATATCCGCATGTACAACACCGGCATCTCCGGCGGCTCGGTGAAAAGCGCTCTTTTGTATTTTGAAAAAAATATCATGCGGTATGATCCCACCCATGCTGTTATTATGCTGGGGATGAATGACGTGGGCCGCAGCCGCTATCTGGTGGATGAGGCGGGGGATCATATCGATAAAGATACCGCTGGCTGGCAGGAATCGCTGACCGTTTATGAACAGGGCATGCGGGAGCTGATTGACCGCCTTCAATCCCGTAATATTTCCATTACTCTGATTACCCCCACCTGCTATGACGAATCATCGCGCCCCCGCGCCCTGGATGCGGTCGGCTGCGATGCCGCACTGGAATATATGGGAGAGATGTGTCGCCGCCTGGCGGAGGAATATGGCGCGGATTTTGTCAATTTCCATGCGCCTGTGCGTTATCTGAACGCTGCCAAGAATATTATCCGGGAGGATCGGGTGCACCCCCTTGAAGCAGGTCACGTGTTCATGGCGCATCTTTTCCTGGCTGCTCAGGGATTGGTTCCCTGCCCCACTCTCGCTTCCTTCAATAACTTGCCTGCTTTTGATGATCTGTTGCCGGTCAATCAAAAGCGGTATGATGCAGAAAGAATCATCCGTACCCTCTGGAATGCCGAATGGCTGCTCCTGCGCCAGCAGCCGGAGGATCCCCAGGCGCGAAAAGCATTTATGGAGGCCTATGAGGGTCCTTCCCCCTTCTGGAACAACATGCGTGATCAGTATCTTCGATATGCGCAGGATTTGGATCGCGTTGTTGCTCAGGAACTGGCATGCGTGGAAGCTTGCCTCCGCCCCTAAAGATCATTGCCCAAAGCCCTTGAGCCTGCGCTCAGGGCTTTTTTCATGGATTAATTCAGATATAATTATCTATTGACATCTTTCTAAATTTTATATACACTATTAAATTGTATAAAATCTTTTTGAAAAGGAGGACACACTTTTTTATGAGTATCTATGATTTTTCTATTAAAAAAGCGAACGGAGCCGAGGTATCTATGAAATGGATTTCTGCCTTTTTTCAGTACAACGCTTATTCTTTATAATTGGGCAAATAAGCGCCGATCGCTTTCAGGTTTTTCTGCAGCGCCTTAATATCTACCTTGCGCACGTTTCCGTCCCCTTCCGTCATGGCGGCGGCGCAGCCGGCGGCCTGGCCGGTAATGAAGCAACCGGGCATCACGCGGATGGAAGCCTGCATGGCGTGGTCCGCGCTGACGCACTTGCCGGCCACCAGCAGATTTTCAATGCCTTTCACCGTCAGGCTGCGATAAGGAATGCCATAGCTTTCTCCTACGCCCATCTCCAACTTCATATCCTTTTCAAACTGTGCATAGTCTTCCTTGGAGGACGTAGGGGGATGAATATCGATATTATAATTATAGCGGCCGATTTCATCCTCAAATACCGCCCGGTTCATATAATCTTCCCTGGTGAGCACATAATCGCACATTATGCGCCTGGATTCCCGCACCCCCAGCAGCGCACCGGTACCGGTGCACTCCATATGCTCAAATCCTTTGAGATAGCGCTTGTAATACTGCTCATACTGGGCCACCTGTTCCCTGCCCCGGAAGAATGCTTTGGTCACCTGCTCTTCATCCGTATCCTGGATGCCATACACGTGTCCCGCATTGGCGCCGCCCAGGATTTCCCCCGTACGCCACATGCCGGAAAGATGCAGATCGCAGGTATCCAATACGCCCTCTTCATAGGCCTTTTCGATAAACTGGGTATTCCGGGGCCACAGATCATGGAACCCGTTTGCCCGCACGGTTTCCCAATCAATGCCCGCCCAGCTGCTGCAAAGCGTACAGGCCTGAAGGCTGCCATCCTCATCTCCAAGGCCATATTCCGCCCCGGCAAATACGGAAAGAATGCCATTGCCCGTGCAATCGATATAGGTATGCGCCTTGATGCCGTAAAGTTCTCCAAGGCCGCTTACCACCAGGGTATCCACCTTGCTGCCATCCATGATCACATCGCACAGCTTGGTATGGAACAGCACCTTCACCCCGGCCTCCAGCACGATCTGATCATACATTCTTTTCAGCTTTTCACAGTAGATGCTGATGCTGCCCTTTTTATGGGGATGATCCTTTTCATCATTGGGGCTGCAGGCGCCTTCTTTCAGGCAGCGCTCATGAATTTCCCAGCCAAAGCCGCCGGCCAGAAAACGAATGCCATCTGTAAACTGGCAAAACATGGGCACAAGCCCATGGGTGCCCAGGCCGCCAAGAGAAGTCATCGCTTCAATCAGCAGCACTTTTTTTCCCATTCTGGCCGCCGTTACCGCTGCACTTACCCCAGCAGGGCCGCCGCCTACCACGCAAATATCCGCTTCATGGCGAATCTTTAATTCCTTCTGATATACAGGCATATGCGTATCTCCTTATGTATTGTTTTACAAACGCACCTTGGCATTTCCGTTTTCTGTGTATTCGATTCTGTCGCCGCAATCATTCAAGCCGGTGACATATTCCAGGTAAGCCTCCTTGGATGCAAAGGGTGCCTCGTAATCGGCGATGATCTTCTTTGCCCGTTCTGCGCCGTTTTCAAGGAGCATCTGCAGCATGGTCAATTGCCACTTGGCGCTGGAAACGCAAGCCATTTCAGGATCGGCAATTTCATAATCGTTTCCGTGGGAGCGCCCCTTTGCGCCGCCCATGTGAGGATGCACTACCGGCATAATGCAGGAAAGATCGCCCATATCCGTGCTGCCGGAGCCCATATGCTCATCCCACACAAAATTGCATTCCGGATCCGCCTTTTTCGCTGCATCCCGGCAAAGCTCCATCATGCCAAGGGAATTATTCAAGGGCGCATAGCCGGGAATATCCGTAATTTCGATATTGGTGCCGATCGAAAGAGCCGCGCCGCAAAGGGCCTGATTTACCCGCTTATTGGCCGCCGTGATTCCTTCATAGCTGCTGCCCCGCACATAGCTTTCCAAGGTCACTTCCTCAGGAATAGCGTTCACCATATCGCCGCCATGGGTAATAATGGGATGTACCCGGATAATATCCTTTTCTTTAAAGGTTTCCCGGATGGCGTTGATGGCGTTGATGCCACAGGTGGCGGCGTACAGGGCGTTCTTTCCCGCCCAGGGGCTTCCGCCGGCATGAGCCGCCACGCCCTTGTACTGAATATTTTTAGCAATACATCCAACAGAGCCCAGATTCACATGGTAGCTATTGCCCACGCCGGTGTGCACCATAAAAGCAATATCCACCCCGTCAAAATAACCCCGGGATAAAAATTCCGTCTTGCCGCCAAAATATTTAATTTTTCCTTCGTTGCGCAGCTTTCTGCGATAGCCGATTTCCAAAAGCTCTTCAGCAGGCACCGCGCAAAGCCGAATTTTTCCGCAAAGCCCATCCAACGCTCCTTCTTCCTTCAGCGCCGCCGCAATGCCCAGCAGTGCCGCGCACTGGGCATTATGCCCACAGGAATGCACGGCGCCGGTCAACGGATCGCACTGAGGATGATTAGGGCAGATAATGGAATCCAATTCCCCAAGAATCAGGATTTCAGGGCCCGGCCGCCCGGTATCCAGGCAGGTATAAAAGCCGGTGATGCCCTCCGCCAGATGCAGTTCGTAGCCCAGCTTTTCAAACTGTTCCTTCATATATTGATTGGTTTTTTCTTCTTTGTAGCCCGTTTCCGGATGTTGCCAAATATATCTTTCCGCCTCCAGAATCAAGCTTCTGTAACGATCCACCGATTTGAGCATATCATGCATGGTTCACACGCTCTCCTTTATATTGATGAATTATTCAAGCTACCGATCATTCTATATTATAAATTTTTTCCTTTCATCCGTCAACAGGATTTACCTGTCTTGCTCATGAAAAGAAATTGTGTTAAAATATTCTTAATACTTGTAAAGGAGATCATTTTATGAAGAAAATCGTGGTAGAAGGTCATCGCGGTTATTGCGCCAAATATCCCGAAAACACCCTGGTTTCTTTTGCCGCCGCCATGGAACTGGGAGTGGACGCCATTGAATTTGATGTATGGCTTACCACCGATAAGGTGCCGGTGCTCATGCATGACGCCAATGCCCTTCGCACCTGCGGAAAAAATGTGCTGCTTTCTTCCCTGTCCCTTGCCCAGGTAAAGGAGCTTTCCCCCATTTATGAAGAAAAATTCGGCGATACCTATAAAAACCAAGGTATCACCGTTCCCACCTTGGAGGAGCTTTTGATCCTTTGCAAGGAAAAGCGCCCCGATATCTGGCTGGGCGTGGAAATTAAGGAATACACCGAAGAAAATGTGGATCTGACCATCGCGCTGCTGAAAAAATACGGTTTCTTTGAGCATTGCTACTTCTATGCCTTCAATGCCCGCATTATTCGCTATATCAAGGAAAAATATAATGGCCGCACCATGGGCTATCCCGATTTCCAGATGAAGGAATTCGAAGCAGGTTCCTACAATTATTATGATGAAATTGGTCTGAATTTAAATATCGTAAAATCCGAGGTATTTCCCATTTTCATGGCCAAGGGCCTGCCGGTGCATATGTACTGCGCGGATACGGAAGAAGACGTGCAATTGTTTATCAATCAAGGCGCCGATCTTATCACGGCCAATGATCCCGTTCCCCTTCTAAAGGTGCTGGGCCGCCTGTAAATGCAAAAAATTCCTGCTTTCCATTTAAGAAAGCAGGACAGCCTGTCAAAAAACCCCTGGGATGCGTCGAAGGGCCGCTGCCCTTCGACTATAATCCGCAGCCGGCGACATGCGCGGCGGCGAGGAGCGGAAGTATTCCGCTTCCCATATCAATTTACGACCGCAAAAATAGGCTTTCCAGCCCTGTGAAAAGGGCTGGAAAGCCATTTTTGCAGTAAATGTGATGGATCGAATGGAAGACTGCTTTAGCTGACTTCCATTCGCAGTTTGTCGAAAATACTTTTTCGACAAACTATCCTGCTTTCCATTTAAGAAAGCAGGATTTTTTTATCAAAGCTTATAGTTGCCTTCGCCCTTGGTATCAATATCCTTCATCCATCCGCCCTGGGTGAAATCAGGAACAGGCACCGGCATGCCGCCCATGGCGATGGATTCTTCGCTCAAGGCCGTAATGCTCATGAGCATAGCGGTATCATATACGTCAATGGGCGCGGGGGTGTGGTTCTGCACGCTTTCAATAAAGCCGCGAAGCACCAGATAATCCATGCCGCCATGGCCGCCCCGCTGGCCGAATTCATCATAGGCCTTCCAAAGGGGATGGCGATATTCCTGCATATACTTTTCATCGCTTTCCCAGGAATGGGTCCAATCCCCTTCCTTTTGAGGGGTGAGGTGCTCAATATGGATGGAACTGTTATCCTCCATCCAGATGCCCTTCACCCCGCGAATAACCCCGCGACGGGAATAGGGCCGGGGCAGGGTGCAGTCGTGAGAGAGCACGATGGTTTCGCCGTTTGCGCATTTGATTAGGGTGGTCACCACATCCCCTTCATTCACCTGGGCATTGCAAAGAGGAGAATCAGGCCGGTTTTCCTTCAGCCAATGGGTAAGCCCACGGGCCTTGCTGGCCATGGCGCAGAGGGTTACCATCCGGTTGCCCCGGTTCAACTTCAGATACTTGGCAATGGGACCCATCTCGTGGGTGGGATACAGTTCTCCATTGCGATGAAGGAAATTGTGCTGGCGGTAATGGCGATTGATATCGCCGTTGCCCACTTCATCCCTCAGATCATGGGCATAGGCGCCCTCGCAGTGCACCAGTTCTCCAAAAAGGCCATGGTCAATCATATTATAGAGGGCCATTTCCGTTTCGCCATAGCTGCAGTTTTCCAGCAACATGCACTTTTTTCCGGTCTTTTCAGCAGTGCGCACCATTTCCCAGCATTCGCCTACAGAAGTGGCGCCGCCCACTTCCATGCCCACATCCTTGCCGGCGCGCATGGCTTCAAGAGCAATGGGAATATGAGTTTCCCAATCGGTGAAAATAAACACGGCTTCCACTTCGGGCATGGCCAGAATATCATGATACTCCTGAGTACCCACGGCGCCCTTGGCAATATCCATGCCCATCTTCACCCGGTCTTCATGCAGATCGCACACCGCCATTACTTCCACATCCTGCATGGTACAGATCAGTCTTAATTGGCCCCGTCCCCGACCGCCAAGGCCGATAACGCCAACCTTAAGTATCCGTCCGTTTTCAGTGAGCTTCATCCCAAATCACCTCATCCGCTTGATATCAATACGCGTATATTTGCATTTTTGCTACCGCCATATATTTCTGCTTTCTTTTGCCGTTTCCTGCTGTTTTTTGAAAAAATTATTACATCGGGACAGATGCCGCCCGCATATGCGCCTACAATTCACATATGTGTATTATAGAGCACTTTTCCGCCCTTTCTGAACCATTTTCATCCTTGAATGAACTGACAAAATGTGATAATATATATCTGTTCAATAAACTCAGCGTGATGCCCTCACGCTTACTTTTATTGTACGAATGGAAAGAAAGTGGGGAATGTGTGGTATGTATGATGTTGCAATCATTGGCTGCGGCGTAATCGGTGCTGCGACGGCCTTTGAATTGAGCAAGTACAAGCTCAGCATCGCTGTGCTTGAAAAGGAAAACGACATTGGTATGGGTGCTTCCCGTGCCAACAGCGCCATTATCCACGCCGGCTACGATCCCAAGCCCGGTACCCTGATGGCCCGCCTGAATGTGGAAGGCAATGCCATGGCCGAACAGCTGTGCAAGGATCTGTCCGTGCCCTTCAGCCGCATCGGTTCTCTGGTAATGGCTTTCTCCGATGAAGAAATGGCTACCGTGCGCGATCTGTTTGACCGGGGCACCAAGAATGGCGTACCCGGCATGAAGATCCTTAATGCTCAGGAAGTGCGCGAAATGGAGCCCATGGTCAGCGATCAGGTAGTGGGCGCGCTGTATGCTCCCTCTGCCGGCATCATCTGCCCCTGGGAATACACTCTGGCTCTGGCTGAAGTGGCCGTGGTGAACGGCGCCGAAATGAAGCTGAACACCCAGGTGGAAGGCATCGAAAAGAAAGATGGCCACTACGTGATCCACACCAATAAGGGCGATGTAGAAGCCAAATATATCGTCAACGCCGCCGGCGTGCAGAGCGATAAGATCCACGAAATGGTGGCGGAAAAGACCTTCACCATCCTGCCCAACCGCGGAGAATATTATCTGATGGATAAATGCGAAGTGGAACGGGCCAATCACGTTCTCTTCCAGTGCCCCAATAAGGACGGCAAGGGCGTTCTGGTTTCCCCCACCACCGGCGGCAACCTGATCGTAGGCCCCAATGCCGAAGCCGTTGAAGATGCCGAGCGCGTGAACAACACCGCCGCCGGTATGGCCTTCGTGCGGGCAAAGGCCGCTAAGAGCGTGCCCTCCATCAACTATCGCAATTCTATCCGTAATTTCTCCGGTATCCGCGCCAATTCCGATCACGATGAATTCCAGATTGGTATTGCCGCTGAAAACTTTGTGGATCTGGCGGGTATCAAGTCTCCCGGTCTCTCCTCCGCTCCTGCCATCGGCCTGGAAGCCGTGAAGCTGCTCAAGGAATGCGGCCTGGAAGCCGAAAAGAACGAAAAGGCCGTCACCACCCGTGAGCGGATCCACTTCCGCACCCTTTCTGATGCTCAGAAGCAGGAAGTGATCAAGAAGAATCCCCTCTACGGCCGCGTGATCTGCCGCTGCGAAACCATCACTGAAGGCGAAATCGTGGATGCGATCCACAGCCCCATCCCCCCCTGCAGCGTGGATGGCGTGAAGCGCCGTGCCGGTTCCGGCCTGGGCCGCTGCCAGGGCGGCTTCTGCGGCCCCCGCGTGGTGGATATCCTCGCCCGCGAGCTGAAGGTAAATCCCATGGAAATCTTGCAGGATGGCGAAGGCAGCAAGATCCTGCTTTCTGAAACCAAGCAGGAGGTAAATGCGTAATGTATGATCTGATCGTAGTAGGCGGCGGCCCTGCGGGCCTTGCCGCAGCAAACAGCGCTTATCAGAAGGGCCTGCGGAAAATCCTGATCGTGGAACGCGATAAGGAACTGGGCGGCATCCTGAATCAGTGCATCCATAACGGCTTTGGCCTGCACCGCTTCAAGGAAGAATTGACCGGCCCTGAATATGCCGGTCGCTTCATCGAAATGCTCAAGGACACCAACGTGGAAGTGATGCTGGACGCGATGGTGCTTGAAATTAACAAGGATCACGAAGTGCACGTGATCAACGCCGAAAAGGGCTATCAGGTGCTCAAGGCCCAGTCCATCGTGCTGGCCATGGGCTGCCGCGAGCGCACCCGCGGCGCCATCGCCATCCCCGGCGATCGCCCCGCCGGCGTATTCACCGCCGGCAGCGCCCAGCGCTACCTGAATATGGAAGGCTACATGGTTGGCAAGCGCGTAATCATTCTGGGCAGCGGCGATATCGGCCTGATCATGGCCCGCCGTATGACTCTGGAAGGCGCCAAGGTGCTGGCCTGTGTGGAAGTAATGCCCTACTCCGGCGGCCTGATGCGCAATATCGTGCAGTGCCTGGAAGACTGGGATATTCCCCTGTATCTCTCCCACACCATCACCAATATCGAATCCAAGAATGGCCGTGTGTCCCACGTGACCGTTTCCAAGGTGGGCGATGACCGCAATCCCATCCCCGGCAGCGAAATGGAATTTGACTGCGACACCGTGCTCCTTTCCGTGGGCCTGATCCCCGAAAACGAAATCACCCGCGCTGCCGGCATCCAGATGGATGGCCGCACCAACGGTGCGATCGTATATGAAAACATGGAAACCAGCGTGCCCGGCATCTTCGCCTGCGGCAATGTTGTGCATGTGCATGACCTGGTGGACTATGTATCTGCCGAGAGCGAACGCGCCGGCGCTGCCGCTGCGGATTACGTGTTGAATGGCAAGAGCGAAGCGGAAGCTGTGAAGCTGGTAAACGGCAACGGCATCGGCTACACCGTGCCCCAGCAGATCCGCGTCAGCCGGGTAGAAAAGCTGGCCGATGTGTTCTTCCGTGTGCGTCAGGTATACAAGAAGAGCGTGATCGAAGTATCCGATGGCGAAAAGGTGCTGGCTTCCTACAAGCGGGAGCATATGGCTCCCGGCGAAATGGAGCATATCCTGCTTACCCGCGCCCAGCTGGATCAGGCTGCCGGCGATACCATCACCATCGCGGTCAAGGAGGCGTAAGGAAATGAAAGAACTGGTTTGTATTGTATGCCCCAAGGGCTGCCGCCTGAAGGTGGATGAAGAAAACGATTACGCCGTAACCGGTAATGCCTGCCCCCGCGGCGCGGTATATGGCCATGGCGAAATCAAGAACCCCACCCGCGTGCTCACTTCCACCGTGAAAATCACCGGCGGCCTCTATCGCCGTTGCCCCGTGAAGACCGACGCCGTCGTTCCCAAGGGCAAGCTCATGGAAGTAATGCAGCTTCTTAACGCGGTAGAGCTTAAGTCCCCCGTGAAGATCGGTCAGGTGGTTATCGAAAAGGTAGCCGGCACCGATGCCAACGTGGTGGTAACCAAGGATCTGTAAGGATTCTTAATAAAGTGAGGAAATCATCATGGATACACTGCATCTCAATGATTCCAATGTAAAGATGGTGGCCCATCGCGGCCTGAGCGGCCTGGAAACGGAAAATACCTGCGCTGCTTTCGTGGCTGCCGGCAACCGTTCCTATTATGGCATTGAAACCGATATCCGCCGCACGGCGGACGGCAAGTTTATCCTTTTCCACGATAACGATACCAAGCGCGTAGGCATGGATGAATTGGTGATTGAAAAGACCACCTTTGATACCCTTCGCGCTCTCCGTCTTTGCGATAAGGATGGCACCAAGACCCGGAAGGATCTTGGCCTTGCCACGCTGGAAGAATATATTTCCATCTGCCGGAAATATGATAAAGTGAGCGTGCTGGAAATCAAAGGAGCCTATAAGCCTGCGGAATTGGAGCAAGTAGTCAATACTATCCGTGAAATGGGCTGGCTGGAAAAGACGGTTTTCATCGCCTTTGATCTCACCAACATGATCTGCCTGCGTGAAATGCTGCCCGATCAGAAGCTGCAGTTTCTGATCGGCTCCTATCCCGATTGGCTGCTGGATACCTTGAAAAAATATCATCTGGATCTGGATATTCAGTATAAGGCGCTTACCGCTGAACGGGTGAAGGAGCTCCATGACGCCGGTATCGAAGTGAATGTGTGGACGGTGGATTCTCTGGAAGACGCCCAGCGCATGGTGGAATACGGCGTGGACTATATCACCAGCAACATCATCGAATAAATCGTATCATAAAAGAGCCTCGGAGCATTTCGCTGCTCCAAGGCTCTTTTTCTGTTTTCTTTATAATTTCGCTCTGATAAATTGGGCCACATGCCGGCCAAGCACCGCAGCATACTCCTGGGTGTAATGGCAGTAATCCCGATAGCAGGAAGAGGGCCAATTTTTCGTCACAGCAAACAGATCATTCACCGGCACACCGGATTCTTCCGTTGCCTCCGCCGCCGCCCGGTTATAAGCCATGATCTCCTCCGTGGTTCTGGGATTTTTCCCAATGGTGCCATCCGGATTCATGGGGGTAGTGGTGGCAAAAATGATTTTGGCATTAGGAAAAGTCATTTTTAGTTTTTTGATAATCCTGCAGATATTCTCCTGATACACCGGAATGGAATTGAGCGACACCTCTTCTCCGCCCCAATGCGCAACATCCCAGTGGCCGCAGTTAAATTGCACCAGCGCCACCTTGTCAGGATCGCACAGCCCGGCCCATGCATTCAAAGACGTAATAATGTTCTGAGAAAATTTGCAGTTTTCCTCCGGGAAAACCACCTCTGCAATATCCTTCAGTTCCTCTCTCACCGTGTGGCAATAGCCCATGCGAATGGAATCGCCAATCAAAAAAACGATTCTTTTTTCTCCAGCCTCTATTGCCTTTTCATTGACTGCATCTTCCAAATATACTTTGCTGTCCATAAGCGCACTGATCCTTTCATTATTTTTTTTTAGTATACCGAATTACCGTCCTTTGTCAAGCATCCCACAGAATTTTATCCGTTGCTTTGGTTTTCCCCGGCGCGAATCATCTCCCCTGTATGGGCATCCAGCATCACTTCATATACCGGCTCAATATATACATATCCGGTTTGGGCCTCTATCTCCAGCCTGTCAAAATAAATTTGATAAACATATCTTCCGTCCATTTCATGGCTGAATACCGCCGGATATAGCCCATCCAGCACAAAACCTTGCGTTTCCAGGGCTTCCCTGGCTTTTTTCACCGCTTCATCTGATGCGATCCATCCTTCCTCCGGTATCACCCAATTTCCGCATTCATACAGAATTTTATCCTCCAGCGACCAGTAATCCTGATTATTTACGCAGGCAGGGCAAGGAGTGAGCCGCTGGAAAGCACTATCCGTCTTTTGCAGTTCTTTCATCGGCAGCAACTCTTTTTTCACCATGGGGCAATCCGAAATAAAGTGATAATTTTTGCCGCCGTTGGGATTGTAATAAACGCTTTCCATATCCTTCAGCTTTTTTTGTCCCCGCTTTTCCCAATCGCTTGCTTCTTGTTCCCGAAGAGCGTCCTCTTCTTTTTGGATCCTTGCATTTTCAGGGGTCAGCACATATAAATCGCCGTCCTCTGTTATATCTCCTTCTCTGGTCAGCAGCACAGAATACTGGGTTTGCCATGTCCCTTCTCTGGGAATATAAAATTCGATCATCCACCGAGGCACATCGCAGGTATCCGTAATAAAGAAAGAAATTCCTGTTTCAAAGGCTGCCATATCCTCCTGTTTTAATTCAAAGGCATCCATAATCCCTTTCCTTGCGGTTTCCACCGCCTTTTCCCGGGAAATATCCCCCTCCTCGGGCAATAGATCAATCCAGGAAAGATCATGATACAGTCCCTTTTCCCGCTCCATCTGATAAAACCAATGCTTCTGTTCCAGCGTCCATGCAATGGGCAGCCCCCATTCGCGCTCTGCCATGGTGTAATAATACAGAAATTCCTCTTCTCCATAGTGACGGGTCAAAATTTCATCCGCAAGCTTCATTTTTTCTTCTTTGGATGCTGCTTCATCCATAAGCACTGCCATTTCATCATCGGATATGTCTACATTGTCCTCCTTCATATCCTGAATCAGGCGAAGCTTTTCATCCAATCCCCATTCAAAATATGCGCCGCTTTCCACTGCCAAATCCATGGCAGTTTCAATATGATTCCAATGCATGCTTAGGGCAATCGCCGTTCCCATGGCAAGCAGCAGCAAAAGAGCAATCGCGATCATGCCAATTCCCATTTTCTTCTTCATTTTCTTCTCCTCCTGGGCTTTCAGCCCTTCCAATGTGCTATGCACGCAATATACAAATTTTTGATCCGCCCGGCCAAAGGCCCGGGAAATATCCAGTTCTTTTTTCATTCCCGGTTCGCCTCCTCCCATTTGGTCTTTAATATCTGCCGGGCTTTATGAATGCGGGAGTGCACCGTTCCCTGAGGAATAGCAAGGGCCTTTGCCGCTTGGGCCCCAGTCATGCCCTCCATAAACACCAATACCACAGGCAGCCTTAACTTATCCGGCAGGGACAGGATCAAATCGTGCATTGTCCGATCTGCATCCTGGGGGTATGCAATCCTTTCCTCCTGGTTATTTACCGTTTCCCACCTGTTTTTTCTTTGAATATTGCGGCATTCATTCATCAGAATGCGCAGCATCCAAGGCTTGATGGCGCTTTCATCCCGAAGGGTTCGGCGCTTTTCCCATGCTTTTTTTAACGCTTCCTGCACAGCATCCTCCCGATCAGCCTGCTGACGCAGCTGAGCATAGCACACCCGATACATGGTTTCCGTCAGGGCCAAGATCGCCTTGGCAAATGCTTCATCCGTCATACCGATTCTCCCAAATGATTTGATCGATCACCTATAAGACGCGTTCATCTGCCAAATTCTTCATTTTCATCAAAAAAAAAGCTGCCAGATATGCCGCTGTTCTGGGGTGCACCATGTATTCACATACCAGTTGGTGCCGTGATCCCATTTCCAAAACAGCCGAGTAGGCCCCCCCTTGACACACTCATATACTTATTCTCCTTGCCAGCGTTCATTTTTTACGATTATATCATACCGTTTCTTTCATGTGTGCCCTGATTTTTTGAAAAAACGCATTTTCTTTCTCTCCCGGCATTGACAGCGGGCCCTTTGGGCATTATTATGAAGAAAGCGCCAATTGCGCAGGAGGAAATGCCATGTATGAAGGAAAACTGGTACGGCTCAGGGCTTTTGATAACAGCGACCTGATGCAGTGCCTGGATTACAGCAATGATTATCAAGTGATGCGCGGAGCCAGCGGCGGCATTCTCTACCCCTCCACCGTGGATGATGAAGCCCGGGCCATGGGCAACAACACCAGCTACACCTCCGGCGAATACCAATTTGCCATTGAAACCAAGGAAGAACGACGCTTTATCGGTAAATGCGGCTTTATCAAAATCAACTGGAAAAACCGCGTGGGTGAACTGGCCATTCTTATCGGCGATAAAGCCTGCCACGGCAAGGGATACGGCACCGATGCCGTTTCCACCCTATGCCGCTTTGGCTTTGATGAATTGAATCTTCACAAAATCAAAGCTACCGTCTTTTCCTTTAATAAAGCTGCTATCCGCTGCTATGAAAAGTGCAGCTTTGCAAAGGAAGGTATTCTGAAAGAAGAAATCTATCGGGAAGGGGCGTATCACGACGTGATCATGATGGCCCGCTTCCACAATACGGAGGAATGAATCATGGAATATACAGAAGTAACCGTTTCTACCACCACCCAAGGCGCAGAACTGGTATCCGATCTTTTGATGCGCCTCAGCGCCACCGGAACCCAGATTCTGGATCGGGCCGACCTGCCCGATCCTTCCCGCCCTACCGGCAACTGGGAACTGATGGATCAGTCCGTCATTGACGCTATGCCGGAAGATGTGCAGGTGAAGGCTTGGTTTGATGAAGAAACGCTGAATAATATCCTGGGTCCCCTCCGGGAGCAACTTTCCCTTATGAAGGGGCCCGGCATGGGCGCGCTTTCTCTTTCTTTGCAGGGCGTAAAAGAAGAGGATTGGGCAGAAAACTGGAAGCAGTATTACAAACCCTTCCGCCTGGGGGATCATATGGTGGTCAAGCCCACCTGGGAGCCCTGGGATACCCAGGAGGGCGATCTGATCATTGAAATCGACCCCGGCATGGCCTTTGGCACCGGCACCCATGAAACCACCGCCATGTGCGTAGGGTTAATCGAAAAGTACTATCGGGGCGGCACGCTTCTGGATGTAGGCACCGGCAGCGGCATCCTGGCCATTGCTGCGGCGCGCTTGGGAGCCAAGGGCATTGTAGCCGTGGATATCGATCCGGACGCCGTGCGGGTGGCCAAAGAAAATGTGGAGCACAACGGCCTTTCTTCTGCTATCGATGTGCGGGAAGGCGATCTGCTCCAGGGCCTTTCCCAGCGTTTTGATTTTGCGGTGGCAAATATTCTGGCCCCGGTGATCTGCATGCTGGCTGCGCCGCTGAAAAATCATCTGATGCCCGGCGGCCGCTTCATTTGCTCCGGTATTATCGCAGAAGCAGAAGCGGATGTAAATGCCGCGCTCCTTTCCGCCGGCTATGTGATCGACGAAATTCAGCACAAGGGCGATTGGGTCGCCTTCGCCTGCCATGCTTAAAAAGCAAAGCCGCGCAATATTCTGGGCCTTTCTGGCGGCTGTACTCTATGCCCTGAACGCCCCTTTATCCAAGCTTTTGCTTGCCAAGGATGCCGTAGGCCCCACCATGCTGGCAGGGCTTCTTTACGTGGGCGCAGGATTGGGCATGGCGCTGACGGGTTTTATCCAAAGAAAGCTCGGTAAAAATGGCCGGGAACAGAAGCTGGAAAAAATGATCTTCCCTACGTGATCGGCATGGTGGTGCTGGATATTGCAGCGCCGATTTTGCTGATGCTGGGGCTCAAAAATACCAGCGCCGCCGCCGCATCTCTCCTCAATAATTTTGAAATCGTGGCCACCAGCCTCATTGCGCTTTTGCTTTTCAAAGAGGCCATTTCTGGAAGGCTCTGGCTGGCCATCGCTCTGGTGACCCTCTCTTCTGCCCTTCTCTCCATTGAAAAAGGTGCCACGTTATCCTTTTCTCCGGGTTCTTTGCTGGTGATTTCCGCCTGCATCTGCTGGGGCTTTGAAAATAACTGCACCCGTCGTCTTTCCGAAAAAGATCCCCTGGAAATCGTGGTGGTAAAGGGCTTTGGCTCCGGCGTCGGTGCCCTGATCGTAGCCCGCATAGCAAGTGAAGCTTTGCCTGCTCCCCTGCCCCTTTTCTTTTCTCTCCTTCTTGGCTTTATCGCTTACGGACTGAGCATTTGTTTCTACATTCATGCCCAGCGCACCCTGGGCGCAGCCAAAACCAGCGCTTACTACGCCTTTGCGCCCTTTATCGGCACTTTTCTCTCCCTCATTCTCTTTGGCCAGCCACCCGCATTCCTTTTCTGGATTGCGCTGCCCATTATGCTGGCAGGCGCCTATCTGGCGGCAACGGATCAAGCCCCGGAAAAATAAATCGCGAAAAAAAGAGCCCTGCATTTGCATGGCTCTTTCATATTGAAATTACTTCCCAAACAGGCCCTTGAGCCCGCCAAGCAGGTCCTCTGCCTTATCCTTGAGTTCATCCAGATCGAGCTTTCCCTTGACGGCCGTTACAACGGCGTCGATGATATCATCATCCAGCTTGATGCCAAGGACGTCTGTCACCATTTTCACGGGATCCTTCTTGAATTTTTCCATCAGCTGATCGTCGCCGGTGAGCTTTTCCACGATCTGCTCAATGATTTTTTCAATATCCATTTTTTACTGCTCCACTTCTACGGCTTCGGGGGCATCCGCAGCATTCTTGCGAACAGATTCAACGCCATTGAGGCAGCTGGCCAGGGCCGTATAGCCCTCGGACGCGGCGATATTTTGGCCATTCTTGGCCTTGAGGCGGAAGCGATATTCCCCGGCATTATCCTGATATACTTCAAACTTGGGATGCTTTTCCTTGGCATAGCCTTCCACCGTCTGATTTTCCAGGGCTGCTGCAGCGGCATTGACCTTTACGGAAGCCACGCCAGCCTTACAGGTCTGCAGGCTCTTATAGCTCTGGGATACGGCGATCACTTCCCCATTGCCCGCCTTCAGGCGGAAACTGTACTTACCGTTCTTTTCCTGAATAACAAACTTACCCATACAAAAATCTCCCTTTCAGTTTTTTCTTTATTGTAACAATATTTGGGGAAAATTACAATCATTATTTGCAAAAAACGGACGGATTTTTATAGAAAATCCCATGATTATGTCTGCCAATCCTTGCACACGTCCACCCAGCCAAGGGCCAATGACGCACGCGCCAGCTCCTCACAGGTCATTTCCACGGCGGATTGTGGCGTTCCGGCCGCCGGATAAACGATATCAAAGCGCTTCATGGATTCATCCAAATAAATCCTGACGCCCTCTTTGACTGCAAAAGGGCACACGCCCCCTACCGGGTGCCCGGTCAAATCCTCCACCATTTCATGGGGCAGCATTTTCGCTTTCTCTCCAAACAAATGCTTAAATTTGCTGTTATCTATCCTGGCATCCCCTGCCGCCACGATGATCAGGCAGCCTTCCTTCGTGAGAAACGAAAGGGTTTTAGCAATCCGGGCAGGAATTACGCCCAGCGCCTGGGCAGCCAAATCCACTGTGGCGCTGGATACCTCAAACGTGCGGATTCTTTCCTCCAGGCCATGGGCAGCCAAATGTGCCCTGACGGCTTTAATCGACATTACATTGCTTCTCCTTTTCTTTTATATGTTCCATTATAGCCTGTTTTCATCCTTTTGCCAAATGAAAAACAGAAAAGAAGCAATGAGAAAATACAAGAATTTACAAATGCTTTCCCTCCTTTTCATTGACATTCTTCCTGCTTTGGATTATCATGGAGGATATGAAATTATCGACTGATTCGGAGGATGAATCAATGATGAAGAAGCAATGGATTTTTATTCTTCTGGCTGTGCTATGCCTGTTTTTAGGCATGGGCGTCTGCCAGGCTGAGGGCGCCCAGGTCAGCGGCATTGTGTGGCTGGATAAAACGGTGGACGGCTTGCGGGTGGATGAACTGGGCCTTTCCGATGCTGCAGTGACGCTGATCCAGCGCAATTTGGACGGCACGGAAACAGAATTGGCCACAGCCAAATCCGCCAAGAACGGTTCCTATGCTTTTGCCGTTTCCCAGCCTGGGGAATATTGCCTTGAAATCAAGCTGCCCAAGGATTATCAGTTTACCATCCATGGGCAGGATAGCTGCGCCCTGCCCGCTCAGGAAAATGTGAGCCGCACCCCCTATTTCACCCTGGCCAATGGAGAAATGGCGGAAATGAATATCGGCGCCACCAAGAGCACCTGCTATATTTCCATTTATGCCTTTGAAGATGAAAATCAAAATGGCGGCCGCATGCAATCCGAACCCAAGCTGCGCAATGTGTTGGTGGAGCTTTTTTACGAGTATGAAGAAAAATCCTATCTTGTGGCTTCTGCTACCACCAATCGGGATGGCGAAATCAGCATCCGTGATCTTTCCGCCGGCACCTACTATATCAAAACCACCCTGCCGGAAAATTACGTCATCGGCCCGCTGGGCGAAAAAATAAACGGCTTTTACAATTGCATTCTCGCCCAGGATGATAATTTGGGTGTGAGCGCCCCCTTCACCCTGGAGCCCAAATCTTCCATCGCCCTTGGCATTGGCACCGTACGCACCGGGTCCCTCAAGGGCCAAGTATGGCTGGATGAAAATGCCAACGGAAAATGGGATTCCAACGCCTGGGAATCCCAGGAAAGCGGCATGGAAGGCGCTTTGATCACCCTTTATTCCCCCTCCCTGAATTTGACGCGGGAAACCATCGTATCCGCAAGCGGCGATTATGCCTTTAAGGGCTTGCAGCCCGGCAATTATGAATTAACCGTTACCCTGCCCGATGGGATGCTTTTTACCTATCCCGGCTCTTCCCTGATCTCCGATCCAACGCCCGTTGGCAAATTGAATGTATCCGTACAGGTGGAAACAACCACCACTTTAAATCCCATCGGAGCGGTGCATGGCACGCCCTACACAGTACATGTGTATGAAGGGGATCATCCCGAAGCGGCTCCCGGCTTTGCCGGTGCTTCTCTTTCCGTATATCAGAGCGGAAAGCAGGTGAAATCCCTCATTTCCGATGAAAATGGCAGCGTCCTTTTCCATTTGCGTCCAGGTGAAGCTACATTAAAGTGCACTCTGCCTGAGGGTTTTGTATTCATGCCCCATTCTGCCAATGTATTCACCCATTCCATTTCATTTGCCACCGATGCGCATGAATGCCTGATCACCGTGGATGAAACGGCGGTGGGTGGAAATGGCATCATGATTTACGTTACCCGCCCTGCCGCTATCTCCGGATTCTTATTTGAGGATCCTGTAAATGCCGGCGTGTATACTGAAAATTGCTCTCCCCTACCCGGATTCACCGTGCAGGCCGTGGACGCCTCCGGCGCCGTTATGGCGGAAACCGTTACGGATCACGATGGCAACTATTCTCTTTTTCCTCTTCTTCCGGGCAACTATACCGTGCATTTCCTCCTGAATGATCCTTATGTGGCCTCTCCTTATGCCGATGTATCCAATGGCTGCCGCATTGTAAACCAAACCCCAGATTATGGCGAAACGATTGAAATGCAGCTGCTGCCTGGCCAGCATGAAGCGGATGTGGATGGCGCCGTATTCCGTGCTGGCGTAGTGGAAGGCTATGTGCAGCTCAATGCCAATCATGATAACCTGGCCACATCCGAAGGCGGCATGGCCGGCGTTACTGTAACCCTGCTGGATGAATACGGCGCGCCCGTCGCCGATTATGCCTACGATATCACCGATGAAAATGGCTATTATCAGGTAAAGGGTGTGCTGCCCGGAAACTATTCCCTGCTCTATACCCTGCCTGAAGATGCTGCTTTCACCCTTCCCTTAACCGATGACGCCGAAACGGAAAGCGAATCCTTTACCATCGGCAGCGGCTCCAAGATTCTGATGAATCCCCTGGGCGCCGTGCATACGGCCACCATGGCCGGCTGGGTCATGGATGATCTTTCCATCCCTGTGGATGCGCAGCTTACCCTCACCTCCCATACCTTTGGCACGTTGTATGAAACGGCGGCGATGGAGGATGGCTTCTATATGTTCTATGGTCTCCGGCCCGATACCTATACCCTTTCCGTCACGCTGCCGGATGGCTATGTATTTGGCGCAAAAGAAAATTCTCCCCTTTATGCCATTGCCAATCATCACGGCGAAACCACCGTCACCTTTGCCATGGGCGATGTGCATGACAATGCAGATTTCCTGGCCGCGCTTCCTTCTTCCCTCTCCGCCTCCATTTTCTACGATGCCAATCTCTCCGCCGCCCAGGAGGACGGCGAAAAGGGCATTGAAATGCGTTCCTATTCCCTGTGGCTGGGAGATCTGCCGGTGGCGGAAGGAGATGCGGATGTAAACGGCGAATTTTCTTTAGACGGCCTGGTGCCTGGTATGTACACCCTGCGCATTCCCCTGGATGAGCAGGAGGTGCCAGTCAATGATCCGGCCGCGCCTGGCACCGAAGCAATTGTCACCATCAATCTGGCGGGTGATGCTGCCGCGCATCTTTCCGTGCCGATTCTCCGCTATGCCTCCATTTCCGGCGAGGTATGGAGCCTGGACGGCACTTCCAATGGCGTGGGAGGCATCCCTGTTTCCCTGATGGATGCAACCGGCGCTTCCGTCTCCTCCGCTGTAACTGACAGCGAAGGCTGGTTTGAATTTACCACGCTGCTGCCCGGGGAATATACGCTTTCTGCTCAGCTACCGGATGGCTATCTCTTTGCCCGAGAGCAGGATACCCAGGAGCAATCCAGCTATATCATCAGCCAGCCTGATGGCACCGCCGCGCCCCTTCCCATTGATCTTCCCATGGGTGATGACGTATCCGGCATTGATATCGGCATGGGCGCCATGGGCCGCATTGGCGACAGGGCCTGGCTGGATGAAAACGGAAACGGCATGCAGGATATTGGCGAAGCGAATATGCCCGGCATTCTGGTGGAGCTGTATCAGCACGGCCAGTTTATCGCTTCTGCTACCACGGATGTATACGGCCTTTACAGCATTTCCAATCTCTATCCCGGGGAATATGAAATGCGCGTGGCCATGCATGATGAGCTAAAGGCTACTGCCTGCCAGACCGAATTCCCCCTGGTGGCCAGCATTCTGCCCGAAAGCGATGATAACATTATCACCGTAAGCGGCATCATCGTGCCCAGCGGCGGGCAGAACCTGCATTATGATCTTGGCTTCCAGCTTCGGAAAAAGGGCGTGTATCCCGAAGCCATGGAATCTATTCCCACCAAGGATTGGCGTCCCTATACGGAGCGCTGACCATAGATTTCCACAAAGGATGAGAGAGAGGTTTTTCACATGAAACGTTGGTTGATCCTGCTTCTGGCCCTGTGCCTGGCGCTCCCTGCTGCAGCAGGCGCGGAAGAAAAGCTGCCCCGCCTTACCTTCCCCGCTGCCAACTATATTGGCTACAGCAATTACGATTTTTCCATCCAAATGCAAGTGAACAGCACCGGCAATATCACCTCTGCAAAAACCCTGGAATTGCGGGATCAGGATGGCCGCGTTTGGGCCATCAAGGAATTTAAGCCCGGCACCAAGCAATTTACCTTCAAAATGGCCCTGGATGAAAGCCACAAAGGCGGCTACGATCTTACCGTATGGTGCGGCGATACCCAGGTAAGCACGGGCAGCGCCTATGTGGCCGTAACCGATAAGCATCAGAAGGCCCTTCAGCGGATCGAAACCGAAGAACCCTACATGGCCATCACCTTCGATTGCGCTTATATTGAAACCCCCACCGACGAAATTCTTCAGATTCTGGATGAATTCGGCATTAAGTGCACCTTCTTCATGACGGGCGAATTCGTGCTGAATTTCCCTGAATCCGCCAAGAAAATCCGGGATGCCGGCCATGAAATCGGCTGCCACAGCCTTTCCCACCCCCATCTGCTCAGCTATGCGCTGAATATGCGCGTCAAGCAGGTGCGCCGCAATGTGGAAATCATCCAGGAAACCCTGGGCGTGAATCCCCGGCTCTTCCGGCCTCCCTTTGGTGAATTTGACGTGAGCATTTCCGCCGTTGCCCGGGCCGAAGGCATGGAAATGTGCCTTTGGACCATCGACTCCAAGGACTGGGATTGGAATGTGAAGGCCCCTCAGGTGATCAAGCGGGTCACCAAGGATATTCAGCCTGGTACCATTATCCTTTTCCATCTGGACGGCTATTTCACTCCCGAAGTCATCCGTGAAGTGATTCCCTACTACACTGAAACCTTGGGCCTGAATCTGGTGCCCGTCACCGAAGTGATGGCCCACGCCGGCGTGGAACTGCCCGCCAGCCCCTATGAAGAAAACTGAGCCTGGCATTAAAACGGCGCGCCGCATTTCTGTGGCGCGCCTGCTTCTTATGCTCTTTTCCTTCTGCTTCCTTTTGATCTGGGCATGCTATCTTTCCCAATTCATCCTTTCATTCCGGCGGGAAGCCCGCTTCTTTTCCCATCAGCCATCTGCCGTTTCCGTTTATGCATCCCATCATTCGGCAGGCGAGGATAAGCTGAATCTGAACACCGCCACCCTGGAGGAATTGGATGTGCTTCCCGGTATCGGCCCCACTCTTGCTCAGGCCATCCTGGATTACCGGGCCCAGCAGGGGAATTTCTACTACATCGAAGAGATTATGGATATCCCCGGGATCGGAGCCAAGCGCTTTGAAGCGCTGCAGGAATTGATCATCTGCCCTGGGAGCCCAGAATGAATTTTTCTATTTTGCGCGCATTGCTGTGAGGTTTCATCTCCGGAATGCGCGTTTTTCTTTTTTCCGCCCGCAGATAGGGATATGCATGCCCATCTGCGGCCGGTAAAAATCATCAAAGCAGGCGATTTCGCCGTTCATCTTTTCTCTCCCTGCCGAAAAAGCCTTAGCTTTTCATTGAGCTTGCTGTATACTCTTTCTGCCATCCATGGCTCCGAGCATTTTTCCAGTGCTTCATCCAGCAAAAACCATGCTACCGCCTTGTTTTCATCCGCCTTACTTCGTATGGCCTCGCCTATATCCCCTTCCAGGAGATAGGTTACATTCATATGCAGATGGGAGGGCACATAGACGCCCCGCTTTTCATGGCCGTTTCCCGTCAAAACTTCCACAGAAAAAATTTCTTTGCTTAAGGGCTTGGCATGCACGCCCGTTTCTTCATTGGCCTCCCGAAGCGCCACGGAAAGCAGATCCTCTTCCCCATCCGCATGCCCGCCCGTCCACGCCCAGGAATCATACAGCCGATGATAAGCCATCAATACATGCTCCCGGCTTTGATCGGTAATCCAGGCGGAGGCAGTAAAATGCAGAATCAGGTTTTCCCGGGAAAAGCAGTTTTCCATATCCAGCGCCTGCAAAAGAACGGCCTTATCCCGCTCCTCTTGCTTATTAAACGGACGATATTTTTGTAAAGCTTCTTTCAGCATAATTTCTCCAGGCTTTAAAGCAAATGCTTATCAAAAAATGCGTGAATCCGCGCATACACTTCTTCGCTCCAGCAGTCCCTTTCGTGCACAGCACCTTCCACACGGATGAAATCCACTTCCTTGCCCAAGGCCGTCATTTTTTCATACATCAATTCAGCCTGCTCATAAGGCACAGTGGGATCTGCACTCCCTTGAATCATAAGGAGCGGCGGCATCTGTGTTTTTTCGTTTAAAATGCAATACGGGCTCATTTCCCGCATCACTTCTATTTCATCCCTTAAGCCGGCCAAGGGTTTCCCAAGCTCCTCTTTTAAATGATCCGGCATTTTTTCCATAAATGTAGGGCCAAAGGCCTGCACAGCGCAGGCAACGTGATCGCTGTACTCAGCATATTCTTCCGTTTTGTATCTGGGATCATTGGCCGTCATGGCAGTGAGCATGGTGGCGTTGGCCCCGGAGGAAGTGCCGAACATGCCGATCTTATCCGGGTTAAAGTTAAACTCCTCTGCATGGGATCGCAAATAACGAACGGCGCATTTCACGTCCTCCAAATAGGCAGGGAAGGGATGCCCTTCACGGTAATCCCGATGCGTGATGCTCATCACCACATAGCCTGCCTTGGCAAGCATGCTCAAATGATGAATCTTGGTGGGATGAAGCAAAGGACCTTTGAAACCCGAACCCTGCACAAACAAAATGGCAGCCTTATTCGTGTTATTAAAATTTGCAGGGGAAATCAGGATGGCTTCCAGCTGGTGACGTTCAGAATAGATGAAGCTTTTATGGGCTGTAACGATGCCTTTCAGATCAGGATTATTTTTTAAACTAACAAAACTCATATTGATTTCTCTCTTCGTTATAATGTTTTCAAATGCTGATCGAAAAATTCATGGATCAATGCATACACTTCTTCACTCCAGCTGCTGCTTTCATGATCTGCGCCCTCTATCCGGATCATTTCCACGTTCTTTCCAAGCGACGTCATTTTATCGTAAAGAAGTTTTCCCTGTTCATAGGGAACAACCGGATCGGCGTCCCCGTGCAAAATAAGAAGAGGAGGCGTCTGTGAATGTTCATTCACAAGATAATATGGGCTCATTTCCCGCATCACTTCCATCGCATCACGGGAGCCGCTCAAGGGGCCGCGCAGCTTTGCCAGCAGTTCCTCCGGCATTTTTTCCATCAGGCTTGGGCCGAAGCATTCTGCCGCGCACGCCACATGATCGCTGTATTCAGCATATTCTTCCGTTTTATAGCGCGGATCATTGGACGTCATGGCGGCCAGCATGGCAGCATTGGCGCCGGAAGATGTGCCCAGAATCCCTATTTTCTCCGGATCAATGCCGTATTCTTCGGCATGCGCCCGCAGATAGCGGATGCCGCATTTTACATCTTCCAGATAAGCCGGGAAAGGATGCCCTTCGCGGCAGCTCCGATGGCAGATGCTCATCACCACATATCCCGCTTTTGCATACCTGGCCAAATGAGGAATTTTGGTATAAATGACAGGCTTTCCAAAACCGGATCCCTGTACGAATACGATGGCGGGTTTTTTCTGATTTTCCTTGTTTACAGGCTTTAAAACAACAGCTTCAAGATTGTGCGCATTGGAATAAATCAGCGCAGGCTTCATTATTGCGATGCCCTTTAAGCCCGGATTATTTTTAATACTCCGAATACTCATGCTGTCCCTTCCTTTCGCCTATTGTATCAATATAATTATTCGCCATCAAAATAATTTTCCCTTTTTTTCATCAAAAAGCAAGGCCCACAGCGCTTGTGCGCCGTAGGCCCGCCTTTAAGAAGGGGAGAGAGGATGGACAAAAGCTTGTCCATATGTTCATGATAATTCACATCTGTGAAGAAATTTTGAATATAGAATGAATAACAGAATATTATTTTTCTCTTCGTTTGGGTATCCGAATGCACACGTCCACCCAGCCAGAGGCTTCTTTTATATCCATCTGCGTTTCCACCCCTGTTTCCTGCATCTGGGCCACCACGCTTTTGATGGCATTGAGATAAAGCCTGTAATCCCGTACCAAAGAAATCATACGGCGGGGCGGCGGCGGCACAGGCAGCCGCTTTTGTGCCCGCTGCACCAGCATTTCTGTTTCCCGCACCGTCAGATGCTGCAAGGCCGCCTGATGGGCGATCCTCTCCCGCCCTTTGGCATCCGGAAGGGAAAGAAGCGCCCGGGCATGGCGCTCGGATAGCCCTTCCTCCATCAAAAAATGCCTCAATTCCGGCTCCAATTTCATAAGCCTCAGCTTATTGGCAATACCAGATGCACTTTTCCCCAGCCGTCTGGCCAATGCTTCCTGGGTGATTCCTTGCTTAAGCAGTTCAGCATATGCCTCTGCCTCTTCAAAGTAATGCAGGTTTTCCCGCTGGATATTTTCAATCAACGCAAGGAATGCGCAATCATCTTGTGCAGCAGGCAGCACAAAAGCATCAATATGGGTAAACCCCAGCATCTGGCATGCACGGTATCGCCTTTCCCCCATCACAATTTCATATCCCGCCTTTTTCTTCTGTACAGTAATGGGCTGCAAAAGGCCGAATTGCCGAATGGAGGATGCCAGCTCCATCAGCGCAAAATCATTAAATTCTTTTCTGGGCTGCCCGGGATTTGGAAAGATGGAATCCATGGGCAGCCAGCATACCTGGCGACCATTTCCCTGGCTTCCTTCCTGCAAAACGCTCATGGCCCGCCTCCTTTTCATTTGATCCGATGAATCGGGGCGCAGCCGGGCCCCTCCTGCCCTCCCCCTGGTTTTCAGGGCTCCGGCCGCGCTCCTTGCCATTCATTTCTCCGTGAAAAAGAAAACCTCCTGCCATTTTTTCGGCAGGAGGCCCTGGAACCGTGCGACATAGAATTTTCGATTTCGCAGAATACATCAGGATTCCTTATCAGCTTTTAGGGGACGCTTGGCAGGAATGCCGTTTTTCCGCGGATATTGGGGAATGGTTTCTTCTGTTTTTTGAATAACCGCCAGCACGTGGCCGCTTTCCTTTCCCGGCATAGCCATTTCGATCAGGAAATCCAATTGACCGCCAAGCTTCAAGGCAGCGGCGGCGCCATCCTTCTGTTCCTCCGCTACGGCAGGTCCCTTCCAGCAAAGGGCCATTCCTCCCACCTTCACAAAGGGCAAAAGATATTCGCATAAAATATTCAGCGGCGCTACTGCCCGGGCCACCGCCCGGTCATAGCTTTCTCTGCGCCCATCCACCCTGCCAAATACTTCCGCCCGATCATTGATCACTTCCACGTTGGCAAGCTCCAGCCGCTGGCACACCGCAGAAAGAAACTGGCACCGCTTTCCCTGGGCTTCCAGCAGCGTCACCTGCATATCAGGCCGCGCAATGGCCAAAGGAAGCCCCGGAAAACCTGCGCCCGTGCCCACATCGATGAGCTTGATTCCCTCCGGAAAAAGACGCCCCTGCATCAGCGGCATCAAGGAATCCAGAAAATGCCGGGCGGCCATATCCTCCTTGGATACGCTGGTTAAATCCATTTTTTCATTCCATTCCAGCAGCATTTCATGATAAATATTCAAGCGCTCTATCCGCTCATCCGGAATATTCAAGCCAGCCTCCAGCAGCGCATGTTTCAAATCAGCCATTTTTCTTTCCTCTCAAAGCCAATATTTTGAGCATTACCTGTTCCAAAGCCCCTGCATCCATCAATTGACCGCTTTTCACCAAATATTCCGTTTCCAGGCACATTTTCGTCATCTGGTCAAGCTGTTCCATGGAGTAAGCCCGGGCCAGTTCCAGCGTTTTTCTCACTGCAAAGGGCGGCACGCCGATTTTACCGGCAATCTCCCCCGCCTGAGCGCCCTTGGCGAAAAGCGCCTTAGCATAGCGCAGCTGGCGGCACTGGCGGCCCAGCAGAGATAAAAGCATCAGCCGCTCTTCCCCTTCCCTGAGCAATCCATCCAGCATTTCAAAGGCCTTGGTGCCCTGGCCGGAAAGCAGGGTATCCGCCATATCGTATACCTTAAATTCAGTAGACTTTACACAGATTTCCTGAATATCCGCTTCTGTAATTTCATCGCGGCCGCCTGCATAGGCGCTGAGCTTTCCAATTTCATTTTCCAGCAGCGTCAGCTCCCTGCCCGCCGAAAACCACAGTCGCTGGCAGGCGCCCACGCTGATCCTTTTCCCGTCCTTGGCCAGTCTCTTGGCGATCCATTGGGCTAATTCCTTATCATCCAGAGGATCAAAGGAAACGATGCATGCCTTTTTCTTTAGAATCTGATACAGCTTCTTTCTTCCATCCGCTTTTCCGCGCACATAAAATACCATGCACACCGTATCCGGCAGATGGTCCATATATTCATCCAGGCGCTTCACCGCGCTGTCTTCATCATATTCTTTGGCCTTGCCCGTTTGCAGCATGGCGCAATCCCTGATTTCAAGGAACCTGCGATCACTGAGAAAGGGCAGGGTTTCCGCCGCAGCAATCAAAGCATCCGGAGCCGGGTCCATGAGCCTGGCGTCATTCATGGCGGCAAAATCGCCCTCCGCTATTGCTGCGCGAATCATTTTCAGCGCCGAGCGCTTGGTATACTCCTCTTCCCCTTCAAATAGATAGCAGCGGGCAATCTCGCCTTTTTTCACCGCCGCAAAAAATTCCCCGTGCTTCATTTTTTCTCCTCTGCTTGATGGAAAGTGGTAATGGCCGCATCGCCATCCTTCACGCGAATGGTGAGCGCGCCGGTTTCTCCTATATTGTAAACCGAAACGCCGGATTGTGCAAGGCGATTTGAAGTATCGGGATGAGGATGGGTGCTGCTGCCTTCACTGGCGGTAATCAACGCGATCTGAGGTGATACCATTTCCAAAAAGCGCTCCCTTGTTTCATTTTTACTGCCATGATGGGATACTTTCAGCACATCCGCATCCATGGC
This sequence comes from Clostridiales bacterium, assembly GCA_015056125.1. GTDB lineage: Bacteria > Bacillota > Clostridia > Christensenellales > Aristaeellaceae > RUG563. The sequence continues at coordinate 20,896 of SVGW01000006.1, read as the reverse complement.
CGCGTAATGCTCAAAATTTCCCTCCAAATCGCTGGCGGAAAATAGCTTCACGCCATCCAAATCCCATAAAAGGGCCAGGGCAAAGCGATTGGGATCATGGCCTGGCTTTACTGCATCCCCATTTGGCCATGTAACTGTGATCTTTGTGCGCTCACTTTCCAGCACGTCACCTGCTGAAAGGAAACGAATATCCGCGCCTGTGCGCTCTGCCGCAGCAATCACTTCCCTGCATTCCTCCGCCACTTCCTGATCAAGGGCGCCCACAGGCAAATAGATCACGCCGATGGACACATGTTCTTCCATCAGCTCATTGAGACCCAGGCAATGATCGCTATGAAGATGGGTGATCAGCACATGATCGGCCCTTCTTCCTGTGGCCTTTAGGTAAGAAGCCAAATCGCCGCCATAGTCGCCTGCATCCAGCACCCAGGTTTCATTTCCATCCAGCACCATGGCGCAATCCGCTTGGCCTGCATCCAATTGAATATACTGCACATCCCGGCATGTGGACAGGGGCCAAATCATCGTCGCCGCTGCCACGCTGCACACGCCGGCTATCAGCCGTGTTCTTCCTGGCCACACCACATAACGGCTGAAAAGCAGCATGGCAAATACCAGCGCAAGCACCACATAGAAAGGAAGATTCGGGCAATTCACCGTGGCAAAAGGCAGCGCGCCCATCCATTCAATGCCCCGAATCACCAAAGACGCTGCAAAATTCACCGGTCCTGCCAGCATCTGCCCCAAAGGCAGATAGATGCATCCCACCAGCGCAACAAGCGCATAGACAGGAAGCAGAATGGATAAAAATGCGCAAACCACCGGATTGATCCATATTCCAATGATTGAAAAGCGGTTAAACAATTGAATAGTAGGAATTGCCGTGCCGGCTGTGGCGCCGATCGTCACAGCGCAGCCTTCCATCACGGATCGAAATTTGAAAAAATGCAATTTGGCCGTCAATTGCTCGGTAAAAAGCGCAATGCCCAGCACGGCGGCAAAGGAAAGCTGGAAGGACGCCGAAAATAAATCCAAGGGGCGTACCAGCAAAATCATCAGGAATGCAGCCGCCAGCGTAGTCAATTGGTCGGGTGCCTTCCTTACCATCCTTCGCGCCTGGGCAAAGAGCAAAAGCAGCGACGCCCGCACCACCGGCGCAGCAAAATCCAGCAGCGCACAATACGCCACCAGGAATATACTCATCACGCCAAATCTTTTCCCGGGCGATAATAAGCTGCGCAGCGGCCACATGAGCACGCTGGCCAATAACGCCACATGGAGACCGGATACAGAAAGAATATGCGCAACGCCCGCATCGGAAAAAAGCCGGGTGGTTTCCTCCGGCAAATGATCCTTCACGCCCACCAGCAACGCTTCGGGCAAAGCGCTTTCTTCCCCAAAGATCAATTGAATCTGCCTGCTCAATGCTTTTCTGGCCTGATAAAAAAGAGAGGCAACGCCCCTTGTGGGCGTGCCGGTAATCACGGCATCGTTAGCCCCGGATACACCGATGGAAACGCCCCTTTGCAAAAGGAAAAGCCGAAAATCGAAGCCATAGGGGTTATCCTGATCATTCGGATAATAGAGAGTGGCCAAAAAGGATACGCTTTGTCCCTCCAGGGGCAAAAAGGGATGATCCGCCTCCGGCACATATGTCCAATACACCCTGGGAGCATCGGTTTTGACGTTATCGCCTTCCAGGGTAACTTGTTCAAGATACCCGCCCACCTTTCCATCCTCCCGAATCACCATATCCTGAGCCGCAATACCCGTCACCAGATAGCGGCCCTTGGGCGGCAAAGAAGGGTTGCAAATAAGGCCCGCCAGCAGGTAGCCTGCGCATAATGCCGCGCACATCCATCCGGCAATGGCTCGCCTGCCGCCTTTCTTTAACAGAATGATCAGCCCCACAGAAAGGAGCAATGCCAACAGGATCGGAATCGGCTGCCAGGAAAAGCGAACGCCCGCCCATATCCCGGCGCCATAGGCAAGGGCAAACGCCGCCAGGGGCCGCTGATGATGGAACGGGCGTATCTTCTTCACAGGGAGATCACCATCCCGGGCTTCACTGCCTGCGCATGGGGAAAAATCGCCTTGGCTTCATTTTCCAGGGTTTCCGGCGCATGGTGAATGGGCAGATGGGTCACATACAGCCTTTCCGCCTTGGCTTCCACAGCCAGGCGAGCCGTGCCCGCTGCGCTCATATGGGGCAGCTTCTCATTCCATTCGCTTTCCAGAAATGCGCCGTCCGCCAGCAATACATTCGCGCCTTTCGCAAAATCGGAAAGTCCATCGCAATTGTTGGTATCGCCGGTGAATACCAGCGTTTTTTCACCATCGGTGAAGCGAATCGCCCGGCAGGGAACGGGATGGCGCACCGGGAAAGAAGTAATATCAAGCCCCGCCAGGGTCAGCTTTTCAGGATACGGAAGCACTTCAAAGGCAGAAGATTCCAGAAGCGCCCGGAAAGGAGATTGATCTTCCCCCGGCACATACACCTTGATCTGCTTCCCCATCTTCTCCAGATAATACCGCAGCACCAATAGATCACAGGCGTGATCAAAATGAAGATGGCTCATCACAATGCCGCTAAGCTCTTTAGGATCCCACTTTTTCATCAGCCGCCCCAGCACGCCGGAGCCGCAGTCCATGAGAATCGCCTGCCCCTTATGCTCAATAAGATAGCCGGATGTGGCGCCCTCCGCTCCGGGAAAAGGCCCATGGCAGCCCAGAATATGCAGCTTCATATTTTTTCCTCGCTTTTCTTCACTCTATTTCAAATTTTTTGCTCACCCGGTCCCGCCAGGCAAGGCCCAGGCCGATTTCTTCATTCACGGCGATTCCTGCCTGGCACAGCTTTTCCATTGCCGTAGCCAGGGCCAATTCCGGCGTGTTATTTTCTGCGCTCAAATGCCCCAGCAGCACCTGGCGCACCCCGGTTTCATACAGCTTCAAAAGCGCTTCTGCGCTGGCCTCATTGGATAAATGGCCGTGATTGCTGAGAATCCGCTGCTTTAGATAGGAGGAATAATGGGGATTTTGCATCAACAGATCGGGATCATGATTGCTTTCCAGCAAAAGCACGTCCACCCCGGAAAGAATTTTCAATACTTTTTTTTGCATATACCCCATATCCGTAGCCGTTGCCACGCTGCGCCCGCCGTAAAACACCCGGTAGCCCACAGGGTCCGCCGCGTCATGAGGGATGGAAAAGGGATGCAGAGCCAGATCCCCAATATAGAAATCCTCTTCATCCTCAAAAATCCGCCGATCCCGGGGCTGCACTTCGCCAATGGAGCGGGCCATAGCGTTCCAGGTGCGCTCATTAGCATAAATGGGTACGTGATATTTGCGGCTTATAATCCCCACGCCTTTTACATGGTCGCTATGCTCGTGGGTAACGGCAATGCCATCCAATGTTTCCGGCAAAATGCCGATTTCTCTCAGCGCGCCTTCAATGGCTTTTCCGGGCATTCCGGCGTCTATTAAAATTCGGGTGTCTCCTGCGCCGATAAACAGCGCATTTCCGCTGGACCCGCTATACAGCGGGCAAAAGGTGAATCGCATGCTGTATCCTTTCCATGGTAGGTTTGCTATCTTATTTATTATATCAAATTTCTTTGGAAAGGCAAGCGTAAGAGCAAAAGAAAACCTGCCTCCAAGAAGGGAAGCAGGCATATTGATGGTGATAATGATTACATCGTTTTCCGGCTGCCGTCCACCTGATAATTCTGGCCGGAAATAAAGCTGGCGTCATCGCTGGCCAGGAAGCAAATGGCATGAGCGCATTCTTCCGGGGTACCGGAGCGCTCCAGGAAAGACATGCCGGATCTATCCGTCCCATCCACGCTGATATTGCCGGGAGAAATAGCATTCACAGTGATGTTGTGGGGGCCCACTTCCTTAGCAAGGGCAGCGGTAAAGGCGATCACGGCGCCCTTGGTGAGGGAATAGTCCACCATGTTGCGCAGTCCATACACACCTGCAACGGAAGCCAGGTTCACAATGCGGCCGTATTTCCGCTCAATCATGCCAGGCAGCACCGCATGGGTGGGATAGAGGGTTCCGTAGATATTCACGTCAATGCGCTTCTTCCACACATCGCTTTTCTGGTTGACAAACCGATCTCTACCTTCCCGGTAAATGCCGGCATTGTTGATCAAAATATCAATATGGCCCTGCTTTTCTTCCACGCCCTTAAGCAGTTCCTTCACCTTGTCTTCATCACTTACATCGCATACCATCAGTTCATATGCGCTTCCGATGGCCTTCAGGCGGGCATCCGCTTCCGCAAGGGCCGCTTCCGCCACATCCATGACCACCACATAAGCGCCGCCTTCCAGCAGTTCCGCCGCGCAGGCAAGGCCAATTCCCCGACCGGCACCGGTCACTACAGCTACTTTTCCTTCAAATCGCATGTTTCTTCGCCTCATTTCATTTGATTTTTTTTAGCATACTACTTTCCCACTTTTTTATCAATAACTAAAACGATTATTTATTTAGCAGAAATGATCTTATTTTTCTTGCTTATCCTTTTATTTTGTGATATAATTTTGCCGAATTAATAAAAAGGAGGATGTGTATGGATTTTTCATCCCTTGTGGTAAAAGAATTTGTAAATGTCCTCCGGGTGTATCATGACCAGGGCAATCGGGTAAGCGTAAAAAAACGGGCGGCCTCCGCCATGATCGTTCCCCTGTCCGGTGATTACGTCTATACCCAGGATGGCGCGCCCCATCTGATCAATAAGGATCATTTTCTCTTTGTTCCTGCCGGCGCCAGCTATTCCATTGAATGCGGAGAAGGCTACAGCCTGGTATTCAATTTCCATGCAGAGGGCGTGCCCGATCGCCTCACCACTTTCAGCGGCATCTCCCCCTTGGAATTTCAGGAATATTTCAATAAAATCGCTCATCTCAAAGCGTCCCACGCCCCGGGCGGAAATCTTTCCATTCTGTCCATGCTTTATGAAATTTTCTATCGCTGTCAGAATAATCAAAAGCGCCCGGACCGGGCAGAGGAATTCCTGGCTCCTGCCCTTTCCATTATGCGGGAGGATTTTTCAAATCCAAAGATCACCTGCCAGATGCTGGCGGAAACCTTGCACATCAGCACCGTCTATTTCCGCCGCCTCTTCCAGGAAAAATATGGCGTGGCCCCCGCCAAATATTTAAAAACCATCCGTATGGAGCATGCCCGCCGCCTGATCCAGGAAAGAATGCCCATTCAGCACGTGGCCAAAGAAGCAGGCTACTGCGATATTTACCAGTTTAGCCGGGCCTATAAGCAATATTTCGGCCACGCCCCCACAAACGATATCAAATAATTATTATATTTCAGGAGGTTTTCCCATGAAAGCGATTCTCGTTGGTAAAGAACAAGAACTCACCTGGTCCAATGTGCCCGATCCCGTATTATCCTCCGAAGATGTGCTGGTGGAAATCCACGCCGCCGCTCTCAACCGCGCCGATCTGATGCAGCGGGCCGGGGATTATCCCCCGCCTCCCGGCTGCCCCGAATGGATGGGCCTGGAGGTGGCCGGCGTGATCAAGGAAATGGGCGCAGAGGCCAAAGAAAAATCCAATTGGAAAATCGGCGATCAGGTATGCGCGCTCCTGGGCGGCGGCGGCTATGCGGAATATGTATCCGTAAAATATGATATGCTCATGCCCGTTCCCGCCAATTGCTCCCTGGTGGAAGCTGCTGCTATGCCGGAAGCTTTCGCTACCGCTTATCTCAATCTTTTCCTGGAAGGCGGTATTAAGGAAGGCAATACCCTGCTCATGCACGCCGGTGCAAGCGGATTGGCCAGCGTGGTGATCCCCATGGCCAAGGCCTTCGGTGCCCGGGTGATCACCACCGTGCTCTCCGATGAAATTGCCGCTTCCATCAAGCATCTGGGGGCTGATGTGATCGTAAACAGCCGTAAGCAGGATATCGCCCAGGTGCTCAAAGAGCAGCTGGATGAAGGCCATCCTGTGGACGTGGCCATCGACTGCCTGGGCGGCGAAATGATGGGGCCTTGCCTGCCCTATATGCAGCGGGGCGGCCGCTGGATCATGATTGCCACCCTGGCCGGCAACATGACCCAGGTAGACCTTAAAAATATCTATGTGCGCAACGTGCGCATTATCGGCAGTACCCTGCGCTCCCGTCATCCCAGCGTGAAGGCCCAGATCCTGGCCAGCCTGGTCAGGGATGTATGGCCCAAGGTGGAAGACGGTTCCATGCTCAAGCCCACCATCTATAAGACTCTGCCCATCACCCAGGCCGCCGAAGCCCACGATATCCTCCAGCGGGGCGAAAACATCGGCAAGGTGGTTCTCACCGTCAAATAATTTGTCATATGAAAATCCCGGCGCTATGGCCGGGATTTTTTTCGTGGATACTTATAAACCACTGCCGCCGTACACAGGCTCACGCTATATGCCCCTGCTTTCTTCAACGCCTTGGCGCAGGCATGAGCCGTGCTGCCGGTGGTGCGCACGTCATCGATCAGCAATATTTTCAGCCCCTTCGCCGTTTCTTCTGCCAGAAAGGCATCTTCCACATTTTTCATTCTTTCCTTTTCGGAAAGCAGGCTCTGGGGCCTGTGGTAGTGCACCCGTCGGAGTAATTCGCACACCGGAATCCCGGTACGCCGGGCCAGCGCTTCCGCCATTAAAAGCGCCTGATTCACGCCCCGCTGGCGAAGCCTTTTGGGATGCAGAGGCACCGGCACCAGGCAATCAAAATCCCGCTCAGCAAGCGCCATTTCCATTGCATCTGCAAGAATGGGCAGCGCTTCGTTGCAGGCATTGAATTTGAACGCATGAATCAGGGTGCGCACAGCGTTTTTATATTGATAGGGCGCAAATACCCTGTCGATTTCCTTCATCAAGGCAGAAGCACAGCGGGAGCATTTCTTCCCCTTCTTCACAGGCGATAAGCATCTGTCGCAGGCTTCAGGGGGTACGCGAAGATTTTTAAGTTCCTCCCGGCAGCGATCACACAGGCAGTCTTCCAAAGCGGCAAGCCGTGGATCATGGCAGCACAGGCAATTGGCGCCCCGGGGAAATAGCAGGTTTCCAACCCAAACGCCCAGCCTTGCCATCATTTTTTCGCCCAGCTTTTCCGCCATTTTTCTCGCCTCCCTTTGCAAATTCTATCATATTTTTCTCAAAATTTCATCATATTTCCGAATTTATCCGGAAAACTTGACATCATTGTTTTTCAATTGTATTATGGATACTGTATACAAACATTCCAATGGGAGGAGTCCTTATGGCAAACCAGACTTTTGATGCAACGATGGAAAGCCGGCCCATTCGCGATATCGCCTATGAGCAATTAAAGCACGCCATTATTACCGGCGAAATTCCTGCCGGTTCCCGAATAGTGGAAACCGTTTATGCAGAGCAGCTGCATATTAGCCGCACCCCCCTCCGGGAGGCCCTGCGCAAATTGGAAAGAGACGGCCTGGTGGAATATCTGCTTCACCGGGGCGTAGTGGTGCGCGCCTTCACCATCAGTGATATCGATGAAATTTTTACCATCCGCAACGCCATGATGATGCTGATTCTGCCCTCTGTGGTGGAAAATGTAACGGAGGAAGCGATTGGAAATTTGCGCAATATCCTGCATGAAATGGATATCGCCCATGAAAAGGAGGACGTGAACGCCGTTGCGATTCACAACCGCGCTTTCCACGGCGCCATTGAGCATCTTTCCGATAAAAAGCGCATTCTCCGGGTGATTGACAGCCAGGAAGAATATATTACCCGCTTCTCTGCCCTTACCATTTCCAATATCATCCGCCGCTCCAATGCCCACAAAGAGCATCATCAGATGGTGGATCTCTTGGAAAACAGGGATCTGGAAGGCTTGAAAACCCTGATGCATCATCATCTGGAAGAAAGCAAGGAAACCTGCCTACAGGCCGTGGCCGAAAAAAGATTTTAATGAGGAGGCTCCTAAAATGGAATATACCTGGGATTTAAGCGTTCTTTATCAGGATTTTAACGATCCAAAAATCGAAGAAGATTTTTCTATGCTCCAGCAGCTTTCTCAAAAAGCCCAGGGATTGATGAATGGCGATCCCAAGGAAGCTTTGGAAAATATGACCGATGCCATGGAGGAAATTAGCCGCCTCACCAGCCGCCTTGGCAGCTTTGCCAATCTTACCCTGGCCACTGAAGCCACCAACGAGCCCGCCCAGCAGCTGATGGATCGGCTGATGGTATTTTCTGTGCAGCTGTCCCTCCTTTCCTCCGCCTACACCCGCTATGTGGGCAGCCTTGATAATCTGGAAGAATTGATTGCTTCCAGCGAAAAGCTCAAGGCGGTGGATTTCTCTCTGCGCCAGCAAAAGGAAGCCGCCAAGCATCTGATGGATCCCGCCATTGAAGAATGGATGCTGAAAATGTCCCTGACCGGCGGCGATGCTTTCTCCAACCTCCGGGATAAACTGGACGCTACCTTGATGGTAGATTACCGGGGCGAACAGATTCCTCTGGCCGCTGCCCGTGCCAAGGCCTATGACCCCGATCCCCAGGTGAGAAAGGATGCTTACGAAGCCGAAATCGCCTCCTACGCCAAGATTGAAATTCCCATGGCGGCTTGCTTAAACAGCATCAAGGGCGAGGCCCTTACCACCATTGAAGCCACTCATTTTGATTCCATTCTGGATCAAACCCTGTTCCAGTCCAATATGGACAGAGAAACCCTGGACGCCATGCTCACCGCCATCCGGGAATCCCTGCCCGCTTTCCGCAAATATCTGCGCAAAAAGGGCGAAATTCTGGGACACAAGGACGGCCTGCCCTTCTATGATCTTTTCGCCCCCATTTCTCCCAAGGGCTATACCCCCAAGACTTATACCATCGAGGAAGCCCGGGAAAAGCTGATTTATGAAATGAGTAAGTTTTCCCCTGAAATGGGCGCGTTCATTGCCGAGGCATTTGACAACCGCTGGATCGATGTATTCCCCCGGGAAGGCAAGGGTGGCGGCGCTTTCTGCTCTGAACTGCATCACCTGGATCAGAGCCGGGTGCTCACCAATTTTGCTGGCTCCTTCTCCGATGTATCCACCCTGGCTCATGAGCTGGGCCACGCCTGGCACAACCGCTGCATGGCCGGTCTTCCCGCCTGCATGATTGATGCCCCCATGCCCCTGGCTGAAACCGCCTCCATTTTTAATGAAACCCTGCTGGCCAACGCCGCCATGGCCCAGGCCGAAAAAAAGGAAAAATTTGCGCTGCTGGAAGGCAACCTCATGGAAACCACCCAGACCATCGTGGATATTTACAGCCGCTATCTCTTTGAATCCGCGGTGATTGAGCAGCGCAAGGAGCGCACCCTTTCCGTAAATGAGCTCAAGGAACTGATGCTCTCTGCTCAGGAGCAGAGCTACGGCGATGGCCTTTCCAAGGAAGTGCGCCATCCCTACATGTGGGCCTGCAAATGCCACTATTATTTCTCCGGCCTCTCCTTCTACAATTTCCCCTACGCCTTCGGCCAGCTCTTTGGCGCCGGCGTGTTTGCTCAGTATCAGGAAAAGGGCGCTACCTTTGTGCCCCGGTATAATCAGCTGCTTCGCTCCTGCGGCTCGGGTATGATCGCCGATGTAGCCAAGAGCGTTGGCATCAATGTGCGTAGCGCAGATTTCTGGCGGGAATCCTTGAAGGTATACGAAAAGCAGATCGATTCCTTCATCGCCCTGGCCGATGAACTGATGAACGAATAATCAGGAGGCAGCTATGAAATCCTTAAAAATGCAGATTCTTGAAATCCTGAACGAAGATTGCCGCACACCTCTGGAACGCATTGCCGTTATGACCGGAAGCCAGCTTACCCAAGTGGCCCAGGCCATTGAGGAATTGGAAAACGACCGGGTGATCCTCCACTACTCTCCCATCATCAATTGGGACCGCACCGACCGGGAGCGGGTGGAAGCCATGATTGAAGTGAAAGTAACCCCCCAACGGGATATGGGCTTTGACGCCATTGCAGGCCGCATTTATCGCTTTGATGAAGTAAAAAGCGTGTATCTCATGAGCGGCAGCTATGACCTGCTGGTGCTGGTAGAAGCACGAACCCTCAAGGAGCTGGCCCTGTTTGTCAGCGAAAAACTCAGCCCGCTGGATACCGTTACCGGCACGGCCACCAGCTTTGTGCTCAAGCGCTATAAGCAGGATGGCGTAGTATTCGTGGGCGAAACCGCCGATAAGCGGCTGGCGGTATCTCCGTGAGCAATCGCTTCGTATCCCCCCATGTAGCCCAGGTGCCCCCCAGCGGTATCCGCCGCTTCTTTGATATTGCGGGCACCATGAAGGGCGCCATTTCCCTGGGCGTTGGCGAGCCGGATTTCGTAACGCCCTATCACATTCGCAACGCCGCCATCGAAAGCCTGCTGGATGGCGAAACCCAGTATACCCCTAATATGGGCCTGCTCTCCCTGCGGGAAGAAATTGCCCAGTATCTTTCCGGTCGCTTCCATGTTTCCTACGATCCTGCCAAGGAAATCATGGTCACGGTGGGCGCCAGCGAAGCCATCGACCTGGCGCTTCGGGTGTGCCTGCGCCCCGGAGACGAAGTGATCATTCCGGATCCCGGCTATGTGAGCTATGCCCCCTGTGTCACCTTTGCAGGCGGCGTGCCTGTGGCCGTTCCCACCTTGGCTGCCGATGAATTTCGCTTAACGGCCGCCCGCCTGGAAGCAGCTATCACGGAAAAAACCCGTGCGCTGATCTTTCCCTATCCCAACAATCCTACCGGCGCCGTAATGACCCGGGAAGAAATGGAAAAAATCGCTGCCGTAGCAGCAAAGCATGATTTATTGGTGATCGCCGATGAAATCTATATCGAGCTCACTTATGCAGGCGAAATGCTCTCCTTTGCATCCCTTCCCGGCATGCAGGAGCGCACCGTTCTGATCAATGGCTTTTCCAAGGCCTTTGCCATGACCGGCTGGCGCCTGGGCTATGCCTGTGCTCCCCGGGAAATCCTCTATGAAATGAATAAAATCCACCAATATGCCATCATGTGCGCTCCCCGCCAGGCCCAGGTGGCCGGCATCCAGGCCCTGAAGCACGGCCGGGAAAACGGCTATGACGACGTGGCAACCATGCGCACCAGTTATGATCGCCGACGCAGGGTGATGGTGGACGCCCTGAGAGAAATGGGCCTTGATTGCTTTGAGCCCCGGGGCGCTTTCTATTGCTTCCCCTCCATTGCCAAAACCGGGCTTTCCAGCGAAGAATTTTGCACCCGCCTGCTTAAGGAGCAAAAGGTGGTCTGCGTTCCCGGCGATGCCTTTGGCCAAAGCGGAAGCGGGCATATTCGCTGCTGCTATGCCACGGGTATGCAATTGATGCTGGAAGCCTTCTCCCGGATGGAAAAATTCATTCAATCTTTGTAACCTGCTTTGATCAAGGAGGAAACCATGAAAAAAATCTGGTCTGTTGCGCTTGTGCTTCTGATGCTGGTCACGCTGAATGTGCTGGCCGTGCAGGCGGAGGAAGAAGAGGAGGTTTCTCTGTATGAAATGCTCAATCCTCCCACCCCAACGCCCGACCCCAACGCAACCCCCTCTCCCGAACCCTCGCCCGTTCCTACCGCCACGCCTCTGATCCAGGCGGATGGCTCCGTCCACGTAACCATCACGGCCGTAGGCGATGTGACCATTGGCCGCAACGTGCAGCACAGCGGCACATCCATTTTTGAGAAAGAGCTGAATAAGCAAGACGGCGACATCAACTTCATTTTCCGCAACGTGAAGGAAATTTTTGAAGCCGATGATCTCACCATCGCCAATTTTGAAGGCGTGCTGGCGGATGAATACAGCATCCCCTCCAATAAGCGGGAAAACAGCTATCTCTTCCTGGCGCCCACCAGCTATGTGGAAGCCCTGTCCAGCAACAGTGTGGAAGCCGTTACCATGGAAAATAATCACGTGGGCGATTTTGGCGACGCCGGCATTGCCTCCACCATCGCCACCATGGAAAAGGCTGGCATCGTATGGAGCAACAAGGGCAACATGGGCGTATATGAAGTGCAGGGCGTTAAAATCGCTATGCTGGCTTATCAGACCCTGAATCAGCCCATCACTTCCCAGGAACTTAAGCACGTAGTAGCCGATGATATCGCCAAAGCCAAAGAAACCTGCGATCTGGTAATCGTTTCCTTCCACTGGGGCAATGAGCTGGACTATTCTCCCCGGGATAATCAGGTGATGCTGGGCCGCGCCGCCATTGATTCCGGCGCTGATTTGGTGCTGGGCCATCACAGCCACCGCATCAACCCCATCGAGTGCTATAAAGACAAGTATATCGTCTATTCTCTGGCCAATTGCTCCTTTGCAGGCAATAATAAGCCCAGCGATATGTTCACTTTCATTTTCCAAACCCGCTTTAAAATCAAGGATGGCGAAATTACCGATAACTCTTTCCGCATCATTCCCTGCCGCATTTCCTCCCGCAAGGATTACAACGATTTTGCCATTACCCCCCTCACCGAGCAAAGCAATATCACCACCGTGCTGGATACCATGCGCAAAAACAGTAAATCCCTGGATTATGCCGTGGAGTCCTACCCCCTTGAATGGGATTGATCCCCTGATTATATATCGCAAAGGATGATGCCGCCGTGCGCGCCAAAATCATGCTCCTCAACGGCAACGCAGCCGGAAAAGTGATGTGCCAATATGCCCAGCAGATTCTCACCGAGGTATCCGCTTCCTTTGGGCACAGTATTTCCCTGATGCAAGAAAAAATTGGGGAGGAATCCCTGGAAGCTTATCAGGAAGCCCTCACCCAGGAAACGGTGGAGGCCTGCCAGGATTGCCATGCCGTATTCCTGGGGGATGCTGCCTGCCCAGGCGCATTGGATCTTTACGATGCCCTGGATTTGCCCATTCGCATCCGTTCCCTTTGCGTGCCCGAAGCGCTGTGCGGCCGCCACGAGGCTCCTGTAAGTCTCTGGCTGGCTCAAATCCTTTCTCTTGACCCAGAAACCCTCAGAGAAGGCGCCCAGGCGGCTTTTCGCTTTGCCAAGGAGATGGAGGCAGGCATTGTGCATGTGGCCCCCTCAGGGGCTGCAAAGACGGAATGGGAGGCTGCTCTTCGTGTGCAGGAAGTGTCCCAGCCCCAGGTGCCTCTTTCTTCCCTTTCTGCGCCGGATGCAGCATCCGCCCTGGTTACTTCTCCATTCCGCATGGGCATGCTCCTTTGCCCGCCCTATGCAGGCAGCATTCTTCACGCATCTGCTACCGCCCTGTGCACTCAGCCCCTATTGATGCATGATCTTTCCTTCCATGATCACCTGGGTGTGTATGCGCCATTCATTCCCCCGGTTGTGGATGATGAAGAGCTCAATCCTGCTGCCGCCGCCCTTTCCGTGGCCAAGATGCTTCGCTTTTCTCTGGATCTGCCCGTGGAGGCCGGATGTGTGGAAGCGGCGGTAGCCAATGTGCTCTCTGCCGGGGAAGAGGGCCAGAAGATGACCGATCTCATCTGCGATCAGATTTCCGTAGCCGGAGAACTGATGTATAAGAGCCCTTTGCCCCACTAAAAGCCGCATTCAATAAATTAATGCCAAGCTGCCCAGATGCAGCTTGGCATTTTCATTTTATGGAATCGCAGTTATTTGCTCGCCCTTTCCCGGATCGTTTTTATCCCGCACCAAATGAGGTAAAGGGCTACGATCACTGATCCTACAAAGTCCAGATAATAAGAAATATCAGTTCCCGGAAACAGCGTAACGGATAATAAAGCAATGGTAACACAGCCATCCACAAGGCTTTTGGCCCTGTAAAGCCGTGTCTGCACCGCCATAATGGCATTGGGCTCCGCCTGATTAAGCTTTCTGTATTTTAACCAGAAAAGCGTATTGGCCACAACACCCAGTAAAGCAATAACCAGGCCCGGAATCACATTGCCTTTATCCGTATTGTTCGCTGCAAAAGCCAGCCACAGCATCAGCGAACCGCCAAGGCACATCATGGCGCCCACAAAAATATTGGAAAACCGCTCCAAGCGCTCCCTTTGGCCGTTCCCCATGCCTTCCCTTGCCGTTATTCTATACACCGCATAGGCCACAATAATGCCCAGAAGCTCCGCAGTTCTGCGCACAAAATCAGCGATCTGTGTAGAGCTTTGGCCAACGATCAGGCCCAGGCCGATGATCAGCGGCCCCGGCGCACTCATAAGCACGGACATAAGCAAGGTTTTCGTGCCGGATTTTTTGTTCTTCATCACATACCCCCCAAGAGATAAACCATCGGCAATAACGCGATCATGGCTGCAAGCGGGCAAATAACGGTGTCATTTCCGTTTTTGGAATAAAGCTCTGCCACAGCGCTTACCGCGCCCACAATCGCGCCGATGATCACGCATGAGGCAGCGCCCATTCCGCCGCGCCAGATCAGAATGGAAACCACACTGATCCAGGACGTAATAAACATGGAAACGGTTCCTTCATAGCTCTTCTTGCCATCCAAGCCTGGAGCATGAATTTTATGCTTTCCATATTTTTTGCCGATCAAAGCTGCTGCCGCATCACCGATCCCCCAGGCATAAAAGCTTGCAAGAGCGAGATATTTATCGCCAAAGCCTCCCCAGCAAACAGCAACCACAATGGCAAACATGGTATAAACCAGCAAAAGGCTCTGCTTCAATTCGCCGGACTTTCTTTCTGTAGTAAATTCAGAATATTTTTTGATTCTTTCAAGGCACAAGAGAACCGGATAAACAATGATCTCAAAAGCAATGGCCGCCAATGCAGTAATGAGCCATGTGGGATAAGAAATGATCAACACATAAAATGAACCCAGCAAAATAAAATGCAGGATCTTCCGAAACACCTCTTCCGGGATCGGGAATAGCATGCGCCCCGAAAAAGCAAGGATAACGGCTATTACGAAATAAATCAATAGATTGGCACTTCCCAATAGCACCGGGTACATGCGCTCATCTCCTTTGCAAGTTTCTCAAGGTGAATCCCCATTTATTTTATATTATCATGTATATAAGCAAAAAACAAGTCACGGCAATGCGCAATGCCGTGACCGTTTCGATTAAAATCTCAATATACTCATTTTATGCAATTCCCGCCCGTCTTTTTCTTTCCGGATGCCGGCTGGCCACTCTGGCACACAGCACCGTCATATCATCCTGGGCCAAGCCGTTGCTTGCCATAAGCGCTGCTTGCAGCAAGGATTCTGCCATGCGCTGGGGGGATTCATCCCGTTTTTTTCGGATTACGCCATAAATTTCTTCCTCGGATGAAAAAGCATCAGTGATGCCATCGCTCATCAGCAGCAAAAGATCTCCTTCCCCCAGCATAAACCTGTGTTCCATAGGCACCACATATTCAATAATCCCAAGGGGCAGCGCTTCTCCTTCAATCACCCTCAGCTTTTGCCCCTGCACCAGCACGGAGGCGCAGGCGCCCAGCTTATTCAGCCATGCTTCTCCCGTCCACAAATCCATCATGCACAAATCCACCGTAGCAAATTTTTCGCCCCCGGTAGCGGAAAGCATCATGCCGTTTACCGCCGTCATGGCCTGGCTTCTGGTATATCCTGCTTCTATGCAGTGCGCCAGCAGCTCCAAGGTTTTACGGCTTTCATCCTGCGCGCCTGCTCCATGGCCCATGCCATCGCTCAGCGCCAATACAGCTTGGCCGCCCGAAAGCTGGCGCACCAGCACTGCATCGCCGTTATCCCGCGCCATTCTTTCTCCTTCACGCTCCTTTACCATGGCACAGGCCGTGGCCACGCCGGTAAATACAACCAAGGGCGGCTCTTCTTCCAGTAATATTTTTCCGTTTTTATTCTCGGTAATCTGCATGGCCGCGTGGAGCCGGATGCTGATATGCTGCACAAGGGCATCCTGGGAATGGGCTCGGATCGCCAAAGGATCGCATTTCAGGCATACCGCCATCCGCCCGTCCACCCTTTTGGCAAAGGCTACTTCTCCTGGAAAACGGATAGCACCGATGGCGTCCTCCACTTGAGAAAGCCAATATCCCTCTTCCCCATCCTGGCTGCTTCCCTCCAGGCTGATCAGCTGCGCCGCCTGAGAAAGGGCGGAAAGATGGGTTTGAATCATGGCACGCTCATATTCTGCGCACATCACCCGCTGGCAGCGCTTTTGCCTCGCTTCATCCATTTCATTTAAAATTCCGGGGATCCTGCCAATTCTTTCGCAAAATGAAAAATGCTCATTGATCAAGTGCAAGTAGCTTTCCGGCCCTTGTCGCTCTGTCAAAGCCATCATAGCCCCTTTGGTTCTGTCAAATTGCTCATGCCAGCAGATGGGCAACCGATCGCATTCCAGGCAGAGCTTTTCGGTTATCTCTTCGCTTTCTTCCTCGGTATCTCTTTCCTCCATCCGTGGCTTTGGCAGGGCGCTGGCAATCTGTTCAATAGCACGCACCCAGCGCTGCATTTTTAGTCGGGTATAGGCATTGTCCTTGGGCTTGGTCCAGCGAATGCGCCTCACCCATAAGGCCATGCGCCGGATATATCTTCCCGGAAGAATACAAAATGATATTGCTGCAATCATCCCGGGGAAAAAAAGAGAAGGCACAAATGCAAAGGCCGTCAGATAAGTAATGGCAGCGGATGCCAGCAAAAATCCGCATCCCGACAGTAGCCTGTTTTTTCTTTGAAAGAGCCCTGCCACAAATGCGCCGAAGGAAAGATTAATCAGCATCAGGGCATTCTGCCCGCCAATCAGCAGCGCTGCCCCGCAGGCCATTCCCCCGCAAATGCCAATGGTGCCTCCCGTCATCCAGGAAAGCATCAGCACCAGCACAGCAGATAGGCAATAGCCAATATTTCCGCCAAATGCCGCCAAACGCCCGCTGCCTGCAATCATTAAAAGGCAGGGCAGCAGCATACATAATAGATCATCCTCCTCCAATTGCATCCGCCGATTGCGAATGATCTGGGCTGCCCGGCAGAGGGCCGGCATGGAAGCAACGCCCAATAGCACGCTGGTAATATGAAGAATGACGCTTTGCATCTCTTCGGCCTTTATGATGCCGGGCATGGCCCGCCCCAGCAAAATCAGCCCCGCCATTAGGGATATTTCCCATGTTTTTCGAAAGCGCCGCTTCATGGCAAATAAACATACCAGACAGGCGATCAATTGCTCCAAATCCCAGGAAATGCCCCACGCGATTCGCAATAAAAATCCTGTCGTTACCCCTATCACGGCACCATAAGGGCGCACCCGGGCGCTGATCAGGGCAGCCAGGCAACAAATGGCATAGGGAGAAGGCACAGAAAAACACTGGGCAATACTCAGTAGAAAAAAGGCGGCGGCCCCTGGCAGCCTTCGCCCCAGCCACCCAAGCGCCGCCTTCAGCTTGGACGATGCATTCATTTCCCCCTTTTTTGTGCGCCTGTTTTCTGGGCGCACCAACACCTGCTCCACTCCCATTCCTCCATCCTTTATTTGGGATGGTTTCATTATAGATTCATTTTCAAATCCAGCCGTCGAATGAAGTTGCAGGGAATGTCGAATTTTTACAGCGAAATTAAAAAGCCGGAAGCTGCTGCCTCCGGCTCAAATCATTGACAAAGTCAATGATTGGGCAGACTGAGACAAACCCTGCAAGTCAAGGCGGCGAGGCTGCAAAAAAGGGAGCTTACATAGACGTAAGTGACCGCGTTTTGCTGCCGACGCCAACGCAGAAAGCAAAAATGGCCGCATGCTTGCAGCCATTTTTGCGTTTGCGGGGTTTGTCAGCGGTCTGAGCCGGAAGCTGCTGCCTCCGGCTTTATATTTTTTCCAATTACTGCTTCAGGGTGATCACCACATGGCGGTTGGGCTCTTCCCCTTCAGAATGGGTGGTCACAGCAGGATGATCCTGCAGCGCGCTATGAAGAATGCGGCGTTCATAGGGATTCATGGGCTCCATGGCTACCTTGCGGCCCGTCTTCTGGGCGCGGTTGGCCATGCGATTCGCCAGGCGAATCAGCGCTTCTTCCCGCTTGGCGCGGTAGCCTTCGGTATCCAGGGTCACGCGGGTATAATTATTCTGGCCCTTGTTCACCTGCAGGCTGGTAAGATACTGGAGCGCATCCAGGGTTTCGCCCCGGCGGCCAATGAGGATGCCCAGGGTATCGCCTTCCATATTCACCCGCACATTGCCCTCTTCATCCGTAGCCACAGCCACAGATACATTCACATTCATCAGCTTGGTCAATTCCTGAAGGAATTCCTGGGCGCGGCCGGCAGCGGTAGCGCGATCCGCCTGCTCAGCTGGCACAATCTCCTTAGGCTCGGCAGGGGCCTTGGGCTCCTTGGGTTCGCGGGGCTTGCGGGCCTTGGGCGCGGGCTTTTCAGCCTTTTCTTCGGTCTTCTTTTCCTGCTTGGCTTCCGCAGCAGGGGCAGCCTTTTCGGCCTTGGGGGCCGCTTTCTTTTCTTCCTTTTTGGGCGCGGGCTTTTCTTCATCCAGGGTGCCTTCAAAGAGGGCATGCGCCATGCTCTCTTCATTTTCTTCTTCTTTCAGCGTCAGGCGAACCTTGGCAGGACGGGAGCCAAACAGGCCAAACAAGCCCTTGCTGCCCTCTTCCAGAATATCCACCGTCACTTCGCTGAGAGATACGCCCAGGTGCTCCAGGCCATTGGAAATGGCTTCTTCGATGGTACGGGCAGACACTTCATAGCTTTTCATTATTTTTTAGCCCCCTCTACGGCTTCGCTTTTCGTTTTCTTCTTATCCTGGTGCTCCAGCATCTTCGTGATCACAACACTCTGGATACCGGTTACCACGTTGGAAGTGACCCAATAAAGAGCAAAGCCGGCATTCGAAGTCAAGCAGAAGAATACGGACAGAATGGGGAAGAAATATTTCATGAAATTGGACATGCTGTTCTTCTGGTCGTTATTCTGCGCAGCCATCTGCTCCTGCCCATTCTGCTGGGGATTGAGCTTGGTGTGCAGCACCTGGGTAACGCCAGCCAAAGCAGGCAGCACCAGGAAACCGTTGAAATTCTGATACAGGGTGATGGAGAAGAGGAGAAAGTTTAGGCCGGTCCATCCGGGCACGGTGGCAACGGCGGCATTATAGCCATCCAGCTTCTGCAGGGCACTAACGATATTGGCCACGGTCAGCTGCATGGCATCAGTGGTGGAAAAATCCAGCACGGCTCCATCGATCGCGGACAGACTGGCAGTGATAGCCGTCAGCTGTTCTTCAGAGAGCATGGCATAAGCTTTCTGCCACACTTCCTTTGTCAGCATCTGCAGGCTGGTGGCATCGGGGGCAATGGGCGTAAAGAGAGAGTCGGTCATCCAGATGTTCTTGATCCACAGGAAGCGATCCGCTGCCATGATGGGATTGGGATCGCCCGCCAGATAGCGGAACGCCTGCATCGCCAACTGCTCATTGGCGATTTCACGCATGGCGGTGAACATGGCGATCATCAGCGGCCAGGTCAGCAGCATAGGCAGGCAGCCGGACAGGGGATTGTAGTGCTCTTTACGCATCAGTTCAGCCTGCTTTTGCTGATACTTCTGCTTATCATTGGCATACTTTTTCTGCAGCGCATTCAGCTTGGGCTGAATCAACTGCATTTTACGCATGCTCTTGCGGCTCTTATAGTCAAAAGGCATGCACACCATGCGCATCAACGTAGTAAAAATGATGATGGATACGCCGTGGTTTTTCACAATACCCGTAATTGCTTCCAGGATATTGTAGAGAAATTCAGCAATTGCGTTCAAGGATTCTCGTCCCTCCTAATAATGGTGCTTACAGGCTCGGGCACCGGATCGTACCCACCCTTCGCCAAAGGATGACAGCGCAAAATGCGCCTGATAGCCAGCCATGATCCGCACGCTGCCCCGTATTGCTGGATTGCGGTCATAGCGTATTCAGAGCAAGTGGGGATGTAGCGGCAGCACGGGCGCTTGTTCGGGCTGATGGATTGACGGTAAAAACGGATACAGGCGAGCAAAAGGCGCTTCATAGCTTTTCTTCCCTGTAAAGGCCCTGCTTTTTCAGCAGATACCGCATCGAGCCCACCAGCCTGGAAAAATCAGCTTGAGCCGATGCTTCCCTGGCCGTAATCACATACAGGCCTCTTTTCAGGCGGGGCAATTCAGCTCGGAATGCTTCCCTCAACCTCCTCTTTACCCGGTTGCGGGTAACGGCGTTGCCAATTTTCTTGCTCACCGCAAAGCCTACCAGAAGCTTTGGGGCGCGCACAAATCCTAGGGAAAGCTCCCTGCAGCCCGATCCTTTGCCCTTTCTGTATACATAGCGAAACTGGCTGTTTTTCCGCAGCCGATACTGCTGTTCCATACACGCCTCCTGGCGGATTGCATTCCTTTTTCCCCTATTTTTCAATAGCCGGAAAGACAAAGCAAACCCGCCCCACGTTTCAATGCACGTTGGCAAGCGTCGGGGGCGGGCTAAGCCATGCAAGGAATGGAAGCAAACGGATTAGACCGTCAGCTCCTTACGGCCACGACGACGACGGGCGGCGAGAACGCGACGACCGTTCTTGGTGCTCATGCGGGCACGGAAACCATGAACCTTGTTACGCTGGCGCTTTTTGGGCTGATAAGTACGTTTCATGACGACAACAACTCCTTCTAATTCAAAATGCCTCAGGGGCATTTACTTCATGTGTATTGTGATCGAAAGCACCACAAGACAGCCATTATAGTATATCCGCGACGCCCGATTATGTCAAGAGATTTTCCGTTTTTTCTTAGGGTTTTCTTTTCATTTTCGGCGTTACTTACTGGTTTAAGTTAATTTCCTGGCGCAATGTGCGCAGAGCATCCAGTTGCTGAGAAAGGCCGATATCGGCATGCTCCATCATCTGGGCCACAGCGCCGTGCACCCGGGTGGTATAATCTTCACATTCCCGGTGGGCGCTTTCCAGCATTTCCTG